>CANHIS010000017.1 GCA_947460255.1 Bacteroidota bacterium
ATCTGCAGGAGATCCTAACCTATCTCTTGCAGATTTTAAAACCAAATAATTTATAAAATGAAAAATTCAAATAAAATAAAATCGATTCTTTTTAATTCACTTTTCATTTCTGGGTTTTTATTTCTTGTTTCTTCTTGTGCAGACAGCAATGCAGTTGACTCGAAAGAAATTGCCCAGCAAGAAAACATGGATAAAATGAGCGACGACGACCAAGTTGCGGTTGTAATTGAAAATGACGACGATGTAAAATTCTTATTGAATGCGGCAGAAATGCAATTGCAGCAAATTGCATTAGGTAAGTCTTCACAAAAAAGAGGAAACTCAGCACACGTAATTGAATTGGGTAAATTACTAGACGAAGAATATTCTCGGTCATTTGCTGAATTAAAAACCTTAGCGGATAAAAAGTCGGTTTCTATTCCTGCAACAATTACCCAAGACTCGAAAGAGGAAAATTCCAAATTAGAAGAAAAGAAGAGCGGAGAATACGGTAAAATATTCAGCGAAATGGTTGTTGAAGAACATGAAAAGGCAATTAAAATGTATGAAAAAGCATCTACAGATTCAAAAGACTTAGAAGTTGGGGCTTGGGCTGCCAAAAAACTTCCAGTGCTTAGAACCTTATTGATGAAAGCCGAAGCTTGTAAAATACAATGCGACAAGGTGAAATCTTAATCCCGGTTAGATCTATTAATATAAACTCAAACTTATTGAGTAAATAATTAATTTAAGAAACTGTAAAATTTTCAATTTGAGGATTTTGCAGATATATAAAATCAAGATTATTATGAATTTGTTTCATAAAGTGCAGTACAACGAAAGTTTGCTGCACTTTACTTTTTCTATCCGGCAAACAGCAGATGCTTTTCAAGAGAACTGCCACTTTGATACAATTGAAGCAATTGGCAATTCATTCCCAGAGAAATATTGGGTTCGATGTTTAAATCATATACGTCACAGAGCGCCTGTTCATAATTTACAATCTATCCAAATGGAGTGTAGAGGCCAGTTTCACCGCTCTTCACACCCAAAATTTTAAATGTGCGATAAAACGCTCTAAATGTTCCTGCGTGATAGAAGTAAAACGGTATATCTTTGGCGCCTTTAAAAGACAGGATGCGCAACAGAATTTTACTCACCATTTGTTTACTCGCCGGCTTCATAACTGCCTCAGCACAAACAGGAACCGTACGTGGTTTTGTATTTAACAAGAAGAACGGGGAACCTGTAATCTTCACCAATGTTTTCCTAAAAGGCACCACCATAGGCGCGCAAACAGATGTGAATGGCTTCTATTCACTCACAAAAGTTCCTGCAGGCGACTATTTCTTGTCGGTATCTGCCATCGGCTTCGATTCTGTATCCCAGAAAATTACGGTGAAAGCCAATCAGATCGTGCAACAGAACCTTTACGCCAAAGAAAAAGAGTTGATTCTCAAGGAATTCGAGATCTCAGGCGACAAAGACAACGAGCAAACCCGCGTCGGCGCATCAGTTACTACGATCACTACCAAAGAAATGAACAAGCTGCCAACCATCGGTGCAGAACCCGATTTGGCACAATACCTTCAAGTGCTTCCTGGGGTAACCTTTACGGGCGACCAAGGTGGGCAGCTTTACATCAGAGGCGGTTCGCCGATTCAAAACAAAGTACTCCTCGACGGGATGATCATTTACAACCCCTTCCACTCTATCGGTTTATTTTCGGTATTCGATACTGATGTAATTCGTAACGTAGATGTATACACCGGTGGTTTTGGCGCCGAATACGGCGGAAGGATCTCCTCGATCATGAAAATCACCACGAAAGATGGCGACAAGAAAGGTCTGCATGGAAAACTGTCGGCCTCGCCATTCGTTTCCAAAGTGCAGCTAGAAGGCCCACTGAAGAAGCAAAAAGAAAATTCGGCAGCTGGATCATCCTTCCTCCTCAGTGGAAGAACTTCGTACCTCAAGGAAAGTGCAGAGCTGTTTTATCCTTATGTTGATACGGCTGGCCTTCCATTCAACTTCACCGACTTGTACGGTAAACTATCCTTCACGGGCGAAAACGGAAGTAAACTTGGATTGTCGGCCTTTAACTTCCGCGACAAAGTGCGTTACCGTAGCTTGCAAGACCTCAACTGGAATACTTACGGTGTGGGCACAAGTTTCGTGTTAATTCCAAACACCAGCGGCTTTGTGTTCGATGGCTCTATGAGTTATTCCGACTACCAAATTAGCCTCGAAGAAGCAAGTAGACCATCTAGAAATAGCCGCATCAGCGGGTTTAACTTGGGCTTGAACTTTAAGTACTTCTTTGGGAAAAACGACTTCCAATGGGGTGTAGAAACCATCGGATTCTCAACCGATTACACCTTCTTCAACGAAGTAAATCGTGAGATCACCCAACAAGAAAACAATTCCGAGCTCGGACTATACATGCGCTACAAAGCCATTCTAGGCAAATTGGTGCTTGAGCCAAGTTTCAGGTTGCAATACTATGCATCGCTTGCGGAGGCTTCGCCTGAGCCAAGAATTGGAGCGAAACTCAATGTTACCAAAAACTTCCGCCTTAAAGGTGCGGCTGGTATGTATTCGCAAAATCTTATTGCAGGTGTTTCGGACCGTGATGTGGTGAACCTTTTCTATGGTTTCCTTTCTGCACCAGATAACTCTCCTTCCTCATTTAAAGATGAACAAGTAGATTCGAAACTTCAAAAAGCGCGTCACTTTATTGTTGGTTTCGAGAGCAACCTCACCAAGTACCTCACCTTGAATGCTGAGGCTTACTACTTTAATTTCAATCAATTAACCAACATCAACCGTAACAAGTTGTACGACGACATCCCGGCAAATGCCGATAAACCAGAGGTGTTAAAGTCTGATTATATTTTGGAGCGTGGTGCTTCGCAAGGTGTAGATGTGGTACTTAAATATGAATACAAGCGCTTGTATGTTTGGGCCGTTTACTCTTTGATGAAAGTAACACGCGAGGATGAGTTGATCGAATATAGTCCAGTTTGGGACCGCCGCCACAACGTAAATTTCTTGGTGTCTTATACCTTCGGGAAGAACCTCGATTGGGATTTTAACGTGCGTTGGAACTATGGATCTGGATTCCCTTTTACCCAAACACAAGGTTTTTACGAAAACATCAATTTGAGCGGTGATTTAGGTTCTAACTTCACCAACAGCAATGGCACTTTAGGAACAGCCTTTGGGCCGCTAAACAATGGTCGTTTGCCCGATTACCATCGCTTAGACATGAACCTCAAGAAAACCATTGTAACAGGCGAACGTTCGATGCTTGAGTTCACCGCTGGCGCAACGAACGTTTACAATCGCGACAACATCTTCTATTTCGACCGTATCAAGTTTGAACGCATCAACCAGTTGCCAATTTTATGGAACTTGGGCGCAAACTTCAAGTTTTAAATAAGACATACCAAGCATTTAA
Organism: Bacteroidota bacterium; assembly: GCA_947460255.1. GTDB lineage: Bacteria > Bacteroidota > Bacteroidia > M30B66 > M30B66 > CAMCXT01. The sequence goes on from CANHIS010000017.1 coordinate 3,440, forward strand.
GAATCAGATTTAACCCTAATCAGATTGCAGCCCCAAACTCCTTTAAAAACTAAGGAGTTTGGGGCTTTTTCAATCATAAATCCCCGGACTGAAGTCCGAGGCTGCGGCGTTCACCCTTTCAACTTTTCACTTTAAACTCTTCACTTTAAACTTTTCCGCAGTGCTCTTTCAATCATAAATCCCCTGATTGAAGTCCAAGGTTACAAATAACCTGCTCCTTACTGTTTTAAAACCGAAGGCCATGAAACCAAACCCATAACCTGTATAACATATAAGGTATTACAATCAGAAACAGCCGGAATAGTCGTTGAAAGAAGAATAATTGATAGAGAAACATTTATACCAACCGAAGAGAGTATATATTTGACCGAAGAAGAATTTTTAGGTAGTAGTTTAGGTTTTGAATTGGTAGAGGAGAGAAATAAAGTAGCAACTATCTGAAAGTTATATGCAACCACAGAGAACTGCCACAAACAACATTCAGCAAGAACCAATTAGAAATATCATAATTTAAAACCTGAGAAATGAATAAATATCTTCTAAATATTAATCACCTATTACTGGCATTATTGTTCGTTGTTACATCCTGTAATGGACAGGTTAAAACAGACTTGCCCAACGACAATGTAAATCAACAAACACCAATCGAAGGCGTTCAACAAAAAATAGTTCGGACACAAGGTGCTACTTCTGGAAATTTAACTTGTGAGTTGCAGGACAAGGATGGCAATCTTTGGTTCAGTACAACTGGGGAAGGTGTTTACCGCTTTGATGGAAAATCATTTACCAATTATACAACGAAAAATGGGCTCTTTGATAATACTGCGAGTTCCATTATTCAAGATAAATTGGGGAACATCCTTATTGGCACAAATGCAGGAATATGCAAATATGATGGGAATATTTTTAGCAAATATTTCGAAACGGATACTTTGAACAATCTAAGGATTATTGCCCTTTTGGAAGATCGGGAAGGAAATATTTGGTTTAGTGCGATGAATAAAGGAATTTACAGGTATGATGGAAACAACCTTTCTAATTTTCTTTACAAATATGAGCACCGATTCTTTGGTGATAAGCAAGAAAAAATGATCAGTGATATTATTCAAGATAAAAAGGGCAATATTTGGTTCAGCTCTTTTAATAGAGGTGGTGTTTGGCGATACGATGGGAAAACCCTTACACATTTTCTTCCATCTACCGATTATTATTTATTCCTCGAAGATGAAAGAAGTAATGCTTATTCTGCTTCCGATAAAAAATATGTCCATTCGCCAGACTACATTACTGATGATATGATTTCGTCGATGACAGAAGATAAAGCGGGCAATATTTGGTTTGCCACCAGAAGACACGGAATTTGCAGATATGATGGGAAAACATTTACAAGTTTTAGAGAAAATGAAGTATTTGTTCGCTATAGTATAATTGCAATTTTAGAAGATAAAAAGGGAATTTTTTGGCTAGGAACAGATGAAGGCGGTGTCTTCTCCTATGATGGAAAAACTCTTAAAAATTATACCACAACTGATGGACTAATCAACAATTCAGTTCGTAGTATTTTAGAAGATAAAGACGGGAATCTTTGGTTTGGAACAAGATCGTTTGGATTGAGTCGTTTTGATGGAAAAACCTTTACCACTTTTTCCGAATACAAAGAAGAATAACATAAGATCAAATGAACAATTACGGAAAACATTTTAACGACAGACCTAATGTGAATAGAATGGCAGCAGCTAACAACACTTACCCAAAAGTGGCGGTTTAGTGGTTAAATCAAGCTTTGTGCTTCTATCAAAGTTTCTGCTTGGTTAACAGTGAAGTGCTTCGAAATCGCCACTTTCGGGCAGCCGCAAAACGTTATTTGGCATAATAAAGAGACAACAAACAATATGAGACACTTTTTTCCAATCCTCATTTTATTACTTGGATCGACTTCGGTTGCAGAAGCTCAGATCAGTTATTCTGGACGACTAGAAGCTGGATACCAACATTATTTATTCAGGACTCTAACAGTTGACCCAGGACCTAGTTGGAATGGTTATAATCTCAACGAAGAGCAAAACGGATTTAACTTTACAACTTCTAACGGACTCGCTTTTGCTAAAAGAAAGTTGTATACCGGCATTGGTTTAGGATACTTGAACTATGAAGGTATTGAGGGAATTTCAATTTTCGGAGATTTCGAATATTTACCCTCAAATAAAAGATTATCACCTTTATTAAATTTGAGACTAGGCTATAACCATATTTGGAATCAATATGAAAATGGAATTGGGTCGATGCATACAGAATTTGGTCTTGGAGTAAATTATAAAATGAAGGAAAAATTAGGCGTTTATATAAAGTCTGGACTACTAATTACGCAACAGTCTATTTTGGTACCAATAACTTTAGGTTTTAGATTTTAACGAAAATGGCAGAAAGAATTACGCTGCATAACAACTGGTTAGCGCAATTCGGGTTTCTGAAGTTCTCATAACCATCAAGTTATTTGGGTTTTTCAGATCAATATGAGACATTTGAGACAACTTATCCCGAACGCCGCCAAGCGCCAAACCATTAGTGGAAAACAATGTTTAGAGCATATAAATCGAGTGCACAATCAAAACAGAAAAGTGCAGCACGTTGAGAAATTGGTTAAATTGTAGGCATGAATAAAATCTTGCTTATTACATTCACATTGTGCATGAATACGCTTTTCGCCCAACGAGAAGCCTACAACTGGATTTGGGGAACTTGTTTCCCCGAATTCGGTTGCGATGGTATAGATGATGGATTGAATGGTACAGGAATTATGAAGTTTAACGATGATTCGTTAGAAAGCATTACTACGAAATATTTTCCTGCACCATTTACTTTAGGTTCTGCTGCAATTTCAGATTCTTCAGGGAATTTTCTAATGGCTTTTAATGGTAAAACTTTGTTTGACTCAAGTGGTAGTATCTTGACTGAAATGAATGATTTACCTTTTAACGAGTTGATTATCGCTTACAGAGGTTTCTTGTTTTTAAAACCTAGAGTAAATGATGGATATTATTATTTACTAAATAGTTATAGCGGAAATTTTGCTAATTCTCCCAATCCTTATAATGTGGGCATAGATACGCTATTCTCTGTCAGTAAAATAAAAGTAGTAGAGGTTGGCTTTAGCATAGAAGAAACAATTAGATATGAATTGCCTATATTAACAGTTCCTGGTGGTATTGATGCTTGTCGTCATGCAAATGGACGGGATTGGTGGTTTTTAAAATTAGGTCAAAGAAAAAATCATTATGTTAGAGGACTATTGACACCATATTCTATGCAATTAGAGCCTTATTACACAAATCAAGACTCTGCATACACAAATTTTGCTTGGGCCTCATTTAGCGCCGATGGCAGCAAATACGTGCATTGGTTTGGTGGGCATATTCGCGAATTGCAAGTATTCGATTTTGACCGCTGCACAGGAGAGTTGAGCAATTTGCAGACGTTTGATTTTGGTGGTGTAATTTCTAATGATGGTTTCATTGATTTTACTCCCTTTAGTCTGAGTCCAGATGGAAGTAAAATCTATATGGTTCGCTCTAATGTGCAATTGGTTGTAAGTCAAAATTTTCAGTTCGACTTAGGAACTGAAACATTGACTGTTATTTCGGATAGTCTTGGAGTATTTAGTTTAACACCGAATTTAAAACAAATGATAGCGGGCTCTTGCTGCGTTGACTATACGCCGACACCCGATGTGCCTTATGCAAATATTTTAAAGCAACCCAATGCGGAAGGTGTAAATGCAGAGTTTATTCCATTCTATTATGAATTGCCATTGTATGGATTTAATTACACCCCGCCCAACCAAGCCAACCATCTGTTAGGCCCTGTCGATGGCACGGTTTGCGATACTTTGGGCTTGAATGATGAAACATCCATTAAAAAGCTTGAGCAGTTTAGTTTTAATGTGTTCCCTAATCCGGGAAATGAGGTCATTCATTTTACCACCGATTTACCACTGCCCTTAAAATTGACTGTTCGAGATAATCAAGGCAGAACGGTGATTGAAAAAACGATGAATCAGAAATCATTTTCAATTCAAGATGGAATTGCTGAATTAAATACAGGAATTTATTTTATCGAATTGAAAAGCTTAAAGAAACCCAATAGGTTGGTGAAGAAGTGGATGAAAATGGAGTAAACGGGGGCTGAAGAAATGGAACTATTACGGCCTCTAACAGCGCTTTTGCGAAATGTGGCATTTGTGGTTCTAAAAGTCACCAAGTTGGTTGGACGATTCTGTTGCTTTTGATGCATTAAAGCTCAGGAACCCGCGCAGTAAATTAAACCTTCAACTCTACTTACCTATTCAGTGGCAATCGAATATGGAATATGTTTGACTTACAATTTGCGTATGGAAAATACTTTTGTCGTTTCTATACGCAAAAAGATGCTTGAGAAGAAATCGATCACGTAACACCTCTCTCCCTAGCCCTCTCTCCACAGGAGAGAGGGGACTGATCACGGGTATTGTGAGCTTTTGATTTTTGTGTGGACTTTCCAATTTTAACGAAATATCCTGTTTTGTCGAAATGCAGTTCCCTCTCCTGTGGAGAGGGTTAGGGAGAGGTGTTTTCCCCGCAGCCCCGGACTTAAGTCCGGGGTTACGTGTTCCCAGGTTACGAGTCCGGGGTTACGAGTTCCCAAGTTACATATCCAGGCCTACATATCCCGGGGTTACGAGTTCCCAGGTTACATGTCTGGGGTTACGTGTCTAGGGTTATAAAACCAAGCTTATTTATTCAGCACCAATGTGCCAGCCATTTTATCGTGCAGGGCTTGCTTCTTAGCATCGAATGCAGCCATGATGTAACCGATGAGTAAAATGATAGCTGAAATGATTTTGGCAAAGTGGCGACCAGTGGCTTGTCCGAAGCTAATTCTATTGCCTTGCATGTCGGTTACCTTAATACCAACCGCTATTTTACCTAAAGTGGCTTGACGCTCCGACGATTCCATGAATGCCGCATACAACCAGCCCAAAACGATATTCAAGAAATTGGCCATTAAGCCCTGCTGCTCGTAAGTGCCGCCTGTAGCATATACAATGGCTAAGCCTGCAATTGTTGTAATGAGTCCGTCGATAAAGGCGGCACCGAAGCGAATCCAAAAACCAGCGTAATCGGTTGGTTCTGTTTGAACGTAGTTTTGATCGAGTAAAAGGTCTTCCATAATGATTGTAGTTTTAGGTTGAGTTTTAGAAATCAATAATAAGGTTAAAAATCAAATTTCAATTTGAATCAGTTTTTTTTCCTGAGCATCGTGTAATTACACCCGAAATATTCCATGAGAATCACTTGTTTTCACCTAAATTTGTGCGCTCAAAATCACACATGTCAACAAGCACCTCCGAAACATCTGCTATCGTTCGCCACTGGTGGAAAATAGCAGGCGTTGTTCTTGTTCTGTACTCCCTCATCTGGGGCATGCTCGGTGCTGTGCCGCGCCTGTTTGTACTTAACGAAACCATACGCAACCTCTACTACCACGTTACCATGTGGTTTGGCATGATGGCCATGATGGGCGTTTCGCTCTTCTACAGTATTCGTTACCTCAACAAAAGCAATATCTACGACGATTTCAAGGCCGAACAATTTGCCTTTGCGGGCATCCTTCTAGGCTTGCTCGGCATCACCACTGGTAGTGTTTGGGCTCGCTTCACTTGGGGCGGTTGGTGGGTGAACGACCCGAAACTGAACGGTGCCGCAATCTCGCTGCTCATTTATTTCGCTTACCTCATCCTTAGAAACTCGATGGATGAAGAACAAAAACGTGGCCGTGTGGCTGCTGTTTACAACATCTTTGCTTTTGCATTGCTCATGGTTTTCCTCATGGTTTATCCACGCCTCAACAAAGTGGATAGTTTACACCCAGGCAATGGTGGAAATCCAGCTTTTTCTGCATACGACCTCAACAGTTCGATGCGTTTGGTGTTTTATCCAGCAGTAATTGGTTGGATCATGATCGGCACCTGGATTTCTACACTCGGCTTCAGAATTAAAAAACTTGAATACCAAAAAATGATGGATTCCTTTTCTAACAATGGCAAAGGCATCGAATCAAACAACAATATCTTATGAAAGCGTTCAAAATCCTCTTCATTTTCTTATTGATGCTCTTCGTTACCCCATTAATGGCCACCGAAATTCCATTGGGGGCGGAAATGGCTGATGCTTTTCGCGCCGATGGTAAAATATATGTGGTAGTGGCTGTAATCGCCATCGTTTTTATTGGCTTAGCCGTTTGGCTTTTCCGCCTCGACCGAAAGATTAGCCGCCTCGAAAAGAACCATAAATCCTAATCAGGCCATGAAAAAAACACACATCATTGCCATTCTGCTCATTGCGGTTGCTATCGGCACCATCTTAAGCACCTTCCTCGATTCCTCTACCTACGCTTCCTTTACCGAAGCCATGGAAACTCCAGGGAAAGAATTTCACGTAGCTGGCAAACTCAACACTGCCAAGGAAATGAGTTACAATCCCGAAAAAAATGCTAACCTGTTTACCTTCTATCTAGTCGACAATGAAGGACTAGAAAAAAAGGTACTCTTTAACGGCTCAAAACCACAAGACTTCGAACGGTCAGAATCGGTTGTGATTACCGGAAAGGTGAAAGGCAACGATTTCATCGCCGACAAAATTCTCATGAAGTGCCCAAGTAAATACAACGACGGAAAAGAAGAACTGAAGGAGTTCAAATCGGCTCCATCTGCCTCTCTTTAAGCAAAATACTGAACCCAAAAAATGATCGATTACCAAGGCGAACACTTGATCTGGGGGCAATTAGGCCACCTCTTTACTATACTTTCTTTTGTAGGTGCATTGCTCTCCACCATTGCCTACACCTTCGCACACAAAGACCGTCTTTTGCCCGAAGCCAAACAGTGGAAAACCATCGCCAGAACAGGATTTCTCGTTCACTCGGTTGCCGTTATCGGAATCATCGTAGTGTTGTTCTGGATGCTCTTTAACCACTACTTCGAATTCCACTACGTTTGGCAACACTCCAACAAGGAAATGCCGATGCAATACATCCTTTCCTGTTTTTGGGAAGGACAAGAAGGGAGCTTCCTCCTTTGGACTTTCTGGAACATGGTGCTGGCAAACCTCCTGATGCGCATTGCTGGCGCTTGGGAATTTACCACAATGGCCATCATTTCGATGGTACAAATGTTCCTCGCATCGATGCTTCTGGGCGTTTACATTGGCGATGCACACATCGGAAGCAGTCCGTTCTTGTTACTGCGCAATCATGCCGATTTCATGCACCTGCCTTTTGTGCAGTCGGCGAATTACTTGCAATCTTTAGATGGCCGCGGACTCAATCCGTTGCTTCAAAATTGGTGGATGACCATTCACCCGCCAACCCTTTTCTTGGGCTTCTCCTCTACCCTGTTTCCTTTTGCATTTGCACTCGCAGGCTTGTGGAAAGGTGAATTCCGCGAATGGATTAAGCCTGCACTGCCGTGGACGTTCTTCGGAATTTCCATCCTCGGCACTGGAATCCTCATGGGAGGCGCTTGGGCATACGAAGCCTTGAGTTTTGGCGGCTTCTGGGCGTGGGATCCTGTAGAAAATGCTTCCCTCGTGCCTTGGTTAACCTTCGTGGCTGGCGGTCACATTATGCTGGTAAACAAAAACAAAGGTCAATCACTGCTCACCGCGATATTCCTCATTTTCATCACCTTCATCCTCATCCTTTACTCAACCTTCCTCACACGAAGTGGAATATTGGGCGACTCTTCGGTACATGCCTTTACAGACTTGGGCATGACGGGGCAGTTGTTGATTTACTTGCTGTTCTTCATTTGGCTGCCATCCGCATTTATGCTCAAAGGCAATCAGCTCACCATTTGGTTAGCCATTAGTGGTTCGTTGCTGGTGATTAGCTTGGCCACTGGATTCATGAAGTTGGTTACGGCGGCATTCCTCATCGCTTCACTCATTATCCTCTTTAGAGGCGTGAACAAAGCTTTGCCGAAACAAACGGATGAAGAAAGTGCCACATCTCGAGAGTTTTGGATGTTTGTGGGCGCTTTGGTATTGCTCATTTCTGCCTTTCAGATTACCTTCAGCACCTCCACGCCGGTGATCAATAAATTTCTGTCTGGAAATCTCGCCAACCTATTCGCCTCGCTCAACGAGATGATGCCCAACGAGATGTTCAAAAAACTTTCGGAAGCGAAACTGGCCCCTCAAAAGGATGTAATTGCACACTACAACGCTTGGCAAGTACCTTTTGCCTTGGTAATTGCAGTGCTGATGGCCTTTACACAATTCTTGAAGTACAAGAAAACCAACATGGGCGACTTTTGGAAAAAAATCCTCATTCCAATCGGTGTTTCATTGGTACTTACTGGCTTGCTGGCGGTTTTGGTTGAACTGTCGGATAAAATGCTGCTTCTGCTCATGTTTGCTTCTTTGTTCACCGTTGTGGCCAACATGGATTACTTGTTTAGAGTGCTCAAAGGAAAAATGCCAAAAGCAGGTCCGTCGATTGCCCATATTGGTTTCGGCTTGGTGCTTCTCGGTGCTTTAATTTCGACGGGTAAACAGGAGTTTATTTCGAAGAACGCCAGCGCTTTCGATTTGGGAAAAGACTTCCCGAACAACGAAAACATCTTGCTGGCACGCAACGACACTGTGAAGATGGGCGACTACCATGTGGCTTACCGCGGCGATTCAACTGCGGGTATCAACATTTATTACAACGTCGATTATTTCAAGAAGAACGAGCAAGGCAAGTACAGCAAAGAATTTACGCTACATCCATTTATCCAAACCAACCCACGGATGGGCAATGTGGCTGAACCTGCAACAAAACACTTCCTCCACAAAGACATTTTCACCCACGTTACATACGCCAAAGTTGAAACGCCAGAGGAGAAAACCAAGAAAAAGGACGGCTGGCAAGATCCACAAGACTACCAATTGCGCCAAGGCGACACTGTGTTTACCAGCAATGCCATGGTGATTTTGGAAGGCTTAGAAAAAAGTGTTGATCCAGTCAAGTACAAACTGCAGGCATCGGATATTGCAGTAGGTGCAAAACTCAAGGTGATGGGCCTCAACGGCGATGTTGGAATGGTTATGCCCGTTTACATCATCAGAGGGTTTTCGACCGCCTCGATTGATACCACCTTGGATGCAAAAGGCTTGCAGTTTAGCCTCTGGAAGATAGATCCTGAAAAGGAAAGCTTCCACATTCGAATTGCAGAAAAAACAACCAATGCAGGCGACTTCATCATCTTGAAAGCCATTGTATTTCCCGGCATCAATATTTTGTGGCTAGGCTGTATTTTGATGGCCATCGGAACCACGCTCGCTGTTTGGAACCGCATCAAAAAGCCAGCTAAAACCCTTGCAACCGACCAATAAAATACGCATAGTTGGTACGGGTAAACTAGCCGAATCGCTGCTGATGTTGTTCGATCAGCATTCGGAATACGAGGTTATTTTGGTAGGCAGAAATGCTGAAAGGATGAACCACCTGCAATCGAAGTTTGGATTAAAGACCAACAACGATCCTTCGATTAGAACCCCCATTTTACTCTGCGTTCCCGATGCGCATATTGGAAACGTTGCGCAAACATGGATCCATCAAGCTTCCCTGTTCGTGCACTTTTCGGGCGCCACTTCGATCGATATTTTGCCCAAAACGTCTAACGGAAACGCGGTCTGCTGGCCGGCACAATCGTTCGGAGATCCAGCATCAGTAGTTTGGAAAGATGTGCCCATGTTTACCGAATCGGATGGTGAAAAAGGCGCACAGTTCCTAGAAAGCTTCTTGAAAATCACTGAAGCTCAGTCGTTCGCACTCACTTCCGCCGACAGGCAAAAAATGCACATGACAGCCGTTTTCATGAACAACTTCGTGAATCATCTTGCATTTACAGCCCGCCAATACTGCCTAAAAAACGATTTGCCTTTCGAAGCCTTGCTACCACTGATGGAGAAAACCGTTTCGATGGTGCGTTACCCCGGTCCTGATATTGCGCAAACGGGTCCTGCACGCCGAAACGACCAACGTACCATGCAGATTCACAAAGATTTAATGGGCGACAATCCAGAAATGATTGAAATCTATGAAATGTTGAGTAAACAAATTATTCAGCGCTATATTTGAGGCATGACAGGCTATCTGAGAATTATCCGACTTCCGAATCTGCTCATCATAGCAGCCACGATGTTAGCTGTACGCTATGGATTGCTCGAAACCCTTTGGCACCATGGCATTACGCTATTGCTCAACGAAGGTTTTCTGCCTCAAGGTATTGGTTTGCACATGAAAACCTTCGATTTTGGCTTGCTTGTAATCTCCACCCTTTTTATTGCAGCTGCAGGCTACATTATTAACGATTATTTCGATACCAAAACCGACCGAATCAACAAGCCCGACCGTGTGGTGGTAGGCAAAACAATTTCGCGGCGTTGGGCCATCACTTGGCACCTAGTATTAAGTTTCCTCGGACTTTTAATTGCTGCTTATTTAGCTTGGAAATGCGGAAACAAAAAGATTGCAGTGCTTCAGTTTATAAGCATTGTAGCGCTCTGGTTTTACTCATCACACCTCAAAAAACAGATGCTTTCGGGCAACATCCTTATTGCACTTTTGGCGGCAATGGTGCCCATTACTACAGGCATTTTCGAATTTTCTAACGGCGCACTTTTATCGCTCGAAATTATAAATGTTAATGCCAGCAACGTCGGCACAACCTTGCTCAAAGAAGGTATGGTGATGGTGATTGGCTACTCGATTTTCGCGTTTTTATCGAACCTCGTTCGCGAAATTGTAAAAGACATCGAAGATATGGATGGCGATCTTGAACAAGGTTGCCGCACATTGCCCATCGTTGCTGGCGAACACCAAGCAAGATTCATTGCGATGAGTGTGGCCATGTTTACCCTCATTACGCTGGGCTTGATCATGAAATACCTTTGGAGTTACGGACTTTACGAAATGTTTTGGTACCTCGCTGTGGCAGTTCAATTGCCTTTGGTTTGGCTGCTATTCACATTGTGGAATGCGATCGAAAAAGCAGATTACACCCGCGCATCCTTGATTTGCAAAATCTTGATTGTAACAGGCGTCTTGTCGATGGTGGTTTTTAGATTTACCTTTTAACATGATGATTTCCAATACACTAGCTGGCCGTCAAATCGTGCTGGCATCTGGATCGCCCCGCCGAAAAGAACTCCTTGCAGCTATTGTTCCCGATTTCATCGTTCGTGTTCCTCAGGTAGATGAGGCGTTCCCAGTTTCCCTCCGGGGAAAGGAAATCGCGGAATACCTAGCAGAAATAAAGGCAAATGCAGCATTGCAGTCGCTTGCAGCCAACGAGATTGCCCTCACATCCGACACGATCGTTTGGCTAGGCGATGAAGTGCTCAACAAACCTGAAAATGCCTCAGAAGCAGCAGAAATGCTACGAAAACTTTCAGGTCGTGAACACCAAGTAATTACCGCCATCGCCTTGGTAGATCACACGAAAAAAGTCTTGCTGAGCGACACCACTCAAGTACATTTTAAAACACTCTCCGAAGAGGAGATTGAGTTTTATGTGAGCCAGTTCAAACCATTCGACAAAGCCGGAGCTTATGGTATTCAAGAATGGATTGGCTTTGTGGGCGTTACAAAAATCGAAGGTTCATTTTATACTGTGATGGGCTTGCCCGTTCATTTGGTATATGATGCTTTAAAGGCTTTCTGAGTCATAAAACTTTAGTACTTTGCGGACTTTCACGCTACAATGAAGAAAACCGCTACCCTATTACTTTTGCTTTTCACGAGCATCTCACTTTTTTCACAAATTGGCAATTCTACTTGTGAAAATGCACTTCAAATTTGTTTTGAGTCGCCTATTACTTATCCCGCCACTGTAGGTGCTGGTGCTGCTGAAGTAGGTCCAGATTATGGATGCTTGAACACACGCCCCAATCCAGGTTGGTTCTATTTTAAGGTCGATACACCTGGCGATCATCAGCTTTTTATCACCAATTCAAACAACCGCGATTTAGACTTTATCGTATATGGTCCGTTTGCCGAAGAAAACAACTGGTGCGACTCACTCACAGCCTTAAAAACTGTTGATTGCAGCTATGTAGGCGGAGCAACAGAAACGGCCAATTTCAATTCAATAAACAGCGGCGATTATTACGTTTTGATGATTACCAATTTTGCCAACCTAGCAACCAATGTCAGCGTTGTGCAAAATGGTGGAATCGGCACATTTAGCTGCAATTTCGTAGCGCCATGTTTAATCTCCGGTTTAACTGTAACACCTTCTTCCTGCGATACATTAACCAATTTATACAGCCTAACGGGCCAAGTTTGGACATTCAACCCGCCTTCAGCTAATGTGCTCAACATTTCAGTTGGTGAACAATCAGTCGAGATAAACGGACCATTCACCGGTCAAACAAACTTTACCCTCAACGGATTGTCTTCAAACGGAGCCACAGAAAACCTCATTGCTACATTTTTGGCCAATACCAGCTGTACAGCTTCGATATTGTTCGTAGCACCAGAAGGATGCTTGCCTTGCACAACTACGGTTACTAGCAACAGCCCGGTTTGCTTGGGCGACACCGTTCGCATTACCACCAGTTTAGAAGGTAGTGGAACATTTCAATGGACAGGCCCGTCGTTCTTCACATCTTTCTCGCAAAACCCTGAATTTGTAGCAGATTCAATAAGCTCAGCCGGTAATTATTCGGTTATCATCACAGGCGAAAACTGCGCAGCAACACGTGATATCGACATCGAAATTCTCAACACGCCAGCTGCACAAATCACCACAGTTGAAAACGAAGTTTGTGAAGGCGAAATCCTCTTCCTTTCGGCTGCCGATGTACCATTTGGCAATTTTGAGTGGGTAGGTCCGAACGGATTCACTGCCAATTCTCGCAACACCATTGTAAGCAATGCTACACCAGCAGCCACTGGCGATTACATTATCACCTTGAGCTTAGACGGATGCATTGGCAAACCCGACACCATTTCTGCCACTATTTTTCCTTCGCCAGTAATTACACTCTCTGGGCCGTCGCAAGTTGATCCAAGCCAGAACACCAGCGTTTTCGAAGTATCTGGTGCAGATGGCTTAGTTTATTTTTGGAATTTCCTTGGCAATTCAAGTCTCATTTCAAATGTGCTCTATTCTGTTGACAAAGACACCGCAATCGTGTTTTGGGACGGTGGCGAAGGAAACCTAAGTGCGCAGGTTATTGGCATAGACCAAAACGGCTGCTATTCTGAAAGTGTAACCCTCGAAATCCAAGTCGAAATCCCTACAGGAATCAACAATCTACAAAGCACAGCTAACATTAAGTTGTTTCCCAATCCGGCACAGGATCGTGTAAAATTTTATGTTCCTTCGGAGGATATGGAATTCCGTTGCTTGGATCTTTCGGGCCGCACCGTGTTGCACAAGATGGCATTGCCTGCAGGCTATCATGAAGAAGATTTCAGCACCATGGAAGCTGGATGCTACTTCATAGAGCTTAGCAACCAACAACGGAAGTATTCGGCCAAACTGATCATCAACAAGCCTTAACAGCACGATTACAAAGGAATATTCACGTAATTTCTGCATAGAAACATTCGATTGGAAAGGCTGACTAAACAGTCCAATTAAATTCCGATGAAAGGCGCTATTCATCATGATTGGTAAAGCTATTTGATTAATTTTGCAGCCTCATTTGAGCACACACATGAAAGCAATCTATAAAATGGCAATTCCTGCATTGGCACTTATGCTAGCAGCGTCTTGCGATACGAAAAAAGATGGCGTTACTGCCGATATGGTAACCAATTCTGCCTCAGCAGATGGTAAAGAAAACGTACCCGTTTCTAGTATTAAATTCGAACTCGACACTTTCCAATTTGGCGAAGTGATGGAAGGCGAAAAAGTTTCTCACGCATTTAAATTCACCAATACAGGTTCTAACGACCTAATCATCAGCAATGCCAATGGCTCATGCGGATGTACAGTACCTGAATGGCCTAAGCAACCAATTCCTCCAGGTGGATCAGGATCTATCGATGTTGTTTTTGATTCAAAAGGCAAACCGGGTAGCGCGAAGAAATCAGTTACCGTTTTCGCAAACACAGAGCCTGCAACACACAAACTTTTCGTGGTTGGTAATGTAAAACCAGCCGAAAAATAATTACTCAATACCACAACACATACATGACAACTATTTTCCCTTTTTTGATGATGGGCGGTAACGGACAAAGTAGCCTTGCTTCTCTTTTACCAATGGTGCTTATCATCGTGGTTTTTTACTTCTTCATGATTCGTCCGCAGATGAAAAAAGCCAAAGAAGCCAAACAATTTCGCGAAGGCCTTAAGAAAGGCGATAAGGTTGTTACCATTGGCGGTGTGCACGGTAAAATTGTAGAGGTTTCTGAAACAACTTTCGTGATTGAAACCGAAGGTGGTGGAAAACTACGCATCGAGAAATCAGCTGTATCTTCAGGCGCTCCAGGAGAACAGCTTCAGGCAGCTAAATAAATTTCAAAATGGGCCGAACGAAATCCACACAGATTTGGCGTTCGGCCCTTTTTAATAGGCGGAAAATCATTGTTTTTCTGCTTTGCCTTGCTGTATCGGCTTTGTTGTGGTTGTTGTTGGCCTTTAATGGCTTCTACTCCACTCGCTTTGCTGTACCTGTAAAATACATCAATATGCCCATCGATCATGTGTTGATGGAAAGTTTACCCAAGCAAGCCGATATAGAGGTTTCGGGTAGCGGTTTTCATTTGCTCACTTACCGGATGCGGCCGCAGCTGGCAGAAATCATTATTGACGGCAGAAATATTGGCACTATGCCGGCTGGTGAAAAGAACGGGTCTTTTCTCACTACCTTGCATGCTATCGATTATTTCAATCGTTTACACGGCGATATCAAGGCGCTCAATATTTTTCCTGATACAATCTTCTTCAACTTCTTTAATCGGGGCTACAACAAAGTCCCAGTTCAAGTGAGTAGCTTCTTAGAATTTGTAGAACAACATGGCTTAGTCGACAGCCTAACTATTAAACCCGACTCAATCACCATTACTGGTCCTATCGAGCTCACCGGAAAAATCGAAAAAGTAGAAACCGATCCATTAATTCTAACCAACCTCAATAAATCAGGTTCATACAATTTAAAAGTAAAACCACCGCACCCAGAAATTTCTTTCGAGCCAGCAGAAGTGGCAGTGCATCTAGAAATAGACCGATTTACGGAAGCCAATGTTGAAGTACCTGTATTTATCGAACACCTCATTCAGCGTGATAGTGTGAATGTTTTACCTCAAACGGTGCAAGTGGTGTTTCAGGTTGCATTAAGAAACTACAAGAAAATTAAATCAGAAGACTTCCTAATTGT
This sequence comes from Bacteroidota bacterium, assembly GCA_947460255.1. Lineage (GTDB taxonomy): Bacteria > Bacteroidota > Bacteroidia > M30B66 > M30B66 > CAMCXT01. The sequence continues at coordinate 18,853 of CANHIS010000017.1, forward strand.
AGCTGATGTAAATGACCTAAAAGTGCAGAAAGGTGGTCGCTTGATTTTAAAGGTGAAGAAGGCTCCGAATTACGCAAAGCAAATCCGGTTAAAACCCGAAAGTGTCGAAACTATCATCCGGAAACGCTGATTTCACAGTGCTTTTCGTTCATCAAATTGAACAAACATGAAAAAAATCGGACTCACTGGAGGCATTGGATCAGGAAAATCGACCATCGCAGAAATATTCAAGATTTTAAATGTGCCGGTGTACAATTCAGACGAACGCGCTAAAGTCTTGATGAATAAAAATCATCAATTAATAAAGGAAATTACCCAGATTTTTGGTACCAGTATTTACCAAGATGGGGCACTCAACAGAGCAGAATTGGGAGCAATTGTTTTTAAAAACCCAGAACTTTTAAAACGATTAAACGCTGTTGTGCATCCTGCTGTGGGCAATGATTTTAATGAATGGTGCGCTTTACAAAACACGCATTATGTAATTAAAGAAGCTGCGATTATTTTTGAAACAGGAATTGAAAAATCGTTGGATGGTGTAATTGCTGTAACAGCACCTGAAACACTTCGAATGCAAAGAGTAATGCAGCGCCCCGGCATGACTGAAGCATTGATTAAAGACCGCATGAAAAATCAGTTCTCTTCTGTAGAGCTTGAAAAAAGGGCAAATTGGGTTATCAAAAACGATGAAACCGAGTTGGTGATTCAACAGGTATTGCGCATTCATGAGGAATTGATGAAGACTTCATAAACCTGAAAAATCCTACTTACCTTGAGCAAATAAAATCTTTCCCATGAAATTGCTCGACATCCAACAAATCAGGCAAGCAGATCAATTCACGATTTCAACAGAAGGCATTCAATCTATCGATTTGATGGAACGCGCTGCTGAACAATGCTGCAATTGGATTTTGAACAATGTTGGGTATAAATCGCCTTTCGTGGTGCTGTGTGGACCGGGAAACAATGGTGGCGATGGATTAGCAATTGCAAGAATTTTGGCACTCGCTTCAATTGAAGTACGTGTACTGATTTTAGATGCCGAAAAACACAGTGATGATTATTTAATTAATCTAGAACGATTATCAAAAACTAAAGTAAAATCTAGTGTTTTAACTGTTCATGAAATTCAACATGTATCGCCTGAAGAAATTGTTGTGGATGCATTGTTTGGGTCTGGATTTAGCAATAAAAACAGTGAAACACTAAACGAAATCATCAAGCAAATCAACCTAAAAGCCAATTTCAAAATAGCAATTGATTTGCCCAGCGTATTGCAAGGAGAATCCATTCCTTCGCCCGATGATGTTGTTTTGAAAGCCTCAATTACCTTGTGCTTTCACAAACCAAGATTGGCATTTTTCTTCCCTGAAGCAGCCCGTTTCGTTGGACAATGGGAAATCATCGACATAGGTTTGAAAGAAGAAAGATCATCGGGTTTCGATCGGTATTTGATCACGGCAAACGAAGTAAAATCTTGGTTGCCTGGAAGACCTAAGTTTTCTCACAAGGGCATCTATGGCCACACGTTGATCGTTGGAGCCTCCCACGGGATGGCAGGCGCTATGATACTAGCCACAAAAGCAGCAATTAGATCCGGCACAGGAAAAGTAAGCGCTTATGTTCCTAAATCGGCAGTATTGCCGCTGCAAATTGGCGTCCCAGAAGCTATGTGTATTGCATCTGATGGAGAATTTTATATCGAAGGAAGTTTCAATCCTGAAGCTTTTCAAGCCATCGGATTTGGTGTTGGTGCTGGCACAAAAGAAGAAACAGCGAAAGTCCTCAAAGCGTTGATTCAAAATGCCAAATGTCCATTGGTGATAGACGCTGATGGCTTGAACATCTTGGCAGAGAATCCCACTTGGCTAGCATTTCTTCCACCATTTACGATCCTCACTCCACATCCCGGTGAATTAGATCGAATAGTGGGAAAATCGGTTAATACCTTCGAACGTTGGCAAAAAGCCATGGAATTGAGCATGAAAACAAATGCCATCGTGGTGCTCAAAGGCGCACACACTGCTATTTGTTTACCGAACGGAAAATGTTGGTTTAATTCATCTGGAAATCCTGGTATGGCTACTGCTGGAAGTGGCGATGTTTTAACCGGAGTTATTTCAGCATTGTGTGCCCAAGGCTTTCCTCCTGAACAGTCAGCTATAATTGGCGTCTTCGTTCATGGAAAAGCTGGAGATTATGCTGCACAAGAAAACGGAATGGCCGGATTAATTGCCTCCGATATTGTGAATTGTTTGGGTAAAGTTTGGAAGGAATTTGATCGTTGAAACAATAATTAAATTATTGGACTAATTTAAAAAAATGAAACAATGAAGTTGCTAGTTCTATTGCTTACTTTCTTTACAATAAGCTGTAATCATTCTGATGATTCAATAACTGCGAATAAGCCACAAGCCATTGTTTATAGTAAAAAAGACTCAGTCATACACCCCAAAAATAATATTGAAAAAAAAGCAGAAAATACAATACCACAAAAAATTGAAAAGAAAAAATATTTGGGAATGAATGAAGAAAAGCCTGAATCAATGGCCTTAACTGGAGAATCCTATAGTGATAAAAACTGGAATGGTAAACCAATTAATCAACAAGTAATTCTAACTCAAAAAGCTTTAAATGAATTTCCAGATACGCTCAAGAAAATTGCCATTAGTCTTTATGAATCCTATGAAAGTAGATTCCCAAGAGCAATTGCCGATAATTTTGAAAAAGGCATTTCCAAAGAAATCATTTATTACCCTGAAAAATTGATCTTTGATTTTGAATTGTTTGAGAACACAAATTCAAAAAAGTTTTATAGCAAAAAAGCCATCACAGTTAAACGTGACTTCAATGGAAAGTTAACAACTGAATAATTGCTATAATACATTGTTGAACGACTTTTAAATCATGTCTATTCTTAGCATGAGCATGTTTTTAGAAATTACTCACTTACAAATGTAAATTTGAAATAGGAACCCAGAAAAGTATCAAACAACAATTCAATTTTACGACAAGAAATCTGGATGAATAATGAAAATGCAACCATTAAAAATGAAACTCTTTACATTTCTAATCATCATTCTTTTTAGCGTTGCATGCACAGCCCCGATTAGCAAAGAATTGCCCAATGAAAATGATCATCCTAAAATGATTAAAACCATTGGAAATCCCAATTACGGCAATGTAAATTGTATTCTTCAAGACAAAGCTGGCATTCTTTGGTTTGGTACTACAGAAAACGGCCTTTATTCCTATGATGGAAAATCGTTCAAGCGTTTCCTCATAGCTGACGGACTGAACAGCAACGAAGTGTATTGTTTATTTGAAGACAATTCCGGCATAATGTGGATAGGGACCGGCACAGGACTTTGTATTTATGATGGTAAAACTTTTTCAGAAATCAAGATTCCACTGCCAAAAAATCTACCTCCAAATGAAAATCCTGTTTACTTAAACAAACATTGGGTGTACTGTATCATTCAAGCTAAAAACGGCCATCTGTGGTTTGCTACAATTGATGGCGTCTACATTTACGATGGAAAATCTTTTACTCATTTTGAAATCAATGAGGCAGAAAATGGCTTTTTGACCAAGTCGGATAAAGCAGAGCGAATATTAGAAGACAATGCCGGAAATATTTGGTTTGGAAATAGAACAAACAAAGGTGTATTTCGCTACGATAGAAAATCTATGACCAATCTTTCACTAGGTATTTTATATCAAAATGGCCCTAAGCCTAAACCAACTGAATGGGGATGGCCTCAATTACAGGATAAAAAAGGAAATATTTGGTTTAGCAATTGGGGTGGTGCATACAAATATGATGGTAAATCAATTACCACTTTCACAAAAGAAGATGGGCTTCCGGGGATGGTAGCAAAAATCATGGAAGACAAAAATGGAAATCTTTGGTTCGGTGGCGATGGCATTTGCCGCTATGATGGAAATTCCTTCACGTGCTTTACAGAAAAGAACGGACTAAACACAAGTGGAGTTTGGTCGATTCTTGAAGACAATAGAGGAAATATTTGGGTTGGAACAAGAGAAACTGGGCTTTTTCTTTTCGACGGAAATAAATTTATTTCTTATTCGGAATTCAATAAATAGATCAACAAGAAATAACCTTATTGCATGCATACATACATTTTATAAATGAATTTCTCAAAGCCAATTTATATAAATAATCATCAGCTTTATTTTGAGCATTTTATTTCTAAAGAATAACTTGAAATCATTGACACTAGTTTAACCCTGAAAAAACAATTTAGAATTTATGAAGTCCTCAATAACTGTTGTTTTACTATTTCTACTTTCGAGTATTTACGGACAAAACAACGACTATAGAGTATTTTTAGATAGTGCTAAGACTTTGTTTTACAGCGAAGATAACATTGATCAAGAAAAACTCAAGCAGTCTAAATACTACCATGTTGTTTCTTTGCTTGAAAAGGCAATTGAGTTAAATCCTGAAAGTTCTGAGGTAAGGTATTTCTTAGGCTACGCCTACAGCAGATTAAACGCAAGCGACGGACATGGAATGATCGCCATGAATTTAGACTTGGTTTATAAGTCTAGTGAACAGTTTCAAAAAACAATTGAACTTACGCCAAAATATTCTGATGAAATAGTAATCCTCGACCCATATTCAAAATTATCAGCCGAATGGGGATCAATGGCAATGAGCTACTGGCATAACAACAAAATAGATTCCGCAATTTGGGCATTTGGAGAAGGAAAAAGACGAGGCGGTTTCAGCGATTTTATTCTTGAGATGAACAGAGGTGTACTTGATGCTTGCGCCCCAAACTCAATTCTTATTTCATCGGGCGATAACTTCAGCATACCGCTCTGGTATTTGCAGATAAAAGAAAATTACAGAACAGATGTTAGTGTTGTTGATGTAAGCTTATTAAATACCAATTGGTACCCTGCTTTTTTATCTAAAACAAAATCAATTTCCTTTGATCTGCCAGATGAAACATTAGACACAATTGAATATATAAAATGGGTAGACTCTACAATTACAATTGAGAATTTTTCATGGACTGTAAAACCAAGTTATTCCGACCAATATTTATTGCGCGGTGATAGAGTGTTTCTAAGTTTACTCAAACAAAATAAATTTCAACGAGAATTGTATTTCACCATTGCGTTCATGGAAGCCAGCCGACTAAGTTTGAAGGATTACCTAACTCCTCTACTGAATGTTGATAAACTTACCATATCCAACGATAAAACTCAGTCAAATGAAGACTATAAATCATCCATAAAAAACACTCTACAAAAGTCCCAATATTTAAATTTAAATAGTCAGGATGAACTCAAGTTATTCGATAATTTTCGTTACAATATTTTAGGTCAAATCAATGATTACTGGGATATAAACGAAAAGAAAAAAGCCAAAGAACTCATTATATTATTAGATGAATTTGCTCATGAAGACAAAATCCCATTTCATAATATCGAAGGGAAAGAGTATGCCAATTACATTAGAAAAAAAATAAAGAAAAATTAATTCAAGAAAATATATTGATATCGGAGTCTCCGAAGTAATAATTCCTTTCGTTAAAAGGGTTTCAGAACTCGAATGTATTAAGCAGAATAAAATTTTTCAAGCCTCTTGAGATTTTTAGTACCGCAAATGCACTCGTTTAGAAATATAGCTACTAGGGTTTGACCATTTAAAAAAGACATTTCTTTATATAATTATATCCTTGTAATAAACTATAATTAAAGCACATTTCATCTGGCGTTAAAACTGCAATTTCACTGGTTTTAAAATCCTTTATATTTCTTGTTACAATATAGTTTATTCCAGCAACAGAAGAGGCACAAAGAATTTGGACAGCATCCTCAAAGTCTTTATGATTTGAGCGTAATCCTTTTCTTAAAATATCAAGATCGACTGGAATTACATGAAGAAATTCAAGAAGATTGAAAAGAATATTTCTGAGTTCTTTTTCATCCACATATTTCTTCAATAGGTAATGCGTAGTAGCGATTGAATGAGAAGATGTGAAAAGTTGGGTTTTGTTTTTCCCTGAACTTCTGAAAATTTCAATTGCGTGTTTACTGAAAGGTTTTCTGTCTGCAATTAAATCGACTAAAATATTAGTATCAAGAAATATTTTTATCATTACAAATGTTTCTTTTCAATTGCTGACCGTAATTCTTTCTCGTCGTCAAATTCTGCAGGTAGTTTGACTGATCCTACCAAATTCTTGAGTTTTGGAGATAAATCCGAATTGTTGCTTTCTTCTGTAATGTTTGCAAGGTAGCTCTCAATCAATTCAGATAGACTTCTCCCAGTTTTTTTTGCATAAGATTTAGCTCTTTCAATAACAGTCTTTTCGACAGTCAATGTCAGTTTAGTTGTCATGATACGTGCTTTAGAAACAATGATACTTATTTTGTATTTTGTTCGTAGTAAAAAAATGAAAAACTATAATTGTAGTGTTTCAAGTATACACATTTGCCTATTGTACCGTATTCCAAAATTTACCTAGGGTTGCGCTGTAAGGGTTTCAGAACTCGATTGTATTAAGCAGAATAAAATTTTTCAAGCATCTTGAGACTTCTAAGTCCACAAAAAGCCCACATTGCGAAAAGCAGCTGTTACTAGTTGATATTCTTTTGTTTTGCAGTCACACCAATGATAACTCCAAAGTTTCCATCTGTTTGTATCCACTTTTTTTCGGGTAAGTACATCCGAGAAACAAAACCGTCAAGATATAAGGCATTTTTACATCCCAATTGTTGGAAATATTTTGCGAAATCGTAAAAATTGATTTCTGTTTTTGAAATTGCAAATACAACTTTATTGTTAGGTAAAATGCCAACACCATTTCTTATATTCAGATTTGTTGAACCTTTTTTAAATGCAGAATGAATTTGACCGTTGATGACTAGCATAGGTCCCGATTGCGTAGCGTATTTAATGTTATTACTTTCAAAATCAGACGTTTTGCAAACAAATGGCACATTCTCATTTGTGATATAAAAAATGCCATTGGGCTTTAAATAAAAATTTCCACTTCCTTCTGCTTTATTTATGTTCTTTAGCTTTTTTCCGTCCTGAATATAAAGTCCTAAAGGTTTTAAATCTTCCATATACATTCCACCATTCATTGCGAAATTTAGCGTCAAGTTTTTGCTCTCAACGTAATTTTTCAAATTCTGGATGCTTCCTAAAATTTCTCCGTTGTCGTTTTTCCAATAAAATTGCAAGTTTTGCTTTTTAGTGTCAACCGAAAACGCCAAAATCCTATCATCAAGTGAGTTATTGTTTACCTTAAAGGCAAAGAATCCTGATACCAACAGAATTAATAAGCTTCCTAAGAAGATTTTTCTTTTACGTGTCAATTCAGTCTCGCTTTTTGTTCTGTGGTTGCTTCTGTGGTTGATAGGTCATTTGCTAATCGCGATATTCTTCAACGTAAAGTCAAACTCCAAAATAACCACCCAAACCTCAACGCAATTAAAACTCCACTTGATTCACCAATAAACGTTTCACTTTTACAACACCACCAGCTTCTACCACAATAAAAAACAAGCCATTTCCAAACCCACGAACGTCTGGATAAAGTTCTACATCCTGAAACTGTCGGGAAACTTGGTAATATCGCTCCCTGAAAAATGCATCAAAAATCCAGACATTTATATCGGTTATATCTTTACAAATAACCCGTAATTTTAATTCGCTCGCAGTACTTACTGGATTTGGAAGAAAGTCGAAATCCATAAATTCGCAAGGCCCTTCCACATAACCAAAATTTACAATTCCAGCAGCAATAGCCAAACATTCGTTTCGGTAAGTTACATTGTCGCAACCACAAACTGGTTGGTAAATTGTGCCGAAACAAGGGTTAAAAGACACCATGTTTGAATCTATGCACGTTGGCTGATTAAATTGCGCCTTGCTACTTGTTGCGAAAAGTAGAAGAATTGCAAACAATCCGAATATATTTCTTGCGGAGACGTTCATCATTTTACAAAAATAGCTTTATCTGCATTAGGAATCAAACGTCCAATCGACTGATTATATTCTCCTGCGTCTTGTAGAATTTTCTCAACTTCTGCACGGCCCGATTCTGCTACAGAAATAAGTAAACCGCCGCTTGTTTGGGGATCGCAAAGCACAAGCAAAGCCTGCCCATCCAATTCGGTGCACTTTTCCTTCACATTGTTGTAATTGCGCATCGTCATGTCTGGATAAACAAACGCATCCAAGTAAGGTTTCAGCGTTTTAAAAACAGGCACATCAGCCATTGAAATTTCCGCCGAACAACCTGAATTTTCTAGCATTTCGAGTAAGTGTCCTGCCAAACCAAAGCCAGTTACATCGGTCATAGCATGCACTTCGGTCAATTCGCCCAATAAATGCCCACTTGTATTGAGTTTTTTCATCGATGCGATAGCAGGTTCCGCGTCCGCGGGATGGAGGAGCGTGCCGCGTTTGGCTGCAGTACTCAAAATGCCTGTCCCTAGCGGCTTGGAGAGATACAGATAATCGCCCGGTTGTACCGTATTGTTGCGTTTGAGATTCTCGATTTCACAGAAACCATTTACCGACAACCCAAAGATGGGCTCCGGCGAATCGATGGTATGTCCACCAGCGATGGTCACTCCAGCCAATTCACAAACTTTAGTCGCTCCAGCGAGCACTTCAGACGCTAAAGCAGCTGGCAATTTGCCAATCGGCCAACCAAGAATTGCCAAGGCCATAAATGGCTTTCCGCCCATGGCATACACATCAGAAATCGCATTTGTTGCTGCAATTTCACCAAAGCTAAAAGCATCATCCACAATCGGCATGAAGAAATCGGTAGTCGCAATTAAAGCTCGTCCATCACCCAGATCCCATGCTGCAGCATCATCATTTTGTGCGTTTCCTACGAGCAAGTTTCCAGTGTTCGACTTTCTGATACCTTGCAGCATCGCGCTTAGATCAGAAGGGGAGATTTTACAACCACAGCCAGCACCATGAGCAAATTGGGTAAGTTTTACTTTTTCTGGTTCTGTACTCATAGCTGATTTAATTGAATGATTTTTTCTGCAATCTGTTGGTGCGACAATCCATCGATCACCAATTGTTGTTCAATTTGCGCGTGACGTGTTTCAAGTGCAAACAGATAAGCCTTGTCGTAGTAGTGAAGACTTATAGCGGCTACCGCGCCCAAATCGCCGGATTCTAGTGCTTCCAATGCGGCATTCAAATTTTGTCCGCCCAAGCGCTTTGCGATTTTCAAAATACTGCCACGTAACTCTTCTTTCGAAAAAGCACCATATTCTTCCACCAAAAACTTCACACGCTCTTCCACTGAAAGCTTCACCAAAACAACCGGAACGCTTTTTACTTGCCTCCAAAAGGCTTCCAGTAAAACGATAGTTCCAATTTTTCGGCTTTCATCTTCAATCCAGATGGTTCGGTTGAAATCCATCTCCAACAATTGCTGGTGAAGTAGATTCTCGAAATGTTCGATTGAAGGTTGACTTTCCATTCCTAATGAACCAAAGGCTGAACCCTTGTGGTTGGCTAATCCTTCCAAATCAATCACTTGTTCTCCAGCATCCCGCAAGGCATGCAGGATTTTGGTTTTTCGGCTTCCCGTTGGCCCTGTGATCACCTTGAATGGAAAAGGCTTACACAAAAACCGCTGAACGTCTGTCCGATAAGCTTTGTATCCACCTTTGATCACTTGTGTTTCGAATCCTGCTTGCTGCAGCAACCAAGCCACACTCGATGAACGCATTCCTCCACGCCAGCAGTGTAGATTTACCTTACGATTAGGCGACAATCTAGCTGCATCTTCAACAAAACCCGCCATCTTAGGTCCAACAATCCTTAATCCTTCAAGCACTGCGGCATCTTTGCCAGTTTGCTTATACAATGTCCCAACTTTTGCACGCTCTTCATCGGTAAACAATGGAAAAGAAATTGCCCCAGGAATGTGACCTCGAAAATATTCGCCAGGCGATCGAACATCCAAAAGGATAAAATCTGTTTGCGCTTTCAACAAAGGATGCATGAGGGTTGGTAATAGCAACAAAGAACAAGATTTTTATTCACATTTACTTTATAGCTTTGCCAGATAAGCGCTACAAATGCTCAAAAAAATTGCCCTCGTTTTTTTGGTGGTTTTCATGCATAAACCTCAATGCACATTTGCCCAAATTGCCAATACAGGTATGGTGGAGCAAATGGATTCTACCGAACTTGGAAAAATCACTTTCAGCGGAATGGTAGATGTTTATTACGGTTATGATTTCAATGAACCCAAAGGATCCGACCGTCCATATTTTGTTTCTTCAGCCCGACACAATGAAGTCAATGTAAACCTTGCCTACCTTGGCATTCACTACCGCAACGAAAAAGTTCGCGCACGGTTTGTTCCTGGATTTGGCACTTACATGAACGCCAATTACGCCTCCGAATCTGGCACGCTGCGAAACTTGGTTGAAGCGAATGCTGGTGTGCGCATTTCCAAATCGCGCGATATCTGGATCGATGCGGGTGTTTTCGGATCTCCTTACACCAACGAATCGGCGATCTCGAAAGACCATTTGATTTACAGCCGCTCATTTGCGCCCGAATATGTGCCCTATTATCTCACAGGTGTGAAACTTACCGCACCTTTGAGTAAGTCCCTCACGGGATATGTTTACATCCTCAATGGCTGGCAAAACATTACCGACACCAACACCCCACTATCATTCGGCACCCAGTTAGAATACCGCCCGGGGAAGCGCACCTTAATTAACTTCAACACCTACGTGGGCGATGAATCTTCCCCTTTGAATCCCGATTTTGGGATGCGCTATTTTGGTGATTTATACCTCATTTTCAATCCGGAAGGAAAATTCAGTATGACTTCCTGCATCTACGGTGGACTCCAACAAAGATTCACCAGCTTAACGTCAGAAATGCAATCTTGGTGGCAAGTGAACTGGATTGGACGGTATAACTTAAATGCAAGAACTTCAATTTCGGGAAGGGTAGAATATTTTAATGATCCTCAAGAGATCATGTTGCGCTCTATTACATCTGAAAAAATTTCAAATGTCGCATCATGCGGTTTGGGACTAAATCACAAAGTAAATTCGAATGCTATGTTTCGATTAGAATATCGGAATTTCTTGGCAGATAAAAATATCTTCACATTTAAAAATCAAGAATCTAATTTCAGTAATTTAATCATCTCAAGCCTCTGCGTTTGGTTCTAATTCTATCTCGATTATGAAAAATCTAATTCTATTAATTTCACTCCTAATTTCTGTGCTTTCGAAAGCACAAACCATCTGCGGAGAAAATGGGAATTTAATTATTTATTCCAATTATGATGGAGGAATTGTCACCATCAATGTGGATGCGAATATTCCCAATTTAAAAATCGGCATTTGTACATACGAACCTGTTCAAGTTACGATTACCGGGCCTTTTGCATCCAATGTTACCCAAGTCATATATGCAGGATTTGCATCCACACAAGGCAACGACAATTGCGGATTGGGTGATTTTCCGACGACGATTACAGGTGTAAATCCCGGAATTATTGATATTCAAGTGGCGCCAGATGCAGGTTACGACAATCCCAATGGACATCCACAAATCATTGGTGTTGCTGGAGAATGTAGCTCATCAATCAATGCAGGCGGCGGAAACACACCCGACCAAGTGGTGTATTATTTTCTTCAAGCTACAGGAGGCGTCTTTTACGCCCATTACACGCAATATCAATGTTGGATCAACCAAGTGTACAATGTTTCTGCCGGTGGAAACTGCTGTGTGGTGCCAAATTCAACCTGTGTGCCTCCGCAAGTGGATGCAGGAACAGATTTGAGTGTTTGTACAGGCCAATCCGTTACCTTGGGAGGAACACCCACTGCAACAGGTGGTTCAGCCTCGAATTACACTTATTCTTGGTTTCCAACTACAGGATTAGATGATCCAAATTCTGCCAATCCTCAAGCGTCTCCATCAAGTTTCACTTCTTATACAGTAACGGTTTCAACAGGCGATGAAAACTGCACAGCCACAGCTACGGTAGATGTTTCAGTTGGTAATACGCAAACACTTCCTGTTACAGCCAATGATGATTTGGTGCTTTGTGCCAATGAAACAGTTCAACTCACCGCAGAATCAGGATTTTCAAATTATCAATGGTCGAACAATCAAAATGGAAATTCCATCAATGTGAGCACGGCGGGAACATTCACAGTTACAGCAGAAAGCAGCAATGGTTGTGAAGCGATTTCTGACCCAATTGTTGTGACTACCAGCGCACCGTTTCAAGTAGATATCACGCCAGCTGGACCAATAGATGTTTGCGGCTCCGATCCTGTTGTACTAACAGCAGAATCAGGCTTTACGAATTATGAATGGTCGAATAACCAAGTTGGTCCGACGCTCTCTGTTACTTCATCAGGAGGTTATTCGGTGAGCGCGGTAAACGCGGATGGTTGTCCCGGTGCATCTAACATTGTGGAAGTAAATCTTGTGGATTTTCCTGTTGCAGATTTTACGTATTTTCAAGATCCAAATGAATTTTACGAAATTGAATTTACGAACACCAGTCAAAATGCGACCAATTATCTGTGGAACTTTGGCAGTGGAAATACGAGCACTGAAATAAATCCTCAGTATGATTTCCCTTTCGACAATGATTGGCCAGTATCTCTAATTGTTACGAATTCCTGTGGAAGCGATACCTTATCTCAATTGGTAACAGTGATAAAAACTTCAATTGATGAATTACTTCTTAAACCAATTTCTATCGTTTATTCTGGAAATGGTCCAATCATTTTCGGAGGATTTAAATCGCCAGAAAATGTAGAATTGCTTGTTATTAATTTGTCGGGACAAACAATTAGTCAAGAAGCATTTCTATTATCCTCCAATTTTCAAATTCAGCCACAATTAAATAATTTATCGAAAGGAATTTACTTGATTAGTTTGAGAACTTCTGCAGGAAGCATGAATTTCAAGTGGATCAATTAAATATTGAAATTTTGAATCCTCCTGAAAATCCTAATAAATTAAAATCTTGGCTCAAGAAAATTGGGATTGCGGGATTTTTGTTTTTCCTGATTAAAGGAATTATTTGGATTGCGGTTTTTGTTGCGTTAGGAAAGTGTAATTAATCGATTATTGTTTAGAAATGGAAAAGAAAGCAAAGAATAGGTTAATTTCTTTATTAATAGCAGTAAGCTTATCATCATTAAGTTTGAATTTTTATTTGATGAACAACTTTAACAATTCTAATTCGGAAAATATTGAGATTTCTGATAACGATCGTTGGATCTTAAAAACCGCTAAAAAGTACTCAATTCATAATTTTTTAGTTTTTCAAAGAAGGAATAAACTAGATTCAATCGCAGTAAGATCTATAGTCAATAATGACTTAGGCCAATTTCAGGATTTGTATAGAAGATATAGTGAGGTCGGAAGACTCCCTGATTTTTTGATCTTCTCAATCTTGATGGCTTTAGAAAATGAAAGTCCGACAGCATATTTAAACACATATAATATTCTTAATCACCGCCGTATAAGGAGTTTGAATTCAAAAACTTTAAACTCCTTCGCAATGTATTTTCTTTCAAAATATTCTGAGTTTGACGAAAGTTACCGAAAAGATAGCTTGATGATATTTGCAGATGATACAGCATTTAGCCGAAATGATATTCTTGATGCCAAATTTTATTTGAAATCATTAGAATAAATAATTGGCATTATCTATATAAATGCAGATTTCCACTGCCCTATTCTATTTTACCAACCATGAAATTAATTTGATTAGTGAAGCGACTGCATAATAATTTTGCGTCTTTGTTTAATTTCAGAATGTCTGCACAGGTCAACTTTATTAGCACTACAAAGTCGATTATTTAATTCTATCCAATTGACGTTGTTTATATGATGATTAATTGGGATAATTCTCTTTCGTAAAATTTTCTGGAGATTAAAACTTGCCCAAATGGAAGCCGATGAAGTAAAACATGGCATTAAAATTCTTTGGACTAACGTGATATCTTATTGAACTACAATGATTGCGTTAGCGATTGAAGCGGAAAGCCCGCAGGACAAGAAGCGAAGCGGAGTGGACGAGGACATGTAGCGAAAAGCGCGACGGCCGTTCGGGATGTTTAAAAAGTAAAAAATGACGATAGGCCGGAACGCCCAAATATAAATGCAACTAAGTCAATCCTTAAATGAAATTAAAGCATTTGATCGCAATTCATTAAATGCTAATTAATGCCGCATAAACAACAAAGCCTCCCCGAATTTCGAGGAGGCTTCTTTTTCAATCACGCAACGAATGAAAAACCAATTACTTACTGGCCTTGACCGAGCGAGTAAGCGTCTTTACCGTCGAAACGGTACAGATTCTCGAGCTTCACGAAATCGATGCCTAGATCGGCTAAACGACTGGTGAGTTCGGTAATCATTTTATTGTTTAGGGTTGCGCCTTCAGCTGTTGCCTTGTAACGCATTCTCCAGTGATCAGTGCAGAAAGTTTCTGGGAAACCAGAAGGCCAAACCATGATACCGCGGTTTGAAATCATTTTCAAAGTAAAATCACCATTGTTCGACTTTGAAGCCAATTCGCCCAATTCGTGTGGATTAGAACCTGCCCAATGAACGAAAACATCAACGCCAACCAATTCTTTTTTGGCAGCTGGTTTACGCACATAAGTAAATTTCGGCATGCCACCGTTAGCTTTATACTCAACAGGTGCTAGAGTTATTGGCTCTTGACCTAGATTAGCAACGATTGCATCAGCAAATTCTTTGGTACCTACTTTTTGAGTGCTGATGCCTTCTTTGAAGATATCGTAAGTATGGATTCCTTGTTCCAAAGTACGCAACCAAGCATTGTGGATTTTGGTAGCAATATCTGGCTGTCCGATGTGCACCAACATTTGGATTGCTCCGTGAAGCAAACCGCTTGGATTGGCAACATTCTGACCAGCTCTTCTTGGTGCTGAACCATGGATAGCTTCAAACATGGCACATTCACTTCCGATGTTTGCACTTCCTGCAAGTCCTACTGATCCAGCAATTTGTGCTGCAACATCCGACAATACGTCGCCATAAAGATTCAAGGTAACGATCAAATCAAAAGACTCAGGCGTATCGGCCAATTTCGCTGCTCCGATATCGATAATCCAATGTTCTTGCTCGATATCTGGATATTCAGCACCAATTTCATCAAACACTTTATGGAACAAACCATCAGTCTGCTTCATGATGTTGTCTTTGGTAAAACAAGTTACTTTTTTGCGGTTGTATTGACGAGCGTATTCGAAAGCATAACGAACGATGCGCTCACATCCTGGACGGCTGATCAATTTCAAACACTGAACAACTTCATCTGTTTGTTGGTGCTCGATTCCTGCGTAAAGGTCCTCTTCGTTTTCGCGAATAATTACAACATCCATTTTAGGATGTTTGGTGGCCACAAATGGATGGTATGAAATGGAAGGACGCACATTTGCGTACAATCCTAACATTTTACGTGTTGTAACATTGAGGCTTTTGTATCCACCGCCTTGTGGTGTTGTTATAGGGGCTTTAAGGAACACCTTGGTTCTACGAATAGATTCCCAAGATTCTGCGGCAATACCTGAAGTATTTCCACTCAAATAAACTTTTTCACCTACTTCAATTTCTTCAATCTGGATGCGCGCTCCAGCAGCTTTTAGCACTGCCAATGTTGCATTCATGATTTCAGGTCCAATGCCGTCACCATGCGCAACTGTAATTGGAACGAGAGTTTCAGCGCCTGTCGTATTTCCGGTTTGTTTTTCTTGGAGTGTTTCCATGGATTTCTTTGATTTTGACACAAAGAAAGAACGCTATCATGTTCATAGAAAACTTCAGGGTTTCTTCCCCTGACTAATCTCTTTCTTACTTGATAAAGGACTGATAAACAATGTCATAACAATTATATTGATAAAAACCCTAACTGTTTAACGCTGTCGAAAAGAAGATTTTGCAGGACTAATTTTAACAGAAGATAAATCTCGTTTATTGCCAGCAAGCATTTAACAGATCGCTGCTATCTTAGTTCGTGATTTCATGCAATCATTTCGAAATTACAGCACCATCGATTTCGCTTGAATTCTTGATTTTAATGTGTTTAAAGTATTCACTACACCTTCTAACATATGGTTGTGATCTTGAATTTTATCAATATTGTTTAAGCCCAAGGTGATATGCTTCTTTACGATTCTATAATAAGCATTTTTTTTTGTCGTGGCAAAAACAGTAAAACCCCATTTTATTTCTTCAGATACACCAGTAACAGTTTCATGAATTAGCATTCTTAGTGTTTCAAGAATTACTATTTGCTCTTCTGGTGCACCTTCAATGTAATTGGTAATTCTTGATTTAACTTCATCGAATTAATTGATGATTTGCAGCGCCTGTCCTTTTTGAGGCTGACCGTCAAGAATGGGCATTGCTTTCATAATGAGTTCTCGCACACCTTCAACATTTAGCGAATTATCGTGATCTTCTTTGCTGTCCCAAATTTCGGTGATGTAAACAGAATGCAAATCTTCTTCATCCAAAGCGACTGCATACAAATGGCAACCTTTTGTAGTTGCCATTAGTTTTGATGCGTCGATTAAGATGTTAGCAAGCTCTTCACGATAACCTTGCTTTGCAGTTAGATTTCCGTGTAATAAATACTTGCTCATGGAGCTTATTTATTTGAATGGAAACCAATTGAATTTCCTTCGGTATCCATTACGATCGAGCAAAATCCATGTTCGCTAATGGGAAACTTTTCTTGCAATACTTTGCCTCCAGCGCTCTCTACTCTTGCAGTTTCAATTGAACAATCTTCACAAGTGAAATAAACCAAAGTTCCACCAATTCCCGGTTTCATTTCGCTTGTTTTGCATAGTGCACCGCTAATGTTCTCCTCTCCTTGAGCCCAAGGGAAACTTAACATTTCCAAGTCACCAAATTCTCCTGGTGCTTGCATCGGTATCATTTCAATTTGAAATACGGTTTCATAGAATTTCTGAGCACGGCTCATGTCTTCCACATAAATTTCGACCCAAGTGAACGGATTTTTTGACTTTGTTGACATATGTATTTTATTAAGGATGGTTTTCTAATTAGTCAATTTAAAAATGCTCGATAGCTAAAGTAAATTAAATAACGACGCATTGAAATTAATCGAAATTAAATAATTACGTCTAAAAAACTGTGCTTTTGAACTGAAAACCTTGAATTACTTCACATAAAATTTCTGCACTGCTGATGTTCCTTTACCGAATAAGTGAGCAAAATAAACACCTGAAGAAACATTGTTTAATTGAAAAGAAATTTCATTTGCTTCTATGGCAGACGTTTGAACAACTCGGCCCATTACATCAATAACTTGAAGGGTTTGAAAGGAATTTCCACAGTTTTGATTATTCAATTTAATTTGCCAATTGTTGTTTGAAATTTGTGCGAATTCAATTTGATCCTTGCATGGCAATTCAGATTTTGAGTTTAACAACAAACTTAAATCCGACACCCAAACTCCTCTTCCGAAGGTAGAAACGTAAATTTTATTGGCTGTTTCATTGATCTCTATATCAGAAACGATCACGTTTGGTAAACCGTTGCCTTCATCAATCCAATTGTTTGTTCCTGAACGAAGTAGAAAAACTCCAGCATCAGAACCGATAAGAATATCATTGGTTTGACCAATAAATTTTACAGCATTCACTGGGAAGTTACCCAAATCAAAACTGATATTTTCCCAAGTTTGACCAGCATTTAAGCTTTGATATACTTTCTCAGATGCCGAAAAGCCTGCCATTACAGCTACCACATGGTTTGCATTGATTTCATTTACTGCCAATGCAGTTAAATATAAATCCGAAGGCAAACCGTTGCTAATATTGGTCCATGAAGCGCATGCATTGGTTGATCGGAAAACCCTGGTTGGCTGGTTGGCAATGTAATTTATTCTCTTAGCTGCATAAACGATGTCGCAATTAGAAGGCGCTACCGCGAGTGCAGAAATTGGTTCGGAACTATTGTTCAAGTTTCCAGGAACTTCCCAAAACATTCCAGCATCGCTAGAAACACTCACATTTTCATAACCAATATACATTCGTGAAGGGTCAGAAATGCAACCTTCAATTGGTGTAGTCCATTCACCAGATTCGTTGTTAGGATTGGAGAAAAGTTCGAAAACTGCTGCATTTGCACCGTCGTCGGAATAATAGAAATTCCCAAACTGACTCGAACCGATTACTAATTGATCGTTTGTTGGAATGAGCAGATTATCCATCCCATCACCACCAAAAATTGCCCTCCAAGAAACTCCATCGAAATATGCTGTTGCATTGTCCTGCGCTCCAGCAATGATGCGACCATCAGTATTTTTTGAAGACGATAATCTGTAGAATGATGTGATTTGCATTCCGTTCGTCAAATTATCCCAAGTACTTGGCCATAATTCTCCATTAAAGGCTTGCTCCCAAGTTTGACTTAAGATTAAATCGGTTTTATAAATGCCACCATCATTGCAAACAAAGTATTCGTTTGTAAGTGGGTGCTGAGTCATAAAATGCTGATCAGCGTGAATAGTTGGTCCGTAATAGGTGGTCCAATGGCAAATTGGGTTAAATGTTTGTGCACCATCATCAGACATATACATGTTAACACCTCCCAAATAAACTTTATTAGGATTAAATTGATCCACATGAAAAGTAAGATCGTAGGTGCCTTGTCCACCTATCCCATCGCCTTCGAATGCATCCAATGGGTTTGATGGCGATGGCACGTTGGATGTCCATGAATTGCCGGCATCTAAACTTTTATAAATTCCATGCAAACCACCAACAACGTCAACTGCTGCGGCATAAATGACATTGGTATTTCCTGGTGCAATGGCTATTTTAATTCTCTGAACCGCATTTTGTTCAGGGATTTCAGTAGGAAGCACCGACCAAGAAACTCCAAAATCAGTTGATTTCATGATACTTGCAGATCCAACATTTGCTGCATTTAACCATCCAGTTGCAGCGTAAAGAATTTGGTTATCGGCTGGATCCTGCACCAAATCCCAAAAAAGGCTGTCTAATATTTGTTCCCAAGTATCGCCTGCATCCATAGATTTATACATTCCAGAAACTCCACAGGCAAGGAGATTGTTAGAATTTTCTGGATTAATTAACACTTTACGAATCAATGAAGCGTCAAAATCTTCCTGCGAAAAAGACAATCCAGTAGGAGCCCATGTTTGTCCACCATCTGTTGTTTTAAAAACACCTAAACCATAATGTGTGTGGCGTTTTCTATCGTCTAAATCCAAACCAACACCGATATATGCATAGTCGCACAAAGAAATGTACATGGTGTTTGGATCGCTTGCATCAATGGCAATGTCACTGACGCGCAAAATTGGAAGTTCATCAGTAAGTGGAGTCCATGAAATTCCTGCATTTGTGGTTTTCCAAACTCCGCCTTGTGCAACACCTACAAAAAATGTTTGAGGATCAGTGGGATGAAAAGCCATGCAATTGATTCGACCAAGTCCGTTTTCGAGATAACCAGTATTGTTTTCTGGAATATTATTGGGACCAACTGGCAACCAAGCTGCGTTAAATGCTGATGAATTTCTCGAAGCATTTTTTTGCATTTGGTATTCGATTAATTCTGATGCATCGCCCAATTCACCGTCCTTATCGGTATGTAAACTCAATTCATATTCCCATCGTTTAAGATACTTCCAATATTTTGCGTACTGTACATCGGCAGTATCGGCCCAATCGGCCATGCTTTTCTGAAGATTTTTTAATGAAGCAGGCTGAGCATTATTGATGTACTGATAATTTTGAGCTTTAGAAATGGTGCATCCAATAATCAGCAACGAAAAGATGAGTTTGGCTTTCATAGTTTAATCAGGCAGTTTTGGATCGGTCTTTAAAAGGCTTGATGAGGTCTTCTACCTTGTCGATGATTTCTCTTGCCTGATTTACAATTTGCTCACCGTCGGGTGTTACTTTGAGTGGATAATTTGAGCGATTAAAAATTACAGTGCCTAGTCTATCTTCAAGAACTTTAACCTGTTGGCTGATTGTACTTTGTTCTGCATAACAAAGATCGGCGGCTTTCGAGAAACTACCAGAATCTGCAACAGCAATCACATATTGAAGCTGACGAAGAGTGACTAACATAAGAATATTTAAATGTAAATGTGGAAATCCAGCACTTGAAGTAGGCCACGAATTTCGTTCTTTTTAAGACAATTACCTAATGAGTTGGGTGACAAAAGCTGTTAGAAAGTAAAGCGATTTAGAATTTGGTCTTGTTACAATTTATTTAACTTGCATGCGTTTCCCTACCGAAATGAGAATTTTAGCACTCGGTATTTTTATCACATCTGTTCTACTGTTTGGTTGCTCTAAAACACCTGAAACAGGGTTCGAAGGTGCTATATTTTACGGTGAGGGTGAATGCTTGCCTGTTAACGGTCCTGGATTCGACCGTGATTATGAAGATTACAGAGGTAACGTTTATTTCGTGCCTTATTCAGCAACACAAAAAACACCTTTTCCAAGCTTCGAAGCTTTGAAAGCAGAAGGAATTGTAGGAGAAAGTAAAAAAGGAAGAGTTCGAATTGAATTAGAGCCAGGCATTTATTTAATCATGCTGGAAGATTTTTATCAATTCAGAAATGATAAAGTGATCAAAATAAAAGAAGGAGAAGTGTTCGAAAACAACATCTCCTTCTGGAAGTGCTCTAATTTCCAATAATTATTTATCTGGCTCGAAATCGAGTACAATCGAATTCATGCAGAAACGTTTGTAAGTTGGCGGCGGACCATCATCGAAAATGTGGCCCAAATGTCCATCACATCTTCCACACAATACTTCTGTTCTAATCATGCCATGCGACTTATCGGTTTCATAGCGCACCGAATTACTTCTTAGTGCTTCGTAAAAACTTGGCCATCCGCACGAACTTGCGAATTTCGAATCCGATTTAAAAAGAGCGTTTCCGCAAGCCGCGCAATAATAGGTTCCAAGTCCATCAAATGCATTATACTTTCCCGAGAATGCGTATTCAGTGCCTTTTTCTCTGGATATGTAATACACGTCGCTCGAAAGCACCTTTTTCCATTCTGCATCTGAAATATTCAAATGCGTGGTATCGGTTCTTGAGTAATAAGGATTACCTGGTTTTTCGGTGTGCATATCTACTGATGTTTGTTTTGGTATTTCTGATTTATTGCTGCAACTGCCTATGCAAACAACTGCAGTTAAAATAAGTGAAATCAATCTGAGCATAGTTTCAAATTTTGGAATGTTAAAATAAACGACCCTTCATTGAAATTGTTGTAAGAATTGAGCAAAGGGTTCATTGCAGAATTTTCCGCCTCCTTGCGACACGATAGGCAAATCTAATTTGTAGTGGCATTTTTGCACAAATTTCATTTCCAATGAAGGTCCAAATTATTCTTGCTGCAGCTGCTTTTTCCATTCAAGTTAATGCCCAAAATGTAGTGCTAAACTCACTACAAGATGCCCAAAATCGGGCGTTGTCTTCCAATATTCAACTGCAACAGTCAGAGATCAATCAGAAGTTGGCAAGAACTGATCTGCACCTAACAACAGCTGGATATTTACCATCCATCAATTTCACTGCTAATTCAGAATACAACCTCAATTTACCGGTGCAATTGATTCCATCCGAGTTTTTCGGTGGACAACCAGGCACATTTCAAGAAGCGCGCTTTGGTCGTGACTGGAATTCTACCGCTACGTTCGATTTTAGTCAGCCGATTTTGCATGCCGACAAATTCGCTCAAATCAAGGCTTCGAAATACGCAAAAGAAGAGGTTAAATTCAACCAAGAAAATCAGAAGCAACAGATCCTTCAGCGCGTATCCTTGCAATATTTAAGTGTATTGGTGCTTCAAGAAAGCCTGCAATTAAATCGTGAACTCGATTCTACTGCCATGGCATTGTATGCGAGTACCAAAGCCCGTTTCGATAGACAATTGGTGAGTCAAGTAGATATCAATCGGGCTGAAAATTTAATGCATCAAACCAAACAACAAACACTACAAATCGAAAGCAACCTAAAACTTGCTATGGTGAATCTATCGGTTTTATTGGGCATCTCAAATTCTCAAGCGCTAGAATTAAAGGACAAAATTGCGAATTACCAGAATGATAAAAACGTTGTTCAATTAACAGAGAACAACCTTATTCAAGCAGCGAACCGACCAGCGGTAAAGGCTGCTGATCAAAACATTTTGGCAGCGCAATGGAAATACAGGCAGCAAACCTACAGCATGTTTCCCAAACTCAGCTTGAATTCTAGATATTCATTTGCTAGTCAAGGTGATACTTGGCTCGGAAATGGCTCCAACAATTTCGATTATGGTGCAGTCGGAATTAATTTATCCATGCCAATTTTTAAAGGTAGAAGTACTGCAATGAACAGCAAAAAAGCCTTGTATCAATTGGAAAATGCACGCCTTCAAAAGGACCAAACACTGTTAAATTCTTCACAAGAATTACAGGAATGGCAAATTCGTTTGTCTGAAAAATCTGCTGCTCAGAAATTGGCAGCTAGAAGAGATGAAATGGCTCGCCAAACCTTAGATTTAAGCTTACAAAACTATGATCAAGGCGTAATTTCGTTAGATGCCTTGTTCAACATTTACAACGAATATGTTGCTGCGAGAAACAGTTTCATGCAAACTTCTGCTGATGCCGCAGTGTACTCAATTTATTTGAGTCTATCGAAATAACAATTTTCAATTCGAGAGGAACTAAATTATTATCTTCGGGATTAAACCTAGGGGCGCATCATGCGTCTTGAGCTCCGGTTGCCTGAAAATGAAATACATCCTTTCAATTCTTCTACTCACTCTCGGTTCTACACTGAACTTTGCCCAAACAGACAGTTTGAAGGTCATCGTATTTCTTTCAGAAACTTGCCCGATCTGTAAAAGCACCACACCTGAATTGAGGAAATTGCATGATGAATTTGCCTCAAAAGGTGTTGAATTCATGGGCGTTTTTCCTAGTCAAACTGCTACAAACACAAGCATCAGAAAAGCTTTTGCAGAAAAGTACAAACTTCCGTTTTTGCTTACCGATGATCCTCTGCAAACCCTAACAAATCAACTAAGTGCACAGATTACGCCCGAAGTGTTTGTGATTAATAAGAAAAACAATCAACTGATATACAGAGGATTGATCGACAATTCATACATTCGTGTGGGCAAAAGGAGATCAATAACTACCGAGTTTCATCTTCGAAACGCCCTCGAACAATTCTTTGCAGGGAACCTTGAGCAAATAAAATCAACTGAAGCCGTAGGTTGTATCATTCAAAAATAACAATGCAATTTATGAAATACCGTATCTTATTTTCAATCTTGCTTTTTAGCGCCACTCTTAGCCTTCGGGCGCAAAGCGTGACCTTTTCGGAGCATATTGCACCGATCATCTATAACCATTGCACGAATTGCCACAGACCAGGTGAAATTGGTCCGTTTTCACTCACCAATTACAACGAAGTGGTGTCATATGGCTCTATGATTCAATATGTTACCGACATTAACTACATGCCGCCGTGGAAGCCTGATCCGAACTATCGCCAATACCAAAAGGAAAACTATTTATCTGCGGAGCAAAAACAACAAATTTCCACTTGGGTAAATGATGGCATGCCGCAAGGAAATCCGGCACTTGAACCACCATTGCCAGTATTTCCAACTGGTTCGCAAGTGGGCGTGCCCGATTTAGTGCTCTCCTTCGCAGAAGCCCATACCGTTCCGGGAAACAACATCGATGAATACATCTACTTTGTCATCCCAACGGGACTTACAGAAGACAAATTGATTCGCTCATTAGAATTCCGTCCGGGAAATACGCAGGTTGTTCACCACACGCTCATTTGGGAAGATACCACTGGTGCCGCGGCCGCGGAAGATGCACTCACGCCAGAATATGGCTATTTCGGCGGACAAGCAACAGCTGAAGTGCTAGAACAACAGCAACTTCCTGGGTATCTGCCCGGATCAGCGCCAGTTATCTACACCAATGGAATCACCCAAAAACTGCATGCTGGCGCAGATTTGAAGCTCCAGATGCACTATGCGCCCACTCCGATCGAACAAACAGATTCTTCAACCATCAATGTCTTTTTCGAAAATTCAAATGCTAACCGATTGCTGCAAACCTATATCATGGTTCCACTTCCCGGAGTGCTCGTAAATGGTCCGTTTATCATGCCGCCCAATCAAGTAAAGGAATTTCATGGCACTTTCACTGTTCCATTTGATGTGAGTTTGTTTTCCATCTCGCCACATTGCCATAAACTTGGAACACATTGGAAGGTTTATGCAGTGCCTCCAACTGGAGATACAATCCCACTAATTTCTATCGAAGATTGGGATTTCAATTGGCAAGGCTCATATCAGTTCCGTTCACTTTTAAAAGTTCCAGCAGGTTCTGTCATTCATGCGTTTGCTGGTTACGACAACACGGTGAATAATCCGTTCAATCCGAATAGTCCACCCGAATTCGTAACCTGGGGCGAAGGCACAGCGGATGAAATGTTTTATTTACCTATTTCATTCTTGCCTTACCAAGCTGGAGATGAGAATATTGTGTTTGAAGATGGCTCCGTTGGAGACCTCAACATCAAAACGATATCCGACAAGCTGTACCCAATTTATCCAGTGCCTGCGTCCGATTTAATTAAGTTTGGTTATACGCTCGAAACCAGCGGACAAGTAAGCTTAAGCATTTTCAATATCGAAGGGAAACTCGTTCAGCAAGTGCATCAAAACAGTTTCCATTTGCCAGGTTATCACACCAAAGAATTAAATGTTTCCGAATTAACTCCTGGAATTTATTTCCTTGAATTTGTAAAAGGAAACCTACGCCAAACGGAGAAATTCGTTATTGGCGAATAAATTAATTGATATACAAAAAGCGCATGGTGAATGATCATCATGCGCTTTTTTATTGGTGTTTATCCGAAGAACAAATAAGCCAATAAAACCGAAGTGATGATTCCTACAAGATCTGCCAGCAACATCGAACCGATGGCATAACGCGTATTCTTCACTCCAACAGCGCCAAAATACACGGCAATTACGTAAAAAGTGGTATCAGAAGAACCTTGCAGGATGCAAGCTAAACGTCCTGCAAAAGAATCAGGACCGAAATTGGTCATTGTGTCGATCATCATGCCTCTTGCACCTGATCCGCTCATCGGTTTAATTAAAGCTGTGGGCAATCCATCCACGAAGCGTGTATCAGCACCCAGAAAGGCGAAAAACTGCTTCATTCCATTGATCACCACATCGAAAGTACCGCTGGTTCTGAGTAAACTAATTGCTACCAAAATGCCCACTAAATAAGGAATGATGCGAATCGCTGTATCAAATCCACCTTTTGCACCATCGATAAATGCGTCGAAAACTGCAATGCCTCTAAACCACGCAACACCAACAATAATGAGGAAAATCATTAAAATAATTCCATTGCTCAACATGCCCGAAAATGTGGACAATTCGGTATGACTCATTCTAGTTAAAAAAACCACCAATAGGGCAATTAAGCTGGATATACCAAGAATCCAAGCCAGAATTACAGGTTGAAATAAATTGATTTTTTGTTTGATCGAAACAATCGTCATTGCCGCTACTGTAGCTACAAACGTGGCAATCATGCAGGGAATAAAAATATCGGTCGGACTTGTTGATAGTAAAGCCGCACGTGCAGCAATAATGGATACAGGAATTAAGGTTAATCCGGATGCATGCAAACACAAAAACATGATTTGAGCATTGCTCGCGCGATCTTTTTCGGGATTTAATTCCTGCAAACTTTCCATGGCTTTAATCCCAAATGGTGTGGCGGCATTGTCGAGTCCGAGCAAATTGGCAGAAAAATTCATCATCATGTGCCCAGTAGCAGGATGTCCTTTCGGAACTTCAGGAAACAATTTCGAGAAGAATGGCCCGATGATTCTTGACAAAAAACGAATTCCTCCAGCTTTCTCGGCAATAGACATCAATCCCATGAAAAGTGCCATGATACCAATGAGTTTTATCGAAATGTTTACAGCAGTGGAACAGGTTTCAATCATGCCATTAGGCTCAGTAATCATGCGGTTAAAAATCTCATGATCGCCCAATCCAAAGGCCTTCCAAGCTGCAACTAAAATTGCAATCACGATAAATGCCGACCAAATTCTACTAAGTGCCATAACTTGATTTTGATGGATCAAATTACGCTTCCAACAATCGTATCAAACCACCTTTACTAGGATCTTCTCAACGACCAAAGGCTGATAACCTTAAATGCTTAGAAATAAAAATTAACAAAGCGAGCAAATCGTTGCGCTTATGCTATTTTTGCAGCCGCTTTAAAATGCACACATGAAATTTCTAAAGATTTATATCATCTATCGCCTTCAAATCATCATTGCATTGGTGGTTTTCGGTGTGGCTTCTCATATTTGGCTCGATAACGTATTGGCTTGGATTTGCTACATCTTAGCTGCGATTTCTCTCACTTTGTACTTCATGCTTGGCACGATGCGCGTGGTGCAGGAAGCTGTTATGGAAGGCGACGTTGAGGCGGCTCAGAAATACATGAAGATGATCAAGTTCCCGAAACTGCTCTTCAAGCCGATTCGTCAAGCTTATTTCATGTTACAGAGCAATTTGGCGATGGCAACCGACAACCTCGATCAAGCAGAATTGAATATCCGTGAGAGTTTGAAAACAAATTCTTCGATGGCTGGCGATGTACGCGGAACCAATTTGATGCAGTTGGCGATGGTTCAACTTCGCAAAGGAAATACAAAGGATGCACGTTTACATCTCATTGAAGCTGTGAAGGTTGGAATTCCAGACAAAGACAATTTAGCAGGAGCATATTTGCAACTGTGTTCAATAGAAGTGCAACGCCAGCAATACAAAATTGCGAAGGAATATTTCAAACGTGCAAAGGCTTGTAAGCCAAAGAATGAAGAGATTGTGAAGCAAATTCAGCAGTTGGAAAAACAGATTCCACGTCTTCCAGGCTAGAATTCGGCTGGTTCTTCAAATTCCATTTTTTGCCCTGTCCGGGGATGTAAAAACGCAATTCGTTCAGCATGTAAATGCAGTCGATTCGAAGACTTCCCGTACAAATCATCTCCCAAAATAGCGCATCCCAAACCTTGATGATGGGCGGCATGTACACGCAGTTGGTGGGTTCGCCCCGTTCGGGGGAAGAAGAACACTCTCGATCGCCCGTTCTCCAAGGCAACCAATTGCCATTCCGTTAGTGCCGGCTTGCCATGATCGAAGCATACCATTTGCCTTGGACGATCATCGATATCGACACGCAATGGAAGATCAATCGAACCGAATTGTTCTGAAAGCATGCCATCTAACACAGCCACATAACGCTTTTCGATGTCGTGAGTGATGAATTGCTTTTGCAGCACGATGTAGGATTGCAAATTCCTCGGAATGAGCATGATACCAGAAGTAGATTGATCTAGTCGGTGCACGATGATAGGTCCAGTGATGTCTTTACGAAGTTCCTTGACTTGCACGAACACCGAATCTTGTTTCGTCTTCCCAGGAACGGAGAGCAGTTCAGGTGGTTTTACGATCACCAAAAGATCATCGTCTTCATAAATGATTTTTATCCAACGGCGAGCATCTGGTTCAACAAGCAAAGGGTTTTCATCCATTTCAACGCCTTGCAACATATGGCCTAAAATGGGGCGGCATTTTCCACGACAGGCAGGATAAAATTGTTTGTGAATTCGAATTTCGTTGGATGGAGATTTTCCCCACCAGAATTCTGCCATACAAACGATCGAATATCCTTGCAGAAAGGCGTATTGAAGTAATTTCGGTGCTGCACAATCGCCCGCTCCTGCAGGTGGAATATCGACACCAAAAATCGTTCTTAAACTTTTAGAATTTAATTCAGGATCAAGAAAACTATAATGTTCAAACAATCGATTCTGTAGGCGATTCGATTTTTGTTTTCGTTCTTCCTTCAGTTTTTCGATGGCATTTAATCTTTCTTGAAGATCAGCTTCTGCAGCTTGAATCTTGAATTTCCAACTTCTTGCTAAATCCTTGTATGCGAACTGGTGGTTCCTGCTTTCTTGGTTCAACTGTTCCACCAATTGCTGGTAGGCTTCCATGGATAACTTGGCGCCTTCATGTTCCCTTAGTTTTCCTCGAGCGATTTTGGCTTGCTTGAAATCTTCCTTGGCACGAAGAAGCTCCTCTTCCGCCGCTAGGCGCAAATGAACGAGCAAATTTTGCAATTCTATAAACTTTGGATCAGCTTGCAAACGCTCAATTTCGCGGTTTAATTGATTAAGTTCCTCTTCGCCTTTGCGATAAAAACCATCTTCATCGAGCATATCGAAAACTGGCGGTACAAAGCCTGAGTGATGCACAGAACCTGCTAGCTTGCCAGAAAATGCTTGTAAATAACCTAATTCTCCGTCTGCATTTTTCACTACCAAAACGCCGAACATTTTCCCGCAAGTGTAAGAGTCTTCGAATTCAGTAAATCCAAAATCGTGGCGCCAATCCTGCTGTTCAACTAGGTAATTTTGAAGCAAATCGGCGGCTTGCAATGCCAATGGATGCGGCACATAATAAAACGGAAACGTGAATTTCTCAGGAAGAATCGCTTCATCCCAATCGGCCGTTAAGAGATGAAAACAAGGATCTTTCAAGTGTGAGGAAAAGATGGGTGCGATTTAGTATTTCAGCAATTCTTCAATGGCCGTCTTTACCTTGTCGATATTGGGAATCATGGTTTGTTCGAGCGTGCTGTTGAGCGGAATGGCTGGCATATTCTCGGATCCAATAACGCGAACGGGACCATCGAGCGATTCGAAACACTGCTCTTGGATAAGTCCAGCAAGGCTTCTAGCGAAGGAATTGTTCACTGGTTCTTCAGTAACAACGAGGCATTTCTTGGATTTTCGGACCGATCTAAAAATAGCCTCTTCGTCGAGTGGAAACAAGGTGCGTAAATCTACAATTTCGACTTTGTCTTTGAGGTGTTTTGTGGCATTCAGCGCCCAATGCACGCCCATTCCATAGGTAATCACCGACAAAGTTTCGCGTTGATTTTGTTGTTCAATTTCTTGCACCACAATGGCTTTCCCGAGTGGAAGCAAATAATCATCGGCAGGTTCGAAAGTTCGTGCTTCGTCGGTGCCTTTCACCTTCGACCAATAAAGGCCTTTGTGCTCGAGAATCACCACAGGATTTGGATCGTAGTATGCGGCTTTCATGAGGCCCTTCAAATCGGCTCCGTTGCTTGGATACACGATTTTGATTCCACGAATATTGGTGAGCACACTTTCAACCGAAGAAGAATGGTAAGGACCGCCGCTTCCATACGCGCCGATTGGAACGCGGAGAATCATGCTTACAGGCCATTTCCCATTGGTGAGATAGCATGATCTTGCCACCTCGGTGAACAACTGGTTGAGGCCGGGCCAAATGTAATCGGCAAATTGCACCTCTACGATGGGTTTTAGTCCAACGGCCGACATCCCAACGGTTGATCCAACGATAAACGCTTCCTGTATAGGCGTATTAAATACACGGCTATCACCAAACTTCTGGGCTAAAGTCGCAGCTTCTCTAAACACACCACCCAAGCGAGCGCCGACATCTTGTCCGTAGAGTAAACATTCTGGATGCTTGCGCATGAGTTCTTCAACGGCAAACAGGGCACAATCTACCATCACCACTTTGTCTTCGCGAGGCGGAACCCGAACGCCAGTTTCTTCAGTGATCGGTGTTGGGGCAAAATCGTGAGTAAATAAATCTTCCGGACGAGGATCTTCGGCCAATTGGGCTTGTTCGAAATCTGCTGCAACGAGGCTTCGGACCTCTACTTCGATCGATTCGATGCTTTCGGTGGTGAAACCAGCAGCTAACATCTGATTGATCAAGACAGGATACGGATCACGTGAGCGCGCTTCTTCAAGGTCGTCGCGGTACCATTCCATGCGCACACCTGAAGTGTGGTGATTTAACAAGGGCACTTTGGCGTGCACCAAAAACGGTCGTCTTTCGGTTCTGATCTTTTCGATCACCGCTTGAAGCGCCGAATAGCTGGTAGAAAAATCGGCTCCATCGATTGAGATTGCCTCAATTCCGTGAAATCCTTTTACATATTCGAATGCGTTTTGGGCGCGGGTTTCCTTGGCATTGGCAGAGATGTCCCAACCATTGTCTTGCACCAAATACAGAATGGGCAACTGTTTGAGTGCTGCCATTTGGAAGGCTTCAGCGATTTCTCCTTCTGTAACGGAGGCATCACCGAGCGAGCAAACCACAATCGGTTTTTCTTGCTGAGGATCTTGGTCTAAATCTGTTGCTTCTTTGTACCCAAAACCCATGGCTGCACCAGTTGCAGGAATGGCTTGCATGCCTGTAGCCGACGATTGGTGAGGAATTTTCGGCTTATCCGCATCGCGCAAACTTGGATGCGAATAATACGTTCTACCGCCCGAAAATGGGTCGTCGCGTTTTGCCATGAGTTGAAGCATCAAGTCGTAAGGCCTCATGCCAATGCTGAGCAACATGGAATCGTCGCGGTAATAAGGAAAAATATAATCCTGTGGCAATAACTGCATGGCTGTGGCAATCTGAATGGCTTCATGGCCGCGGGAAGTAGCGTGCACATATTTCGAAACGACTTTGAAATTCGCTTCATACAATTCTGTCATCGCTTTCGCGGTGGCCATCAGGCGAAAAGCCTTTTCCAGTGTGGTCGTGGGAATGCCTTGCATAGTTGCGGCGAAGATAGGAAAATGATCTATGACCACACGCTGAATTGATGGAGCACTTGGGAGAGAATGATTTTCAAACAAGCAAGATTTAGAAGATTTGCTTATTCTGTTAAGCAATATTGATTTTTACTGTTTAATGCATTGTTTAACAGATTATTAAAAAGGTGCATTTTGATAGATGGAATGAAGAAAAAGTACGTTTTACGACTTGATTGACATCAAATAGAGCTCACTTTTACAGAAGTGTGTAAAATAGCTAACTCATATTGATTTGACAATCTGATATTTAAGTGATTAAAATTAAATTTGCTTAGTTTATTAAGCAATTTAGACATGAAGTGCTATCTTTGTGCGAAGGAAGGAAGAAAATGGAACTTGAATCGCTTTTTGAGAGGAGCAACAGAAAAATCGACAGGGTTGAGGATCAGCTCGTGCGCATCCTGATGTCGAAGATCGATTGGAAGCAGCGTCTTGTTGGGCTAAAAGGCTCTCGTGGCGTTGGGAAAACCACTTTGTTGCTACAACGACTAAAATCACTAAATCAACCAGCAAATAA
>CANHIS010000018.1 GCA_947460255.1 Bacteroidota bacterium
TATCTTTTCTTAAGCTCTATCCTCTTTTCAATCGGAGTGATGGGTGTTCTTTTGAGAAGAAACTTCATCGTCATCTTCATGTCGATCGAATTGATGCTCAATTCAGTAAACGTACTCTTGGCTGCCTTTTCAAGATTCAATGGCAACCAAGACGGACAAGTTTTCGTGTTTTTCATCATGGTCGTAGCCGCCGCCGAAGTGGCAGTTGGTTTGGCCATTTTGGTGATGATTTACCGAAACATCAGGTCTACAGATATCAATGCATTAAGAAACCTTAAATGGTGATCCGAAACTGATGGAACAACTCGCCTGGCTGATCCCCGTACTTCCACTCGCAGGTTTTCTGCTGAGTCTTTTCCTCGGAAAAGGAACTCCTAAAAACATCCTTGGAAGCATCGCTTCATTGATGATATTGGTGCCTTTCATCCTCACTGTTTCAATCTTCATCCCGTTCGCCAACTCTGTTGACCAAGAACCTATCCGCATGGTGTTCTTTGAGTGGATGCACATTGGAAGCCTTTCTATCAACTACAGCATTCAGCTCGACCAATTGTCGCTGATGATGATGCTCGTGATTACAGGTGTTGGATTCCTTATTCACGTGTATTCAGTAGGCTACATGCACGACGACGAAAACTTCCACAAGTTTTTCGCATACCTCAACCTTTTCGTGTTCTTCATGCTCGTTTTGGTGATGGGCAGTAACTACATCCTGCTCTTCGTTGGCTGGGAAGGCGTTGGTTTGTGTTCTTACTTGTTGATCGGTTTCTGGTACAAAAATCCAGAATACAATAAGGCTGCAAACAAGGCCTTTATCATGAACCGTATCGGTGACCTTGGCTTGCTCCTCGGTGTATTCTTGCTCTATTTGCGATTCTCTACGTTCGAATTCAACCGTATCGCTTTCGAAGCCATGCAAATCGATCCAGGCGATCCGCTATTGCGTAATGCTACTTTGTTATTGTTCATCGGAGCTATAGGTAAATCAGCACAGTTGCCTTTGTTTACTTGGCTTCCTGATGCGATGGCTGGTCCAACACCAGTTTCTGCGCTCATCCACGCGGCAACGATGGTAACGGCTGGTATCTACCTCATTATCCGCAGCAACGTATTGTTCACCTTAGCGCCATTCACCCAAGAAATCATCATGATTGTGGGCTTGGTAACCGCCATCTTCGCCGCCACAATCGGCTTGAAGCAAAACGACATCAAGAAAGTACTGGCCTACTCCACTGTTTCACAGTTAGGTTATATGTTCTTCGCGCTAGGTCTTGGCGCTTACACAGCAGCATACTTCCACTTGTTCACCCACGCGTTCTTCAAGGCTTTGTTGTTTTTGGGTTCTGGTTCAGTGATCCACGCAATGGGCGGCGAACAAGACATCCGCAAAATGGGTGGATTGAAAAAATACATGCCGGTTACGCATTTAACTTTTGCAATCGGAACCTTCGCCATCGCTGGTATTCCACCATTGGCAGGTTTCTTCTCAAAAGATCAAATTTTGGCATCTGCATTTGCACACAATCCAATTTTCTGGGTGCTCGGCTTGGGCGGTGCTTTGCTTACTGCATTTTACATGTTCCGTTTGTTCTATCTCACGTTCTACGGTTCATTCCGCGGAACGCATGAGCAAGAACATCACTTGCATGAATCCCCAAAAACCATGACCATTCCGCTGATTGTTTTAGCTGTATGCTCTGTTTTTGCAGGATTTGTAAATGTTCCAGAAGTGCTTGGAGGCAATCATTGGCTCGACCGCTTCTTCGCCGACATCCTTGCCGGATCAACGTTTATCCTCGAAGGGCAAGAACACGCGCATCTTTCGCATACCTTGGAGTACATCCTCATGGCAGTGTCGGTGGTTGCAGTGCTTTCGGTGATTTTCTACGCCCGCATTCGTTATAACAAAAACGGGCATGTGCCTGCGGCGGATGGAGAAAGCATTCCAGCTTGGCAGAAACTTTTGGTGGACAAATACCGCATCGACGAATTGTATGATGCCATTGTGGTACGCCCTGTAATTGCCGCTTCAACTTGGATCCAGAAAATCTTTGAAACCAATTTCTTCGACAGAATCGTGAATGGTGTTGGACAGGTTGTAATCCTGAGCTCACGCACAGCACGTTTCCTCCAAACCGGAAATGTCGGATTCTATGTATTCGCTATGGCTATTGGAATTCTTGCCATTCTTGCCGCTAACCTATTTCTGAACTAAGCATGCAGACACCAGATACCTTTACCCTTCCTCTCACCGGGATGATCACGGTTGCCCTGCTGGCTTTTCCGTTCATCTCAGGTCTTCTTTGTCTGTTCATGCCGAAGCAGGCAAAACAAGTTGCACTTGCATCAACATTGATTCAAGCCGTAATCACTGCTTATGCAATCTACTTGTTCGATATCAATTACCGAACAGGCTTCCTCGCCAACATGCAAGGAATCGTTGAAATGCCTTGGATTACCCAATTGGGAGTGAAATTCTTCGTTGGTCTCGATGGCATCAGTATGCTCATGGTGATTCTCACCAACTTCTTGTTGCCACTCATCGTGTTGTCAACCTGGAAACGCGAATTCAAGCAAAGCAGCCTCTTCTACTTCTTGATGTTGTTCATGCAAAGTGCCTTGGTTGGTGTTTTCATCTCCTTAGATGCTTTCCTTTACTACATCTTCTGGGAACTTGCACTTATACCGATTTACTTCATCGTGCTCATTTGGGGTGGTGAAAACCGGGTTCGAATTACCTTCAAGTTTTTCATTTACACCCTCAGCGGAAGCTTGCTCATGTTGGCAGCCATTATTTGGTTGTACTTCCAAGCTGGATCATTCTCAATCGGCGATTTGTATAACCTTCGCTTAGATCCTTCATCACAACGCTTCATCTTCTGGGCATTCTTTGCAGCCTACGCAATCAAAATCCCATTGCTTCCTTTCCATTCTTGGCAACCTGATACATACACCACTGCTCCAAATGCTGGAGCAATGCTCTTGTCGGGGATCATGCTTAAAATGGGGATTTATTCTATCCTTCGTTGGATTCTTCCAATTACTCCGCACGCAGTTGTCGCTTACGCGGATGTTGCAATCATCATGGCCATTGCAGGTGTAGTGTACGCTTCTTGGATTGCCATCGGACAAAAGGATTTCAAGCGAATGATTGCTTGGTCGTCGATTGCCCACGTTGGATTAATCACTGCAGGTGTATTTACACTCACACAAGTGGGCTTCCAAGGTGCTTTGGTACAAATGATTGCACACGGTGTAAATGTGATCGGCTTGTTCTTCGTCGCTGAGATTTTCCTCAACCGATTGAATACAACACAGATGGAAAACTTGGGCGGTATTCGCCAATTGGCGCCAGTTTTTGCATCAACCTTCATGATCATCACCTTCGCAAGTGCTGCACTTCCGCTCACAAATAGCTTTGTGGGTGAATTCTTGTTACTCAATGCTTTGTATGAAACCAGCTACTGGTACGCTGCTATTGGTGGTTTAACTGTAATTCTTGGAGCTGTTTACATGCTTCGCGCATACAAAACCACGATGCTTGGTGATGTTCAACAAGTGGCGGGTTTTGCCGATTTGAGTCTTTCAGAAAAAATGGTTCTCTTCCCAGTTGTCGCGTTGATCGTGGTGTTGGGCGTTTACCCACAATTTATTTTTAACCTTACCGATGAGTCGGTGAAATTCCTGCTGTTCCAAATCGACCAGCACTTAGCAACCACCCTCTGATATGTATACACTGGTACTCCTGTCACTGTTAGGCTTCTTGGTTCTATTCCTTGGTGCTTTTGATCAGAAGAAGCTTCTCCTTCCGGTGGCTCTCACTGGCCTTGCTGCCGCGTTCATTCTTAATGCAATGGATTGGGGCACGAACATCACTTGGTATGGCATGATGAATCTCGACAATTACGCGATTTCCTTCACAGGCCTTATCATCTTCATTGTTTTCATGCTCCTCATGATTGCCACCTGGCACTTCAGAAACGAAGACAGTAACGTGGCCGACATCTACGCACTGATGATCTTTTCAGCCGTAGGCGCAATGCTCATGACGTCTTTCACCAGCTTGGTTATGCTGTTTATTGGTATCGAAATCTTATCGATTCCTTTGTACATCATGGCAGGAAGCAGGCGCATGAACCTAAGTTCTAATGAAGCTTCGCTGAAATACTTCTTGATGGGAGCATTTTCATCGGGTGTTTTATTGTTTGGTATTACGCTCGTATTTGGAGTTTGCAACAGTTTCGACCTCAATGTAATTTCCGATTATGTAAACAATACCGAATCAACACCGCTCATTTTTAATGCAGGCGTGATGATGATTTTGATTGGATTCGGATTTAAAATCGGTGCTGTTCCATTCCATTTCTGGTCGCCCGATGTTTACCAAGGTGCACCAACTTTGATCACAGCATTCATGGCAACTGTTGTAAAAACTGCTGCCATTGCTGCATTCTACAGATTGTTCGATACCTGTTTCTCAGGTATCGATGGCGTGTGGTATCAAATTGTTTGGGTAATTTCTGTGGTTACGATTCTACTCGGAAATATTTCGGCAGTGATGCAGAACGAGGCCAAGCGGATGCTTGCTTGGTCGGGTGTTGCAAATGCGGGCTATTTGCTGATTCCGATCATGGCACTTAATGAAACATCGGCATCTACATTGTTCTACTATTCAGCAGCTTATAGTGTTGCTTCTATTACTGCATTTGCCGTAATTATTGCTCTTAGCGGTGTGAAAAACGAATTGCCTGTTGATCAATTTAAGGGCTTGGCCAAAAACAATCCACTGCTCACTACTGCGCTGGTTGTTTCGATGTTTTCACTTGCGGGCATTCCGCCTCTTGCGGGCTTTTTCGGGAAATACATGGTGTTTTTCACGGCGTTCAACAGCAATTTGATCGTAGCTGTACTTTTCGCTATCGCGGGATCTTTGATCGGGGTTTACTATTACTTTCGACCAGTGGTGTATGCATTCAATAACGAAGGGCAAGCACCAGAAAAGATTCAAGCCAATGTTGCCTTCAACTTGGTGATTTTTAGCGGGATTTTCTTGAGTCTGTTCTTGGCGATTTTCCAAGACTTCTTCAACGGACTACCCGGTTAATCATCCGTTTGATCCTCACCCAAAAGGCGAAAAACCAGATCTGCTTCAAAACCTTTTTGCATCAGTTTCCTGATCAAGCTCTGACGGCCTTTTCGGTCGGTTGGGATTTTTGATCCTGCGGTTTTCTTGATGAGTTTTCGTAAGGTTTCTTCATAGTCATCATCCGAAATCTCTTCGAAACTTTTGATGATATTCTGCTTGCTAACTCCCCTCCCACGCAATTCTGCTTCAATCTTTGCCTTGCCCCAATGGTTCATCCGAAACTTTCCCCGGGTGAAACTTCGCGCAAAGCGTTCTTCGTTGAGATAACCCTCACTGATCAACGTAGCAATAACGAACTCAGCTTCAGTTCCGCGCATGGCATGTTGCATCAGCTTTAACTTGACTTCATAGCTACTGCGCTCTTGAAAAGCACAGTACTTCTTCATCTTCTCAAGCGCGTCGGTTACCGTGTAAAGTGGATTGGTCATATTCGGCAGTGAAGTTAATATTCCCAACCACAGATTCTGCTCAAACATTCAATCTTTCGTAGCACCTTTGCCAACAATGAAAAATGCTGCTGCGTACCGTCTGCTTTTCACCGCAAATGCTGTTTCTGGGTTTGCGCAAGGCATCAGCATGCTTGCCATTCCATGGTATTTCAGCAAGATGATCAACAAGCCCGAGCTATTTGGTTGGATGTATTCGGCAACAACGCTCATCATGCTTTTTTGGGGCCTTTATGCTGGCTCTCTTATCGATCGGTTTTCACGAAAGCATGTTTTTCTAGGCATCAACGTGTTTGGCGCTTTGCTGCTCGGCATTGTGAGTGCCTACGGTTATTACACCGGCAATGTGGGCGAATGGGGCGCAATTGCTGTGTTTTCGGGAACCATCTTTGTGTACAATATTCATTATCTGGCATTGTATGCCTTCGGACAAGAAATTACCGAACGTAAATACTACAGTCGTTTCACTTCGATAACGGAAGTGATTGGGCAAAGCACATCGATTCTTTCAGGAGCCGCTGGAGCATTGTTGCTCAATGGAACGATCGACCTGAAGATAGCTGGCAAGTCGTTGCCCGAAATCCAACCTTGGGAGCTGCACGAAATCTTCCTCGCTGATGGAATTACTTACTTAATAAGCATCTTTCTCATTGCCGCCATTCGTTACACCCCAATGGCAGAAAGGCACGCAGAAAATGGTGGATTGTTCGATCGTATAAAATCAGGCTTCGTGTTCCTAAAAAGCAACCCGCTCATCTTTCTTTTTGGGAATGCATCTTTTGCCA
Source organism: Bacteroidota bacterium (assembly GCA_947460255.1). Lineage (GTDB taxonomy): Bacteria > Bacteroidota > Bacteroidia > M30B66 > M30B66 > CAMCXT01. The sequence goes on from CANHIS010000018.1 coordinate 6,378, forward strand.
TCTTCATCGTGTTGCTTGTTACTGTGCAGCAATTGCTTCCTTTGTATACAGATCAACATTTGAAATCAGATGCTGGCGCCTATGCCCTAGCAGAATTCTTTTATTCTATTGGTGCAATGCTCGCAGGGGTAGGCATCGTGAAAGTGTTTGAAAAGAAAGGTGCCCTCTTTGGTATTCTTGTTTTAATGGCTACTACTGTTTTTATCTACGTAAACGCCGCAATTTCGCATTCGGTTGCTTGGTATATGCTGCTTAGCGTGTTACTTGGCCTAACCAATGCAGGAGCACGTGTTTTACGCACTACGTGGATATTTCAGCACGTTCCAAATCAAAATATAGGTCGGGTAAGCTCCGTATTTCAAACAATCAACATTTTGTTTCGGGCAGCTTTGAGTGGATTGTTTGCCTTGCCGTTTTTCAACCGCGATGGAAACGTAGCTTGGGCTTACGCAATATGTGCTGCAGTTGTAGCTGTATTTATGATTCCTTTGCTGAAGAATTATCATCTAATTAATAGCAAAGACAATTGTAATTGAACGCAAACAAAAGGTGAAAATTAAATATGAAAAAAGGACATTTAATTGTATTTATTTCTACACTATTGATGGTCTTTTCCCACATTGCTCTTGGGCAAAACAACCGAATAAATACCAGCAATAGCATTGGATGGTACAACTATTTTGGAACATTTAAAGTGTCCTCCAAATTTGGAATTCATTCCGAATATCAATGGCGAAGAAATAACATAATTGCAAATTGGCAGCAAAGCCTTCTTCGACTTGGAGTTAACTACAATAAAAATCCAAATGTTTTATTTAGGATTGGCTATGCATGGATTGAAACATTTCCATACGGCGAATTTCCAATTAATGGTTTGGGTAGAGAATTTACTGAACATAGGATTTTTCAAATGGCACAAGTTTCTCACAAAGAAGGAGCTGTTGATTTTACTCATCGATTTATGCTAGAACAGAGATTTGTAGGGAAATATAGTTCTGCAAATGTGTCCAATGAAGATGAATTTCCATTGCTAAATCGAGCCAGATATATGGTCAAACTTCAGGCTCCACTTAACAAGAAAAAAAATCTTTATGCTGCCGTTTATGATGAAATATTTATTGGCTTCGGAAAAAATGTGAATGCCAATGTTTTTGACCAAAATCGAATTGGGATTTTATTAGGATTTAAACTTAACAAAAATGTAAAGATTGAAATCGGCTATTTAAACCAAACACTGGAATTGGGCAGATTAGTTGGCGGACAAAATGTTTTTCAAAACAATAACGGACTTATCATAAATTCAAACTTTAACTTTGACTTTACGAAAAAGAGTCAGGAATAAGGCCTCCCATTATTATATAGCTATTGCACATCAGGCCTAATTCGAAGCCGTTGACCGATCCACTAGTTTAAAGCCTTTTCCGTGCACGTTTAGGATTTCGATGTTGGGATCCCCAGAAAGATACTTCCGCAAACGGGCAATATAAACATCCATGCTTCGCGCATTGAAATAATTGTCTTCCGACCAAATGGCACGTAAGGCAAAATTGCGTTCTAGTGTGTCGTTAATGTTAATACAAAGCAACTTAAGCAATTCAACCTCGCGGGATGTGAGCTTATGTGTTTCTTCACCTTCTTTACTTAAGGTGTTAAGTGTTGGATTGAAGTTGTATTTCCCGATGGCAAACTCTTGCGCCGACATGGTACCATCGCTCTTTTCGGTTCGCTTCAAAATGGCTTTAATTCGTAAAACCAATTCTTCCATGCTAAATGGCTTGGTGATGTAGTCGTCTCCACCTGCTTTAAAACCCTCGATAGTGTCTTCTTTCATCGACTTGGCAGTGAGGAAAATCACCGGAACATCCTTGTTGTGATTTCGGATTTCCTTGGTGAGCGTGAAGCCATCCATTTGTGGCATCATCACATCAAAAATGCAGAGGTTCCACTTCTCCCGAAGGAAAACTTTAAAGGCTTCCTCACCATTATGACACAAATGCGTTTGATAACCTTTTGCTTCTAAATACTCGCTAATGATTGCGCCCAAATTTGGATCGTCTTCTGCCAATAATATCTTCATGATGCGTATTGCTTTGTTAAATGATTCGGCACAAAAATCATGCGAGGCAGAAAGTCTGTCAATTGATACAACCGATTTACGACAAGCCTTGCGAAAACGGCAGATGAACTGTGAAAGTACTGCCAATATCCAGTTCACTTTCTAGTTTCACAGTGCCGTTGTGTTTGTCTGCAATAACTTTAACGTAACTCAAGCCTAAACCGAAGCCCTTCACATTGTGAATGTTTCCGGTGGGCACTCTGTACAATTTTTCAAAGATCTTTTTCTGTTGATCGCGTGAAATACCAATTCCGTTATCGGCAACTGAAACGTAAAACTGTGTGTTTGTATTGCGGGTCTTAATAATCAATTCGGGTGCTTCAGGTGTGTATTTCAATGCATTGTCGATCAAATTGAAGATCACATTTGTTAAATGCACCAAATCTCCTTCCACAACAAACTGCGTTGCTTCCTTTTGGATAGTGACCTTTACCTTTCGTTTGTCGATGTGCATACGCATGCTTTTCAGCACTTTATCAATTACTTGATGCATATCAACCGCACTGAGTTGAAGTTGAAAATCAGATTTATCGAGCAAAGCGCTTTGCAATACATTTTCTACCAACTGTGCCAAACGCTTGTTTTCTTCGGCAATCATGCGCGTGTAATTTTCGAGCATTCTTGGTGTCTTGGCAATGTCGGCATCGTTCAACGCTTCACAAGCCAGCGAAATGGTAGAAATCGGCGTCTTCAACTCATGTGTCATGTTGTTGATGAAATCGTTCTTGATGCTCGATAGTTTCTTTTGCCTGATAATCGTTGATATGGTGTAGTAAAACGAACCAATGATTATCAGAATGAAAAATCCCGAAGAGGCAAACATCAGCCTCAAATTGCTGAAAACGTAGTTGTTTTGCTCAGGGAAATAGAGCATTAGGTAATCTGGGTGGTAGAAAATATCATGAGGGAACAGCCGCATACGAAAGCGTGTTTTCATGATTTCTTGGGTGTAATCTGTTGGATGATCCACGAATAGCTTGTTGTTCATGAAATCGTACAAGCCAAACTCGAAAGGCGTTGTGATGCCTGCCGCTTTGAATTCGGTTCTGAGCAAAGAATCAATCATTTTCGGATTTACCCGATCTTCCACACCAGTGCGCATATTGAGGTTGAAGAGCTCATTAAAAACGTCGGTTACCAAACCCGATTTCTTCATCAAACGCTCCAGCCTTGGATCACTTCGCTTTTCGAGTGAACTTACCGTTCCTGCTACATCTGAGAAAAACGGAGCGCCATTGGTTTGCTTTGATTTCCTAACCTTTCGGTATTGCTTCGTGCCCGTTGAATCGGAGAAATTTTCCTCAATAATTTCTACCGTTCCATCTGAACTCAACTGACGGAATTCCGTTTGAATTTCGCCCGGACTCACTTCGTTCCAAAACACAAGTCCGGATGTGGTTGTGTCTTCGCGGTTGATGTTTTGTCGAATCAAGGAGTCGATGCCCATGAAAAACATTTTGCCCTGTCGGGATGCATCAAATTTCTTCCTGACATTCTGCGCTACTTCCTGTTTTTCAACAAGTTCCACCACATTCGACAGCACTTGATTCACGGTGCTTTCGAAGCGTTGTCGCTCAAGAGAAATCGCATTGTCGATCCAATAAATCTGAATACCAATCAATCCCGTCAGGGCAACAACCATCAAAACGATGATCAAACGAATGTTGGCGCGGTTTATCATTTGGTTTTACAAAGCGCTGATGCCAATTCTGCAAATTCTGCTACCGAAAGCTGTTCGGCCCGAAGGTGGAGCCATTTTTCTTCCGTTCCATCGCCTGGAAGCATGGGTTTTAGAGCGTTTCTAAGTGTTTTTCGGCGTTGGTTAAATGCAAGCTTCACTACTTGAAGCAGAAATTTATCAGAAACTGGAAGTTGTACGTTTTGCTTCCTGCGGAGGATGATAACAGCCGATTTTACCTTTGGCGGCGGATTAAACACGTGTTCATGGACGGTAAAAAGGTATTCGATGTCGTAATACGTTTGCATCACCACACTGAGGATCCCGTAGACCTTATTGCCATGTTTAGAGGCGATTCGTTCAGCAACTTCCTTTTGGAACATACCACACACTTCGCTCACAAATGGACGAAAATCAAGGCAATGAAACAAAATCTGTGACGAGATATTGTAGGGGAAATTTCCAATCACAGCACCGTCATCACTGAGATAACGGCTTAGATCCATTCGTAAAAAATCGCCTGGAAGAATGCGGTCTTTCAAATCTGGAAAATTGTTTTCCAAGTATGCCACCGATTCACGATCGATTTCAGCCACTAGCAAATCGAAAGGCTTTTTGAGGAGAAATTGTGTGAGGACGCCCATTCCCGGACCTACTTCAATCACCTTTCTGCCATCGGCAACGCGCAAAGCATCGGCAATGTTAGAAGCAATGTTGAGATCGGTAAGAAAATGTTGTCCAAGTTGCTTTTTCGCTTTAACCTGGTGCTGATGATTTAAACCCATTCTAGCAAGGTTCTAAACGCAACAAAGCGATTTTGGTATCGAGCAGTGTGTTCTGCCTGAAGTGCAGAAGCAAATTCAGCACGATAGCGCTCGTAATGTTCCATAGTTGGTGCTGCATATTGAACTGAGTAGGTAAATCCTTCACCTTCTTCGGTATTCAGCACCCGAAGGAATCGATTTTCAGTAAACATTCCTGTAGCCAAAACATCTGGGATATGTTTGGTTTTCATCCATTGAACCCAATCATCGTGAACGGTAGGATCGATGTTCACCGTAACGTTGTATAAAATCATGGTTCAAAGATAGGTGTTGTAGGTTAATCCTTGAGGGTTTGTGAAGGCATTCAACACCATGAAAAAGTGTAACCAATCAAATAGAATTCGAAATCAATCTAATTTATTTACTGCACAGCATCTCCGCGAAGCGTTCTGAATCTTTTTCTTGCTTCCACAACATATAACGAGCCTGGAAAATCTGTCATTAGCCCCTTGTAAAGTTCCATCGCTTTGGGTGCATCTTTGATTTGGTAATCGTAAATGCCTGCCAACATAAAAAGGGCATTGTCTGCTAAAATGTCTTTCCCGTAAGCTGCCAAAAGTTTCTCTAACTGACCAATAGCTTCGGTAGTTTTCCCTTGGCGTTGAAAAATTTTGGCTCTTCTAAACAGCAAATCGTCGCCCAAAGTGCTTTCTGGAAAGGCTGCTTCTAATGAGTCGAGTGTTGAGAGGGCTCCTGAAACACTGTTTTGAAAAAATGCTAAATCTGCGCGTGAAAACATCCTTAACGCTTCACCAGTGCTGTCGAAATTAAGATTGTCGCCAATCAATAAACTAAGTTCAAGAGCATCGTTCGAGATGAGCTTTGATGTGGCAGCTTTGAGCACATCCAATTGCGCTTTTGCCCATTCGAATTCTCCTTTGTAATAGGCAAGTCTAGAGTTCCTGAACTTTGCTTCTTGGCCTAAAGTATCGCCACGCATAGCTTTTTCAACCTGCGAATACAACAATGTAGATTCCCAAACCTCACCTGTTAAAAGTTGAATATCAGCCATTTCCAATTTCACCTCGTTGGCGGTTCTAACAGTAAGGCCTGCTTGCGGTGTGCTTAATTCTTCAAGCACTTTAATTGCGTCATCGGTGCGATTCATAAAAAAAGCTTCCAAGTGAGCTTTTCGTATGCCAACATGTGCCGAGTTTTCGTTTGGCCCTAATTCAGTATACGTATTGGTGAGCAATGCATGAAGTTCGTTAAGCTCCTCTTGCGTGTAATTTCCAGCCTGAGTAAGCTTTCTGTACATTGCAACTGCGAGTTCTTTTCGAGCATAAAAGTACATTTCTGTAATCTGCCCTTTGTCAATTACGTATTGATATGCTTTTTTTCCAGTATCGAAAAAGTCATTGCTCATGGCCAATCTAGCAAGTTCCATGATTCGATTTCCGTTTTCCTTCAGTCGTTTATCAATGGCTTTAGATTGAGTGAATGCCGATTCGAAGTCTCTTTTCTGGATGAAAAACCAAATGAGGATATCGGAAAAAGCAATGTTTGAAGGATTTTTTTGAATTTCCTTGAGCAACTGTTCTTTGATCAATTCTCCCTTTTTCCCATCTGCATCGGAAGCGATGATGTCTTGAAGATTTTGTTGGATCAAATCGATGTATTCGTAGCCTTGTGAATTAATTAGTTCAAGGTATTCTACAACTACTTTATCTGTTTCGCCTCGCTTATCGTATAAACGTGCGAGCTCGAGATTAAATCGGTAAATTCTTTGTGGCACTTTGCGCGCTGCGAGATAGGTTTTTACCGAATATTCAAGTTGACCGCGACCTTCAAATGCATTAGCGAGGTCTTTAATCATCATATCGTCTGAAACATCAAGCTGTTTTAAGGCTTTGTCGTACTGCTTGCGCGCATCGTCATCATCGCCGCGCTGTGCATAAACCCATCCTAAATCAACTTGATATGCAGGTTGTCTAGCGTTGCGCTTTGCTTGTTTTGATACTACCTTTTCAGCCTGTTTGTAATCCTTCAGATTGATATAGCAATTTAGCAGTTGGGTGTAGTAAAAGTTTACAGGCTTCTTTTCGTAGAGTTCTTCGTAGGCTGCTGCTGCTTTAACCCATTCGGCATTGTTGTAAAACTGTCCAGCCAATTGTTCTTCAGTAGAAGGCATTGGTACTTGTTCACCCTCTTGTCCGGGTTGGCCATATGCTGCCGGAGTAGAAAGCAAACAAATCAAACAGAAAATTAAAAATCGTTGAAGCATCGAGGCGAAGATACGCGGTATGCAGTTGAAATATTGATTCCTAAACGCACTTTTTGTGGCCTTGTTTCAATGCTGCTAAAAAAGAAACTCCGAACATTTCTGCTCGGAGTTCTTAGCCGGAGGTTTTTGAAATCAAACCCCTCCTCCGGTGCTATCCCCAACACCTAGTAACCAAACCCAAATTCTTATCTAAATTGTTTGGTCGTGATTAGTACAACTCCGCTTGTAGTATCCCCATACTGTGCTGGCACGCCGCCTGTAATCACGACCATTTCTTCAATACCAGATTGTGGAATCTGAGGGTCTCCGATCACTTTAACCCCATCAATAAAATATTGAGTAGCGTCGACCCGAGAGCCCGAAAAGTTCAACCCTGCTCGTTCGTTAGTTTGTACAACCTTCGGCACGCTGGTAACAATGCTTCCAACAATACCACGAGGATTGGCATTCTGGAGAATTTCTTCGGCAGTGATTCTCGTCATTGTTGGAGGCGTTCCTTTTCCGAGCAAATCTTCAAGGTCTTGATTGTAAACAATCTCGATGGGCTTCAAGCTGGTATTGCTCATCAAGCGATCAAGAAATGTGATGCTTCCATTAGATATAACCACCTTATTGATTGTTACCTTTTGGTAGCTCAAGTGACTAATTTCAACCTTGTATTCTCCAGCCGGAATGCCTTTGATGGAATACGCTCCTTGCATATCAGCAATAGCTCCAGTATTTACTGTGCCGCCGGATACTTTTATTACTGCGATTGGAATGGGCTCTCCATTAGTAGAATCGCTGATCACTCCCATGAGTGAACCTCCGTTTTGTGCCTGAAGAATGCCCGAAAGCATCACTGTGAGCAGGCTAAAAAATATTTTCTTCATCGTTTCATTGTTTTGTTGAGATTAAAATTACTTCAACAGTAGCAAGCATTCAAATACAATAAATTCACCTTGTCGCTTCGATGCCCCATTTGAGAAACTAACTTTCTTAACATTAATTGTTGAAAAGCTTTGGAGATTACAATCGAATCACTACTTTTGCATCCCTTTTCCCGTAAAAGGTTAATTCAATCTTTAACACTATGTACGCAATTGTAGATATCGCAGGTCAGCAGTTCAAAGTGGAGAAAGACCAAACAATTTTCGTTCATCGTCTTGCAAACAATGAAGGCGACAATGTGAAGTTCGATAACGTTCTTCTCATCGACAACAACGGAACTGTGAAAGTCGGAGCTCCCACCGTAAGCGGTGCATCGGTGAGTGCGAAAGTACTCAGCCATCTGAAAGGTGACAAGGTCATCGTTTTCAAGAAAAAAAGACGTAAGGGGTACCAAAAATCAAATGGTCACCGCCAGCAGTTTTCAAAAATCGTTATTGAAGGTATCAACGCTTAATCGAACAGAACCATGGCACACAAAAAAGGGGTTGGTAGTTCTAAGAACGGCCGTGAGTCCCATAGCAAACGTCTCGGAGTGAAAATTTTCGGTGGACAAGTAGCCATTGCTGGTAACATCATTGTTCGTCAGCGTGGAACCCGTCATCATGCAGGATCAAACGTAGGTATTGGTAAAGACCATACTTTGTTTGCATTAACTGATGGCATTGTTCAGTTTAAGCGTCGTAGCGACAACCGTTCTTTCGTATCGGTTGATCCTATCGCAGGAGAATAATTCAACTAGACAAGAAATTTCAGGCTGTCCCTTTCCGGGATGGCCTTTTTTGTTTGGTTAGATGCAATACAATTGTTCTCTGCAGTTGAAGTGGAGACATGGGTTTCGAGAAAAGAAAAGCGCCAATCACTTCGAAATGATTGGCGCTTTTTCGGTATAACCAAATGACTATTTCTTTTTCACTTTTACTTTTTGCCCAACTTGAAGCTTGGTTCTTGAATTAAAGCCATTGAGTTTACGAATTTCTTCAAGTGTCATCCCATGGCTTACAGCAATCTTCCAAAGTGTATCGCCCGATTTTACCTTGTAAACGCTCACTCCAGCAGTTGAGGCTGGCTTAGGCGTAGTTTTAGGTGTTGTGGTTTCTGACTTAACCACAGCACTCGATTCTCCTTCTGAGGTTGATGAAGTAGTTGATTCTTGTGTGGCACTTGTTCCTTGCGATGACACCTCTTCAACTTTTGCCTTAAATGGTGCAGTTACTTTTAATCGTTGCCCTCGTTTAAGTTTGTTGGATGGTATTTTATTCCACTTTTTAAGGTCTGCCACTGTAACACCATACTTTCTAGCAATAGCCGAAATGCTCTCACCGGACTTTACTACGTGTGTTTTTGAAGCCATCGGCAACGCCTTAGTGATGTTCATCAAGCTATCGCGAGTGGTTTCTTTGGTTCGGTAATTATAAATGGTTTGCTCGTTGTTGATGAAGGTCGGAATCTTCGATTTTGGCAAGGTTAAAACTTGATAATTCCCCATTTCTGGAATTATTCCCAACAAATATGTAGGATTCAGAAACTCGATATCTTCAACTGGCATGTCGAGTACGTTGGCAATCTGAGCAAATGACAAACGCTTGTGAATGTGAATAGTGTCAATCTCACTGAAAATTGCACGGGGCATAATTGGATAAAGGTTGTGCTCTTTTGCGTAGTGCATCACATATGTTGCAGCAATAAAAGCAGGCACATAACCAGCTGTTTCTTTGGGTAAGAATGGCCTGAGATCCCAGTAATTGGTTTTGCCTCCAGAACGGCGAATTGCTTTATTTACATTACCTGGTCCACTATTATAAGCGGCTAAGACCAACGACCAATCTTTGTAAATAGAATATAAATACTTCATGTACAAACAAGCCGCTTCGGTGGATTTGATTGGGTCGCAGCGTTCATCAACATAACTGTTCACTTCAAGTTTAAACAGTTTTCCTGTTCCATACATGAATTGCCAAAGGCCTTGAGCGCCAACTCGAGAACGAGCAGCCGGATTAAGCGCTGACTCAACAATTGCCAGATACTTTAATTCCAAAGGCATTTTATGACGTGCCAAAGCTTCTTCAAACAGAGGAAAGTACAACTCCGACAAACCAATCATTCTCGACACTTGATTCCGTTTGCGGATAGCATACATATTAATGTAAGCCCGAACTTCTTCATTATAGATTAGTTTAAATGGCGATTGGGCATCGAGTTTCGCAATGCGTTCGGCAATTACCGACGATTCATAAACGGGAACTGAATCTGGAGCAAACCCCATAGAGGTCGCACGCCCGAATTCTGAACCAAATCGGGTGCTTTCAAAAAGTTTTAGATAAGCGAGTGAGTCAAGAGCCGCAGCAATTGGGTCGTCGCTAAGTAGTTTAACAGTAGTGTCACGTGAAGAAGTGTATGTACGCTTCTGCCCTTGCAAGGAATTCCCTGCAGTCAAACACAAAAGAATGATCAATCCAAACAATCTCATTCGCAGAAGAACGTCAAAACCTGAACGGTAGTATTATAAATGAATCCCTGAATCGGTAGTCGTTCAGGATTTTCCAAACCTACAGGATTTTTCGATACGATAAATCCTTGTTGAAGCCAAATTCAACACAGGTTTGTTGACAAAGTATACGCTTTTATGAAGCTTTTAGGTTATGCAAATTCTGCCTGTAATCTTGCAGCAAACGCAAGCAATTCGGCATCCTTAGAGTTTCCTCCAACCAACTGAACACCAAATGGAAAGCCATTTGAATGTTGCCCCATAGGGATCGAAATAGCGGGCAATCCACACAAATTCGCTTGAACAGTGTAGATGTCTTCCAAGTACATTTGGATTGGATCAGATGACTTACCACCAAGTGGAAAAGTTGTTCCAGGTGTAGTTGGCATCAGGATAAAACTGTAAGAATTCAGGATATTATTCGTGTGATCACGCAACATCCTGCGAACCTTTTGTGCTCTAGAATAATACGCGTCGTAATATCCAGAACTCAAAACAAAAGTTCCAAGCATGATTCGACGCTTCACTTCTTTGCCAAACCCTTCAGTTCTAGACAACTTGTAGGTTGACTCTAAATCTGTTGCATTCTTGCTTCTGTATCCGTAGTGAATTCCATCGAAACGCGACAAATTCGACGATGCTTCGGCGGTGGTGAGCACATAGTATGCAGGAATCACATAATCTAAGTAAGGGAAATCAAGCTCTTCAACAGTATGCCCTGCCTCCTTTAACTTCTCGATTAGCTTAAATACATACGTTTTAATTTCTGGATTTAGTCCTTCACTTTCTAAATACTGCTTGAAATAAGCAATTTTAATGGGACCTTCACTCTTCAACAGTTGCGAGTAAGCCGGTACTGGCTTTTGCATCATGGTAGAATCGTATTCATCGGGCCCGGCGATTACTTCCAAAATAATTGCACAATCTTCTACAGTGTTGGCCATTGGCCCGATTTGATCGAACGAAGAAGCATAGGCAATGCATCCCCAGCGGGAAACAGTTCCGTAGGTTGGCTTTAGGCCAGTAATTCCGCAGAATGAGGCTGGCTGTCGGATGGAACCGCCTGTATCGGTGCCCAAAGTAGCTAAACAAAGACCAGCAGAAACGGCCACTGCAGATCCTCCTGAGGATCCTCCTGGAACCATGTTCTGGTCTAAATTGTGGCGAACTGGGCCATATGCAGAGTTCTCGTTCGAGCTACCCATGGCGAATTCATCACAATTTAAGCGTCCAATAATTACCGCGTCTTCATCAATTAAACGTTGAACAACTGTGGCAGAGTAAAGTGATTCGAATCCTTCTAAAATCCGGCTTGAAGATGACACCTTGTGCCCTTTGTAGCAGAGCACATCTTTGATGCCGATCACCATACCGTTTAACTTTCCAGGATTTCCGGATTGAAGTTTTGAATCTGCAGCCCGTGCTTGATCGAGCGCATCTTTCTCGAACACTTCCAAAAAAGCATTCAAGGAAGATTGTTCTTCAATTTGCTGCAAATAATAACGGGTGAGACCCTCAATGGTCGTTGCACCCGATTGAATAGCCGAACGGGTTTCCGCCAGTGATTTATACATAGATTCTTAGGGAATGATCAGTTCTTCTTATCTGGCAACTCTTCGTTCTTGCCATCTTTGGCATCTTTGAATTCACGGATTCCTTGACCAATTCCCTTCATTAGTTCAGGCAATTTCTTGCCTCCAAACATTAAAAGAATTACGGCCACTACCAGAACAATCTGCCAAGGACCTACAATACCCAATAAAATAGCGAGGTTCATGTTGTAAAATTAGATGGCAAAGTTAAGTAATTATTCACCTGCTATCACGAAGCTGCAGATTTCCGTTTTTCCACACGGCGGGCAATCAGAATGCTGATTTCGTAGAGAATAAAAAGCGGAATCGACACAATTATTTGACTTGTTACATCAGGCGGAGTAATGATCGCTGCTACTACCAAGATGATCACATAAGATATCTTTCGTGTTCTCTTCAAAAATGCAGCAGAAACGACACCTATTTTGGCAAGGAAATAAATAACAATTGGCATTTCAAAGACCAATCCAGCACCAAAAGTTGTTGTTACCACTGTAGAAATGAAACTGCTCACAGTGATTTGATTGGCTACAATTTCGGAAATCTGGTAGTTCCCAAAAAAGTAAACGCTTAAAGGCGTGATTACGAAATATCCAAATGAGATTCCAAGAGCAAACAAAAAGCTGCCCCAGAAGACCATCCCATTGGCATATTTCTTCTCGTTTACATAGAGCGCAGGCTTGATAAATCTCCAAATTTCCCATAATAAATAAGGGAAAGCCAAGATCAATCCAGTCGCAAAAGCCACCATGATATGTGTAGTAAACTGCCCCGACATTTGGGTACTAATCAATTCAAATTCAAGGTCGCTCAAGCAAATGCTATCGTTCTGAAATAATACTTGCGATAGCCAACAAAAGAATCTATAGGTTGGAAAATCGGCGTATTTGGGCGCCAATAAAATTCCATCGAAAATTATGTCGGAGAAGAAAAATGCGAGTGCTCCAAATGCCACTACTGCAATTGCGGACCTTACAATGTGCCAACGCAGCGCTTCCAAATGATCCAAAAAGGTCATTTCCGCTCCTGGCACTTCTTCTTCTGGCTGATCTAATGGCATGTGGCGGCAAAGATAACAATGCTAATGCATTTAAATGTCATACGATTTTAGGGATTTCACGTAAGAGAAAAGAAAATCGCGTTACTCGAAAACTGCACTTAATACTTCTGGGCTTTTAAATTCTCCCAAGGATGGGAAATGACATTTGTAATAACCTAAAAGATGATCGGAAAGTTGTTGCCTTTGATAACGATTCGATTTCCTTAAGTGTAACGATTCGAAGGGAAGGTCCATTAACATGGCCAGTTGCTCACTCAATTCTCTATTCCATGTTCCCGTCCTTGGGAAGCCAATAAATTCACCTGCACTTGGATCGAAAAACGGGAATTCCTCAGAAAAATTCATTTGTGGTCGAATCCCAAGAAAGTTGCTGTAATCGAGCAGAAAACGAAGATGGAAATCTGCTACAACATCCGATCGATCGTCCAATGCCAATAACATACCTTGTACATAATCGAACAGATGATCATCGGGCTCTAAATCTCGAAGTGTTTTTATCAAAACTTCAGAAATAAAAACCAACTGTGCGACTGCCACTGGTGAAAATGGAATGTTTCGATAGGCGTGATGCATCTTTAAATCGGTAGGCATTTGGAGATCACGATTTTCTCGGTTTCGAAAAGCCACATGTACGAGGTTCATGGCTTGGACGATGGCTGCCTTCCCTGATTTTCGGGCGTAAACTCCTTTTACCAAAAAAGAAACAAGCCCACGTTGCCGCGTAAACATTCTTACGATCACAGACTGATCACCATGTCGTATAGTGTGGAGCACCAAAGCCTCACTCGCAATGAGCATCATTAATTCACAAAAAGCAACTTGGTGACTTTGGTTTCGGAACCATCCTCATTGGCTGCGAAAATGAGATAAACGCCCGTTGCGGCGCGTTCGCCAGAGTACAAACGACCGTTCCATGTGATGGTTCCACCGTTTGATGTTCCTGTAAAAACTACATTGCCTTCAACGTCGGTAATTTTAACGTCTGCATTGTTCACTAATCCGGTAACTGTAACTAATCCAGTGTATTCTGGACGAACTGGATTTGGAAACGCATACATCTTTTCGAAACCCTTTCCGCTTAATGTTGCATCGGTTCGAATTGAACAAATGCCTTGGTCTGTTCCTATGAAAAGCTCCCCAGTCTTGTAATTCATGGTCATACAAATGATTGTATTACTTAAAAGAGGGCTATTGTCGAAATCGAAATTTGCAATCTGCTCGGTGCCGTCTGGTGATACCAAAAACAAGCCAGCGCTTCTTGTTCCGAACCACTTGCGATTGGCGCCATCCACTACAATTGAAGTCACCTCTTCGGAGTTTAGCAAATACTGGTTGAAGCCACCTTGAGCTACAGTGATTTTTTGAGCGTCCCAATTCGATTGATTGCTTTCATCGAGAATGGCGTCAGGACTATAAATAACATTTACACCTTTTGAAGTGCCTACCCAAATGAGGCCGTCTAAATCTTGCGCCATTGAAAAGACACGTGTGGAGTTAAGCGCACCGCTACCAATTTGATCGTTTACTAATTGGAAGGACTCAAGTTCATCGTCCTCATCTGTTTTAAAAACAACTATCCCACGATCTTGCACGATAAACCACTTTTGCCCAGAGGAATCGATCAACATATCCGAAGTGCTTTGATCGTTAATTTGAGTGTTGAAAGCATACGACTTCCAAGTTCCATCGGGTTTTCTCATGGCAACTGGACGCGTTGCGGAAGTACTTACAGCCCAAAGTTTGGCATCTTTATCAAAAGCAACTGCAGACACGCGCACCTCCGCGCTATTGCTGGCTATGGAATAAAGTTCACTATTGGTAGTGTCGTATTTCTGAACAATTACTCCGTCGTTTACTTCAATCACTCCACTTCCCCAAGTTGATGCGAAAATTCTTTTTGAATTTGATGGATCAACAGTAACTCCTACGATATCTCTCACCCAATCTGTGGCGGTTGGGTATTGATAGGAATTCCAAATTGCTGCATCTCTGTTAAAGATGCCATCTATTTGATAGAGTGGAGCATATCCAAAATCATAGCCGCCAGTAGCAACCCATAATTGATCGTTGGCGATTTGCATTCTAAACACATTCTTTGTGGCTGGACCTTCGGGAGTGAATGGTTGGTTGTCGAAAATAGCAAATGATTTCACCAAGCCAAACTTTTGATCGGCAATCCAAATTACACGGTCGTTATCGTTGTCACGAATGGCATCAATTGGATTAGGTGCTGCAGAATTGTTGTATTGAAAGATGGTTTGATAAGAAGGGTCTGATGGATTTTTCTTGGCGACAACACTGAGGTTTTCACAGATTAATAATTGTCCTTTACTTTCGCGTATTCCTGGGTAACCGCTTCCTGTAAATTCGATTTCAGGGCTACCGTTGTTGTATCTAAAGATGGTATCAAGTGCGTATTCGAATGGCACGTAACGCGTAACAAAAAGTTCGTTATTATAAAAGGTAACATTTCTAGTTGGACGGGTAGCGCCGAACCCTGAAAGATTGGTCCAATTGTTAAAAAAGGAGACAGCCGGATCGTTTAGATTAGCCTTTCTCACGCCTTGTTCTGTGGCCACAAAAACCGAATCGCCTTTAAAATCGATATCAAAAACATCTGCATTATTTGCCGTCGGATACAAGGTGGAGCTCACCTCTCTTCTAGTCATATCGAGCACTAAGACACCAAAACTGGTGCACAAATATCCAAGGTCTCCTTTAAATTTTATTCTATTAATGGCTTTGGCACCAGAAATTACTGTGGAGCGCTTTAGATCGCCAAGATTGGCTACTTCATTGTTGCGAATCAGGTCAATGTTTCCATTTTTATAACCAACTACCAAAGTTTGAGAAAGGTCGTGATACCCTACGCTGCCGATGTTGATGTCGCTCAAACCACCGGACCTTCCAAGTACTTCAAAAGAATTGTCGTCTTTTCGAAGAACGATAATTCCTTTTTCAGTGGCGCAGAAAACTTTTTCGCTCGATTGAGCAATTGAAATCCCTTTGCTTACAGGAAGATGTTCTCGCCATGAATCAACCGGAATATTGAGACTTTGTGCAAAGGAGAATGCATAAATGAAACAGAAAAATAAAATGGGAAGAATTCTTTTCATGTAAAAGTGCGAAGCGTCAGCTCAAATTAACGAACAAGCTGTAAAGATATTTCATACCGATAGGTTCATGCAATCAACACAATAAAATAATGCGAAAAACATTTTAAGGAAAATTGACTTGAAAAACCCACAATTCAAAAGTGTCTTAAATTCAATGCTTTATGTTTAGATTCGTAACTCAAATTCGAATCTGTGTTCAATGATGTTAAGTTAAATCTTCATCATTTAGTTTGTTAAATTATTATTTTTAATCTTCTGCTTCGTTGTTAGGAGTGGAATTGGCTATTTTTGAACCATGCAAAATCCTGAGGAATCGCTCCAAACACCGGAAACCGGACCGAATGAAAAACCGGAAATCACCCTTTCAGAAACCAATGAAGCTACTTCAACAACTGAGGAGGAAGCTACAATAACCCCTGATTCACAAGAGATTCAGGAAGTTGTTGCTGCAGAAACAGAAGCTGAATTGCCACAAGAAGCAACTGAAGAAATTGCTGCGCCTGTAGAAACTGAAGTAGAAATTATCGCAGCTACATCTGATGAATCAACTTTGGATATTGTTGAAAAAACAGAGGAAAGTCAACCAGACGCAACCGAATTAATTTCAACCGAAACTTCAGAAGTAATTGTAACATCCACCGAAGATGTTCAAACAATTGAGGCTGAAAAAGCAAATTCAGAAGTTGAAACAAAACATGTTGTTATCGAAACAGAACCCTCAGATGAAGACCACGAACATGATGATCTTCAGCCGCTCGTAGCTTGGCATGAAAAATCGCGGCCTGAATTGGTGGTTGCAATGAAAGAACTTTTAGGCCACAATGACCTTGAAGCTCGAAAAGCAGTTTTCTCCTCTATCCGATCAGCTTACAGAAACAATAAAGAAGAGGAAGTTAGTTCGAAACGAATGAAATTCATCGAAAATGGAGGTGATCCATTGGAGTTTGAAGTAATTCAGGACGAATCAGATCTAGCTTTTGAAGAAGCTGTTAAGGCCTTTGTTGAAAAGAGGAACGAGCTCAGAAAGCAGAAAGAAAAGGAGCTTGCCGATAATTTGAAGAAGAAACTTGAGATTTTAGATGAACTCAAGAAAATGATGGAGAATACGGAAAATATTCCGGCATCCTTTGATCGTTTGCATGAGCTTCAAGCTTCTTGGAGAAATATCGGGTTGGTTCCAGCTGGAAATGTGGATGAACTTTGGAAAAACTACCATCACCACATTAACAACTTTTATGAGGTTATCAAGATCAATAAGGAATTAAGAGATCTCGATCAAAAGAAAAACCTTGAATTAAAAACGGCGCTTTGTGTGAGGGCGGAAGAATTGCTTCTCGAAGAATCGATTCGTACTTCTCTCGATGATTATAAATCTTTGCAAGACCAATGGAAAGATATTGGGCAAGTGGCTCGTGAGCAAAGTGAAGTTATTTGGGAACGTTTTCGTTCGGCAGGTGACAAGCTTTTCGATCGTCGTCGCCAGTACATTCAAGGTCAAGAATCAACCTTCACCGAAAATCTTAACCTAAAAACGGCCGTATGTGAACGGGCAGAAGTAATTCTTGCAGAAGTTCCTTTTAAGTCACATCAACATTGGCAAGAAGCATCTGAGAAGATGGCTGCTGCTTTGGAGGATTGGAAAAAAATTGGGTTCGCTTCTCGTAAAGACAATGAAGCGATTTGGCAGAGATTTAAAACTGCTCGCGATTCATTCTACGAAACCAAAGAAGAATTCTACAAAACACTTCGCAATACACAGAACCAGAATTACAAGCAAAAAGTTGACTTGTGCATGGAGGCTGAAACATTGAAAGAAAGCAACGACTGGAAAAAAACAGGCGAGCGGCTTCGTGTTTTGCAAGAAGAATGGAAAAAAGTTGGGCCTGTTGCAAAGAAGCACAGCGACAAACTTTGGACGCGTTTCCGCAAGGCATGCGATGTGTTTTATGAAAGTCGCAACCACCACTTCGCGGGAATGAATTCGGAGCAAGATGAGAACTTGAAGAAAAAACAAGATCTCGTTGCTGCAATTTTAAGCTTTGAACTAGTTGACGATAACAACGCAAATTTCGAGGCTCTGAAAGCATTCCAAGCGCAATGGATGGAAATTGGGCACGTACCGATGAAAGAAAAGGATGCACTTCACAAGGCATTTAGAACAGCTATCGATGCACAATTTGCGAAACTGAAAGCAGGGAACGCAGAATCACGCCGACAAGTATTCCGCAACCAAGTGAGTAATATTAGTTCTAACCCTAATGGGAAAGACAAATTGCACCAACAGAAAAATGTGGTGCAGGACAAAATACGTCGCTTGCAAACGGAAGTTCAAACACTGGAGAATAACATTGGCTTTTTCGCCAATTCGAAATCGAAGGCAGCCGACGATATGCGAAAAGATATTGAGCGTAAAATCAGCAAGGCGAAAGAGGAAATTGGTTCATTGCTCGACCAATTGAACATCTTACGCGAAGCCTAATCAATTATTTTTTTGTTCAGCAAAACGATTTATCCGGTCAGTAATGGCCGGATATTTTTGTTTTTGCATACAATTGAAATGTCCCTTTGGACAAGTTGGAAACCCTATTTTCGAGCAGGGTCTGCAGCTTAAACCTTCTACCTGCGCTACAAAGCTGTGCGATGGATTCTCGGGCATAAACGGCGCCATACCAAATTCGGGAATCGTGTTTCCCCATACCGAAACAACAGGCTTTTGGAAGGCAGAAGCAATGTGCATCAATCCCGTATCGGCGGTTAAAACCGCCAAACTCTCTCGAATCAAAACAGCCGATTCGCCCAAAGTCGTTTTACCACACAAATCCAGCACTTGGTTACCCACTTCTTGTTGTATCGCTCGACCGATCGCGACTTCCTGCTTTCCTCCCAACAAAACCACTGGCGACTGTATATTCTTGCATACAGATATTAAGTGTTCAACCGGAATCTGCTTGGTTCCTTTCAACGCACCACAAACCACAACTACAAAATTTTTGTTGTGGCTGTTCGGAAGCTTGGAGAAAATTGTTTCGCTTTCTGGTGATGTGTAAAAATCGAGCCCCTTCCCATCCCATTTTACTCCCAGTTTTAAAACCGTTTCGAGGTATCGATCTACGATGTGCTTCTCAGGAAGACGGTTCCATTTAAAGCGCACCATGAGGTATTTCGAAAAGTTTAGCTTATGAAATGCGGTGGATTTTACACCAAGAGCCCATTTCACCCGGAGCGACCTCAAATTGTGGTGAAGG
Source organism: Bacteroidota bacterium (assembly GCA_947460255.1). Taxonomy (GTDB): domain Bacteria; phylum Bacteroidota; class Bacteroidia; order M30B66; family M30B66; genus CAMCXT01. The sequence continues at coordinate 25,648 of CANHIS010000018.1, forward strand.
TCGACAACATGATCAAAAGCCTCCTCCCGCAAGGAGGTTAAAACCTCCCCCGACCAAACCCAAACCTTCTTCAAATGAGGATTATTCTCCAGCAAAGGCAAAAACTGTGGCTTGGTGAGGTAATGAATTTCAGCATCGGGCAAATCGTTCTTGATGCACCGCAACACCGGCGTGGTGAGTACAATGTCGCCTATCGAACTAAAACGGATTACCAGAATTTTCACTGCCTAAATGTACATGTAAACCCGAATTGAACAATCGAGCCTTGAAAATTGAGATTATCTTCGCGCCGTGGAAATCATAGACACCCATGCACATCTGTATTCGGCAGAGTTCGATACCGACCGCGACGCAATGATCGACCGGGCTGTAAAAGCCGGAATTACCAAAATAGTATTGCCTAACATCGATTCGGAATCTATTGGTGTAATGATGGCCTTGGCGGAAAAATACCCTGAGTTGTGTCGGCCAGCGATGGGTTTACATCCTTGCCATGTACTGCCAGAAAGTTGGAAAACCGATTTGGAACTGTGTTATCAGTGGTTAAAGAAACAACCATTTGTGGCAGTTGGCGAATGTGGGATGGATTTGTACTGGGATCAATCTACTAAAAAGATCCAAGCAGAGGCGCTAGAAGTGCAGTGTTCATGGGCCTTGGAATTTGGATTGCCAATGATTATTCATTCCCGAAATGCAACACCTGAGTGCATTGCCATCGTCCGCCCTTGGGCAGAAAAAGGAGTGAAAGGTGTGTTTCATTGCTTTTCTGGAACGGTAGAAGAAGCGCGAGAAATCACAGAAATGGATTGGTATTTAGGCATTGGAGGGGTGATCACCTTTAAAAAGTCCGATTTGGGAAGCATCTTGAAGCAGGTCAATTCAAAGTATTTGATTTTGGAAACAGATGCACCATACTTGGCGCCAGTTCCCTACCGGGGGAAAAGGAATGAATCGTCGTATCTTGCTTACGTGAACGAAACGTTGGGAGAGCACTTGTTGATTGGAAGGAAGGAACTAGCAAAACTGACCACAGAAAACGCCCGAAGGCTATTTGTTAAATTATGAGCATTAAACCAAGAGCATTAATCATATACACTGGCGGTACTATCGGCATGGTGAAAGACAGTTTTACAGGTTCGTTGATGCCGGTAAACTTCGAGCGTTTGATTGCGAACGTACCTGAAATTGCGAAACTTGATATAGACCTCGATATTCACACCTTTGAGCCCACGATAGATTCATCGAATGTAAATCCTGAGCATTGGATTCGGCTGGTGGAAGTGATCGAGTCGAACTATGATCGTTACGATGGTTTTGTGATTTTGCATGGTTCCGACACGATGGCCTATTCAGCTTCGGCAATAAGTTTTATGGTCGAAAACCTGTCGAAGCCGATCATTTTTACGGGCTCACAGTTACCCATTGGAGTATTGCGCACCGATGCTCGTGAGAACTTCATTACTGCTTTAGAAATTGCAGTTACCAAAGAAAACGGGAAGCCCAAAGTGACCGAAGTGTGTATTTATTTTGAATACCATTTGCTGAAGGGTAACCGCACAACCAAGTTTAGTTCGAGCCATTTTAATGCGTTCACAAGTGCCAATTATCCATTCTTAGCTGAGGCAGGCGTTCAAATCCAATTTAACGATCCTGTTTTGAGAGTTTACAATGGGAAGCCAACCAAATTCTACAAGAAACTCGATTCCAATATTGCTATTTTAAAAGTTTTTCCGGGGATGTCGGAAGCCTATGTAAAAACCATCCTTAGAATTCCAGGTTTGCGCGCCATAGTGCTTGAAACATTTGGCTCGGGCAATGCTCCTACGGATGAGTGGTTTATAGAAGAAATTCGCAGAGCCATTGAAGCTGGAATTACCGTGCTTAATGTAACTCAATGTTTGAGTGGAACAGTTATGCAGGGCAAATACAAAACATCCACACAATTGGGGAGCATTGGAGTGATTAGCGGGGAAGATATTACCACAGAGGCTGCAGTAACAAAGTTGATGTTTCTTTTAGGGAGCTATAATAATCCAGAAGAAATTCGCAGCAATCTATCACATCCACTTCGCGAAGAATTCTCCTTGAATAACTGGGAATAGTTTTCAGCTTTTCGGTGTGAGAAAATGTAAAATTGATTTCTTGCATTTTTGCAAGTAATCTCTCATATTGTACTTCAAAGCACGTACAATGAAGAAACTCTACATCTCAGCAGTGGCTCTCCTTATGGGGGTTACCATTAGCTTAAATGCACAGCGCCAATGCGGCACAATGGAGCATTTAGAACACCAAATGAACGAAAATCCTGCCTTGGTGCATCAAATGGAAGCGGTGGAAGAACACACCCGCCAATTTGAGCAAACCAACAATGGAGAACGCGTTGTAATCAACATTCCAGTAGTATTTCATGTGGTTTACCGCAGTGCTGTGCAAAACATTTCTGACGCGCAAATTGCTTCTCAGTTAACAGTTTTGAACAACGACTTCCGTAAACTCAATGCAGATGCATCACTTATTCCATCAGCATTTACTGCGGTAGCGTCTGATATGGAATTTAATTTTTGCATGGCACAACGCACTCCGTCTGGCGCTGCTTCAAACGGGATAAACCGTATTGCATCTACAAGAACGAGCTCATTCGGAACAAATGATGCAGTTAAATCAGCATCTACTGGTGGAACTCCAGGCTGGGATCCAAATCGTTATTTAAATGTTTGGGTTTGTGAAATCGGTGGAAGCATTTTAGGATACGCTACTTTCCCAGGAACTGCTACTTCAACAACAGACGGTGTAGTTATCGATTACCGTTATTTTGGAACAACAGGAACTGCTACAGCACCTTTCAATAAAGGTCGTACAGCAACCCATGAAGTTGGCCATTGGTTAAATCTTCGCCACATTTGGGGAGATGCAAATTGCGGTAGCGACTTAGTAAACGATACACCAACACACAACACCTCTAACGTTGGTTGTCCTACTTACCCGCATTACTCAACTTGTACTGGAGCGCCAATCGAAATGACCATGAACTACATGGATTACACCGATGACAATTGCATGTACATGTTTTCGAATGGTCAAAAATCACGTGCACAAGCACTATTTGCTGCAGGTGGCTTGCGCGCTGCTCTTTTAACATCAGATGGTTGCACGGCTCCAACAGGAGGAACAACTTGTGCAATTCCAACAGGACTTACATCAACTTCCATTTCAACAACAGGTGCAACGCTTTCTTGGAGCGCAGCTTCTGGCGCAGTAAGCTACAATTTAGAATACAAAACAGCTGCTGCTACTACTTGGACATTGGTAAATAGCACAACAACTAGCAGTGTGATTACGGGTCTTACAGCAAACACAGCTTACAATTTTCGTGTCACAACTCTTTGTGCAACAGGAAATAGTGGTGTTTCAGCAACAGCAAATTTCACGACTACAGCAACAGCTCCTGCTTGCACAGACAACTATGAGCCAAACGAAACCCGTACTGGAGCAAAAACAATTCCTTTGGCAACCAATGTAAGCGCTAGAATTTCTTCGTCAACCGACAAAGATTATCTACGTTTCAATAACACTACAGCAGCGAGAAATGTGCGTGTTACTTTAACGAATCTTCCTGCGGATTACGATCTACAGTTATTCCGTTCAAGCACTTCTGTTGGGATTTCACAAAACGGAGGAACTACATCAGAGTCATTGATCTACAACAACACCCTAGCAGCAACAACCTACACAGCTTATGTGTATGGTTACAACGGTGCTTTCAATGCCACTTCTTGCTACACCATCCGTGCAGAAATAAGTGGATCTACATTCGTTCGTCAATCGAGCGAAGAGGTTGAAATTGTAAACGCTGAACTTTCATCAGAACCTCTTCAAGTGTATCCTAACCCTAGCAATGGCGTTTTGAACATTCGCCTACAGCCAGAAGGAGATATCAATCAAACTGTGGAAGTTTACAACCACTTAGGTCAGAAGGTTGAATCTTATGAATTGTCGTTCACGAAAGACATGCCTGCAGTTGAAGTTCAACTCAACGACCTCACTGATGGAGTTTACTTTATCCGTGTATTCGATGGTGAACAAGTTCAAACCCGCAGAATCTTATTGAAGAAATAATTCTGATCACCATATCATATTTGAAAAGGCTTCGAGAAATCGGAGCCTTTTTTTTGTTCAATAATCAGCTAAACAAAAATAAAGAGGCAACATTACTGCGCTTAACATAACCAAAATCAATTGCAGGTGAAGATCTTCATCGCTAGCATTTGGCAGAATAAAAGGTTGTTAATTGAAATAGATGCATCACAAGTTGCTAAGCAAAGACATGCTCCAGTCGTAACTCAATAAACCCAAGATAAAGGGTAATAAAGCGTTCATGGCAGATACATCATACCTACTATTTTGGTTTCCGTAAGATTACTTCTGCACAAGTATATAAAACAAAAAGGGCTCCCAAAATGGGAGCCCTTTTATTCGTTTGAGAGTTGAATGATTAGCTCTTCATCACTTTTGTAACCGATTGCTTACCATTTACATTTAAAGACAAGAAATAAGCTCCTTTTGCCAAATCTGCAGGCAATGTTATTGCGTTTGAAGAAACAGTTCCTGAAACTACAACTTTACCCATCATGTCGATCAAGTTAAATTCAACTTGGTCTGCGCCAGAAGGCATTACAACAAACAATTCGCTGTTGAATGGATTAGGAAATACAGCAACTTCGTTAACATTAGCATTGGCTCCAGTTGAATTTGGGAAGTCAGAATAAATGGCGAAAGTTCCACCAAGAGCATTGAAAGTTGCAGTTGCGAAACCTTGGCCAATGTTCGCATCAGAACCAGCTATCCAACTTGATCCATCGTTGCGAGCAACCAATCTATTTTGTGCTTCAGCCCAATCGTTGAGTTCGCTAATTCCAGTATAATCGAAACGAACGAGTGCATTGTTTCCTGCTGCTCCCGATTCAGTCATAATCCATTCTAAACCAACAAAGCTATTTACTGCACCTGGAAGATCTGGATTAAATGAATTTGTATTTGTGGCAGATCTAACACGAATGGCGATGGTTTCTGCAGTGTTATTTGCATCATCAACCGTAACCGGCGCATAAAGACTTTCGATACCTACTGGTAAAATAGTTGAGGCATCTGAAAGTGACTGAAGAATCAATGAACCAGTTCCAGAAGTGCGTACAAAAGAACCAGCACTTCCTTGTGAGATTGTGGCTCCGTTGGATAATGTCAAATCGAAAGCACTAAGTTCAAGAAAACCGCCATTTAGCTGGTTAACTTGAACGGCATTGCTCACATTCAAATCTCCACCAAGTGTAAGAACCGCCGAATTGCCATTCATACGAATTCCGCCTAAAGTTACATTGCCGATAGGCGTTAGGATAAACGACTTTGCTGCAAAGATAGATTCAGAAAACTGAGTTCCATTCAAGTAAAGCACACCGTTTTCGGCAACGAAGATGTAACCATCATTTGCTGAAGATCCAGCATGAACAGTAACTGAAGCACTTTGGATTGCTTGATCTACAGGAAGGTTTCCGATGATATCGGCTTCTCCAGAAATTGTAATAGAAGAAGCTACAACAGCACCTACTCCGGTTTTCACGAGTTGCAAATTCTTGTTAAACACAACATTTTCTGTGTATTCACCCGATTCGATCACTAGAATCTCTCCGCTGTTTAGTGCTGCAACACCAGCATTGATGGTCTTCTTCGGACCATTAGTACCACTTACAGCAGCAGAAAGCCCGTCGTAAGTATCGTCACCAGTGATTGTATTCACATACACAGTTTGTGAAGTGGCCAACAGCGTGGTAAAAGCAAAAGCCAGGGTAAAAAGTTTTTTCATAGGTTCAAAGTGGATTACTTGCACAAATTAAAGCATAATAGCCGTAAATAAAAAAAGGGGGACTGGAAAACCGATCCCCCTTTTTTATTTATATGGTGAATTACTTTGCAATCGTGAGGCGACCCACGTTACGGAAGTTTTTACCTTCTACACTTATTTGGTAAACTCCGTTTTCAAGACCGTTGATATCGAGACCGATAACAGCGCCAGAACGAACATCATTTACAAGTTTAGTGCTTACCAACTTGACCGACTTTATCGTTGATGATGATAGCGCTGCTACAGATTAAGAACGAACGATACCGAAAATCAATGATGTTAAGCGAAAGAACTATTGGTCGCTTCCTAAGATTTGCGGCTTATTGCTTTACAATTTTCCCTGTAAGTGTATTGCCGTTTGAATCGAATGAACGGTAAAAATAGATGCCAGATGCAAAGGATTCAATTCCAATTTCCAACTTCGATGTACCATAACCATCAATTTGATCAGGAGAAACCTCTTTACCAGAAATATCAAATAGTACAATTGAGGAGAATCTGTAACCATTGTCTGCATTGATTGCTACAGATGTCGTAGCTGGTTGAGGAAAAACAATAGCCTCATTTGACGGATTGTTGTTTATTCCAACCGTTGCAGGAACAGAAAAATAGGCTGTTGACACACTCCCTTGGTTGTCAAAATTGGCTATCGATAAACTCGCTAAAACTACACCAGGGTAAGTTGAAGATATCCATTTGTAGGAAACAATGTTACCTGTTGGGAATGGAGGAGGAATTGGAATAGTAGGTGCAACGCCATAATTGTCTATCGTTTTTACTCTTATCACATCATCAATCACAATGTTACCTGGCAAAATGATCGAACCGGTTGCGTCAACTGTGGCTGAGATACTGCCAGAGGTTACTGTGCTAACAGAACCATTATAATTGTTATTGAAAACATAATCATCGATAAACGTTGAATTAAGACTTAATGGGAACTGCAAGAATGTTCTTGGATTAGAAGCAACATCGTAAAGTGAATCTGTTTGGTTGCCAGAAAAATAACCTAACTCTTGGATACTATTGGCCTGTGCTTGCCAATAAACAAATTTCTCAAAACCTGAATAGGTATTACGTTCAACTAAGCCGGCGCCTGGGAAGTTTGTTTGACCAAGCGAGCTAACACTTGGAACAGAAAAACTAACTGTTGAAACAGAATCAACAACTGTTGAGGAAAAGTTCCAAGTTTGACCTGCTCCTTCAGCGCTCACGTTTACAGAAGCAGCATTAACAAAGCTCAGAATCTGATTTCCAGAGGCAGGGACCCAAGAAGAATTAACCGTTTGAGAGAAACCAAAGTTTCCAGTTCCCAAAAGCAAAATAAAAAGTAGCGTGTTTTTCATCTTTTTTCTTTCAAAGGAACTGAATGTTAATCATTTATTGCGAACAAGCAATAACACATTTCAACAAACAATTGTTAATTCCAAAACAAAAAGGGCTAGAAGAATACTCCTAGCCCTTTTCGAAATGATTACCAATTTTACTTGGCTACAGTGAATCTAGCCACTTCGTGGAAATTCTCTCCCTCAATTGAGATCTGATAAATTCCGTTTGAAAGCTGATTAACCGGTAACTCTATAACTGATCCAGAAGATACGTTATTGATTACTTGCGAACTAACCAATCTTCCTGTTGCATCAAAGATATTGAGCGTTGCAGATGAGATCGATTTGTTCCAATTAACAAGAACATTGCTAGTGGTAGTTGCAGGGTTAGGGAAAACAACAATTTTAGACTCGTTGTTTACACGAGAGATTCCTGTTGCTTCTGCAGTAACTGTAATTTGTGTAGTTGCGGTTGAAGTACAACCACCATTACCTGCTGTTAAAGTTACTGTGTAAATTCCAGGAGCCATGTAAGCATGAACTGGAGTAGAAGTACCAGTTACTAATGCTGAACCGTCTCCGAAATCCCAAGTGTATTCGATAGACTCATCATCTCCTGCATTAAATTCAATGATTGCATCAGCAATATCAACATTGTTTGATGACATCACGAAAGAAGCAGGGCTAACAAGACCAACTGTATTTACAGAAACCAGCATTTCTTCTTGATCAAGTGCATCATATACAACTGCTAAGTTGTAAGATCCTGAAGAAAGATTCTGGAAGATGTGCTCTCCTGCAACTTGAGATGCTGAAGAAACAACAACCCCTAGAGAATTCTTAAGAACCAAATCAACTGGCTGAGTAACATTCGAATTGCTAACAATCACTTTTCCGTTTGATTCACCTAAACAAGTTGCGCTTGTTTGAGTAGCAATTGGAGCCATGAAATGTAATCTAAAACGAACCCCTGATACTTGAGCAATAGGATCGAACTGATAAACTGGATTAACATTCAAGTTCTGGAAGGTATTGGTTGCACGATCTTCCAAGAATACGCGAACTGTTGGCTCAAATTCAACAAACTCAGTAAGAGAAAGAGAATATTGACCAGGTGTTGTTGCTACAAATCCAAGATCAACAATACGACCAGATGTTAGTGGACTAAACATTTGCGTGTTTAGTTGACGTGGTTCAAGCAAAGAATACACTTCAACCCCAGTTGTTCCTGGCAAACGTGGAGAATCCTCACCTACTACATAATCATCAGAACTAACATCAGAGAAAGCTACAACTGTGTTGTGCTCTAATCCGCTATTGTTGCTGATTTTCATTCTCAACAAAGAAATAGTCTCTGGTGTAGAGAACCATTGTGTAAGGTTTGATGGGTAAGCTGGAACACGATCGTCATTTCTAAATTCAAGATCGCCTGCAGATGCAACATCCACCATAAACGCTTGAGCACCTCCAATTTGAGAGCCACTAAAATCGCCTGGGGCTATACCACCTGATACAATGTTAGAACTGTTTACGGAAACATAATTACCCGCAGTGAACGGATTGCTTGTTTGATTCCAGAAATAGAATGTTCCAACTCCTACCTTACCGCCTCCTGTATTACGCGCTCTAAACAAAGCAGTGGATAAGGATGATGGATAAGGATTTCCTACCAAGTTAAAGTTATTCGAACCAGATACAGTTACTGGAAGATCCAAATCTACTTGAGTTGGCAAACCATTAAATGTTACTGTTCCATTACCTGCATATGATTGGATGAAACCTTTACCAGGAGTCATAGCCACTGGAGAACTAATTGGCGCTGAGTTCCAACCCAATTGAACGTTTGAGCTCGCACCAGGACGAGTATTGTCGTACTCGTAAAGGTTATTACCGAAACTTGTACTCAACGCAGCAGTTGTTCCATTAATGATTGGTGAAGACCAATAATCAAAGTTACCATAAGAAGTACCAGTACGGATATAACGAATGTTTCCAATTACGTTACCTCCATAATTAACAGCAGGTACAGTAGTTTGAACTCCTCCTGAAAGTAGAACTGCATTATTTGGTATGGTCATTCTGTTGTTAGTTGTTAAGGTAGCATTGCTCTTAACACCCGTTGCACAATCGAAAATTACTTGCGCAGTGGTAGAACCAAATACATTTACAAAGTGCTGATTGTTTGCAGCAGTAACACTTGTATTAATGAATTCAACAAAACCAGTACCAACAACACGAGGGCTTGGCAATGATCCTGCAATACCCTGAGAAGCAATTATAAATCCACCTCGAGTTCCAGAAGAATTGATGCGGAGTCTTGAAGCAGGTGCCAAGTCAATTCTGTAAAGATTCGCAGAAGAAACAAATTGACTGTTCAAGAAGTTAACACCGTGTACATCAACGTTGCCCGTAATGAATGGATAATTGCTTGTTGCCGACTGTGGAATAATCACAGACTTTGAAATTGAAGGCTCGATACCAACAGTTGTTGCATCTGAACCATACCAATTCAAAGGATCTGTAAACACTTGATTATTTGCAGCACCTGTCCAATACAAACCACTCAATAACACAAGTTTAAATCTACCTGCTTCAGGGAACAAATTCGCTTGGCGTGAACCTACTCGAATAAACACATTGCTACCAGGTGTTAAGCCAGATGCACTTGCGTATGTATGGCCATCAGCACCATTAAAGGCATTACAACCTAATTGCGTAAGAACACCAGTACAAGTTCCGTCACTCGATGAATAAACTGCAACAACAGTTGAGTCAAGATCGAATGTTCCACTACCCGCACTAAATGTATAGGCATGAACGTCGCCTGATGCAGGAACTACTGCCCTAAACCAAACATCACTCTTCAATGGCGTACACAAACCAGCAAGCGAGCCTGTAATTGGAGCTCCTAGGTTAGAGTAAGCTGGCAAAGAATTGATATTGGCTGGAGGTGTATTTAAAACAGTCACATTTTGTGCGCCGCAAATTTGGTCAATTACAATCTGACAAACGTCAATATTAATATTTGCAGGTAAGCTCGTACAACCAGTTGCAGGATTTCTTGTAGAAACCTGATACGTACGGTCGTTGAACGGTGCAGCAAAGATTGTTGATACCGGCGTATTAGCAGTGTAAGCCAATGTTGCGTTAATGTCGTTAAATAAACCTGTTGCAGGTGTCCATGTAAATGCAGGAGTGCTTGTAGTTTGTGTTATAGTAACATTGTCTACACCAGCCCACCAACCCCAGTCGGAGAAGTAAGAAAAACGAATGCGTAAATTCCCTCCAGTAACTCCGCCGTAAGCAACGGCAGGAATAGTAACTGTTTGGGTCGCAAATGCTCCTAAAGTAACAGGAGTTGTCGCTGCATCTGAAAGCGTACTTCCAGCAATTGGCGTCCAAGTTGTTCCATCAAAATACTCAACTCTAAACACATCACCAATAACCGGGCGATAAGACACATCGTAAGTTAACACAACAGATGAATTACCAGCGCCAATTGCTATGATTGGAGACGCAAGCGTTGCTGTCGCTCCTGAACTACCGGATCCTTGCGCATCACCAAATGCTCCAGCAAAAGAACCTGTAGAAGCAAAGGTTGTTCCACCGTTGTATTGATAAGCAGGAGGAACTGCCAAAGCTGTCCAACGAGAAAGCGCCCCATGCGTTTCTGTTCCAACCACTTGAGTGTAGTTGGCAGTCCATGGTCCAGCACCAAAGCCAGAAGAGAAATTCTCGAAATACGCGATACTTGAAACAGGCGTTGCAGTTGCCGAAATCTCGACACCTGTTACTGCTCCAGTAACAAGATTTGGACAGAAGCCTACCGTGATTGGCGGCCCTGGAGCTGCAGCTGGAATAGACGTAACGCTTGTAGGTGTAGCTGGGCGTTCATTAACCACTACCGACACTGTACGCTGGTTAGTACAACCCAATGATGTTACACCGTTAACCGTGTAAGTGGTTGTAGTAGTAGGGCTAACAGTGAAGCTTGCTCCTGGAGTATTACCAACCCAAGTATAGTTGTAAGTTAAGTTTGTACTGCTCGCTGTTAATGTAGTAGACTCACCTTCACAAATGGTTACCGAATTAAGCGGGTTAGATGTAATAGCTGGCGCAGGTGTAATGGTTGCAGCTACTGCAGAACGAGTACTAGTGCAATTTCCTTCAATCTGGAAATTATACGCGTTATACCAGTAATTAAGATCGCCGAACTGGTTACCTGTAAATACTACACCTTGGTAATTAGGGCCATAAAAACTTGTGGCGCCTCCAGAGTTTCTAATCATAACTCCAGGACCAGTTGTAAACCGAAGCTGATAACCGTTTCCAGGAGGAACAATCCAATCTACATTCAATGTAACTGGAGCCCCGATAACAGTACCAGTAGATGTAGCAGTAACATTTTGAGTGAATGTGTGAACCAACACATTTGAACTATTGTACAACTGGAAAGTTACATCTCCTGATGTAGTAGGGAAAATGTCGAAAGACGCAATCCTTACCTGGTTTGTAACATTGAAAATTTGCCAGCTACCAGTGAAACCAGTACCGAAAGCACCTATGCTAGGTGAAATAGGCCCACCTGTACCAACAGAACCAGTAGAAACAGCACTTGCATAGTATGTGGTGGTAGCCAAAATAGATGGTGTTGCAAAACTATTACCAGTTCCTACAGGGGTTGTACTCGTAAGCCCATCATACCATTCAATAGTTGAACCAGCAGATGGAGTAGCGCTTAGAGTTACAGAACCAACACCACAGCGACTTGCTGGAGTTGTAGCAGTAACTAATGGATTGTTTACCGTAATCGCTATTGGCGTAGATGTAATCTGAGCAATACCATTACAGCTAATCACAACATCGTAGTTACCTGAAGCTGTAACTGCGAAAGCAGCTGCAGCATTTGCTTGAACTACACCAAAATTCACAGCATTACGTCTCCATTGATAAGTAATGCCAGCACCTGCAGGCATAGGAACAGTAATATCAAAATTAATGTTGTCGCCAGAACAAACATTTGTTCTTGAAGCTGTTGCTGCTGTTGCAGGGAAAGGCAACAAGGTAGAGCAATTAGGAGGAGGAAGCATGGTAATGGTATAATCTTCCGTCTCACCCCAAGTAACAGAATTACATGCATCTATTGACGCTCCAGCAAGGTTGTAAACGTGGCGAACACGCATGCGTAGCAAACCTGTTACCGAACCAGCTGGTACTACTACCGTTATTGTTCCACTGCCACCAGAAGCGATTGTTCCTGTAGTATTAGATTTTTCGGCTGCATCAAAAACACCGTTTTGGTTATAATCTATCCATATCGCAACACCTGCTGCTCCACCTGTGTGGATGGAAACGTTTGCAGTGTATGACTGACCAGCAGTTAAACTGGTTGTTAACGCTCCTGCAGGTGCATAAGAAATATAACCCAATGGAAGCCCAGGTGTACACGCAGTACCAGATAGGTTACTCAATGTGTTAATGGAGAAATTCGTAATTAAATCGGAAGATGTACAACCTGTTGTGTACTGTGGAACGCAATAGTCGATGAAACGTTCTCCAGCAGGATCAAGCAAAGCCAATGGCTGTGAACCTGGGGCAACAGCGCCACCAGTAGCAGCAATTGTTATGTCGCCAAGAGCGATGCTTGCGTCAACCAAATTGTCAATCACAGCAGTGGCAGATGTATTAACACGCAACCATAAGTAGTTGATTCCAGGATTAAGCACTGTTGTTAAACCAGTAAAGTTTACAAGTGCGGCTGCATTCTGGCTTGTACCTATTTGAGCGAATGGCGCAGCACTAGTTCCTGTCCACAAGGTCATACCTAGTGCAGCTATATCAGTCGTTGCAGCTCCAGTATAGTTAAATCTAATCTGATTCAACGTAAGTGTACCCAAAGAACCTGCAGTAGAAATTTCTACTCTTAACAAGTTGTTGTTCGTTGTATTTCTGCCCATACCACCTGTTTGTTGTGTAGCGGAAATAGACGAAACAGAAGCAGGTGTTGGACTTGTAATTTCTACAATGTAATCTTCGGTTTCACCCCAAGCACTTGCAGAAGCGCCACAAGCCATAGCCGAGGTAATTGCAGCATCATCGCCTCCACGCACACGCATTCTGGTAAAGCCTAAAGCAGCTCCTCCAGGAACAACGATATTGAATGTGGAAGTTCCACCGCTGCCCACGCTTGTACCTGATGAAAAAGACTCAGCAGCATCAAAAACACCATTTTGGTCAAAATCAACCCAAACACGTGAAAACTGGGTGCCATCTGTACCCATTGTAATGGATATCGGATAGGTTGATCCTATTTGAATATCTGGTCTGTTTAAAGCAGTGTAAGAAGTATAAAACGGTGCTGGTGCACAAGTAGTAATACCGTTATTCAAAGTAATTGAACTACCCGCTAATAAAACTCTTGCTATTTCATCACCACTTGCGCATCCTGTGCTGTAGGTTGGAGCACAATAATCGATTAGTGTACTACCTGTAGCCAACAAGTTAGCCGAAGGGAGTGGAGAAGCAGCAGTAGCACCGCCTGTTGTTGCAAAAGCGATTAGGTTTCCTGTATTTAACTGGAAGTCGATTGTGTTACCCAATACTGCTCCTGGAGCAACATCAAAACGAACCCAGAAGAAATTGTTGCCTGAACTCAACGGGATCGATATTCCGCTAAATACAACACTACCTCCCGATACAGTTCCAGTAGCACCTGTAACTAAAGCAACAGGAGCTCCAAAAGTACCAGTCCAAAGAGACACGGTTCCAACAGCGGCCTCAGGTGCTGTACCTGTGTAGGTAAGCGTAATATCTGTAAGAGCAACTGTACCAGAAGATCCAAGCGCAGGGATGTTAAAACGCCCTCCGTTGTTATTGGATGAACCTGGAGTAGCAGCCGATGTAAATGCAGCTGCTGCCGTTTGATCAAATGAAACTGTGCTAACCGCCAAAGGCCCAGTAACACCTATCGCTAGGCGATCAGGGAAACTAGCAGCAGCAATTGGAGGAACGTTAAGCGAAAGTCCTGCTGGAATTGTACCCGCAGCGACAAATGAAGAGCCTGATCCAAATGCCGAAAAATCGGTTGCTGGAGCTTGAATCGCTGCTTGTGCATTGCCGGAAACAATAGCTGCATCATGTATCTGAGTGCTAAAGCTAACTAGGTTGGCAGATCCACTAACGATAGATGTTACCCACTCTGCACCCGGTGTGAGAGATAAAAGAGAAAAATCATTTGTTGCTGGAGCGCCAATACTGTTATTTCTTTCAGCCTGGATGGTGACAGGACCACCTGCAGTGGTTGTCAAGTTGAAGAAAGATATCCAGTTTGCACCAGTTTCACCTACAGGGAAAAAGTTGGCTGCATTTGTAAAACTAGCCCCGTAAGTTACCCTGAATGGACCATCAACATAACCTGCAGTAGAAGTCCCTACAAATACGGAGTTAACAGCACCAGCCTTAAGGTGCGTGAACACATTAACAGCAGTGGTGTTTACTCTACCTTGCCAAAGTTCTAAATTGCCTCTTTGTGTAAAAGGAATATTAAATGTTATACCAGAAACACTAGAGTTTTGTAGGCGCATGCCTGTTGCCATTGCCGTTGGTAAGGTAAGTGCATTTTGAAATGTACCAGAGCCTCCAACAGACTGTGCAGTAGTTACTGCCGTAATTCCAGCATTATATCTGTAGTTTGCAAAGTTGAGAGATGTGGTTGTAGTTAACAAACCATTGTTCAACAAGTTACCACCCACAAAAAGTGATGAGAAACGAGCATCCGAACCTGCACTTACAGTAACATTACCCGTAAATGGCATATTTGTATATGCGTGCGTTAAAAAGCGGTTAGTGCCTGCGGCTCCGTTAACCACCAAGGACCCCATGTGCAAGTAAGCAAAACCGAACCATGGATCGATTCTAAAACCGTTGGTTGCATTACCTGCTGCAGTAGAAACACCATTACCAAATGTAGTAATGTGCGCCGGCCCCCATACAGCATCTCCCGATCCAGAATTGTATGTTATAGTATTGAGAAAGGTTGGTGGAGGATCGACAAAAGTCAAAT
This sequence comes from Bacteroidota bacterium, assembly GCA_947460255.1. Classification (GTDB taxonomy): domain Bacteria; phylum Bacteroidota; class Bacteroidia; order M30B66; family M30B66; genus CAMCXT01. Next base: position 40,934 of record CANHIS010000018.1, read on the forward strand.
TCCCACCAGTCACATTAAAATTGGCTGGCAAGTTATTGAAACTCGCCAAATCTTGAGCTGAAGAGGTTGTTGCACCATTTCCATCTATGGTAATCGTGCCACCAGATTGAACAAAAGAACCAGAAGAAGTAATATTAAGATTACCATCAATATTAAGGTTTCCAGAACTTACATTTAATGTTCCTGCAGAAGTCAATCTGCGGTTGTTGTTGATGCCGTCTTGGAGGTTAACAGTTCCTCCGGCAACATTTAATTCACCGCCTACATTTACTTGAATTCCACCAGCAGCAGAACCAGGAATCGTAAGGGTACCACCTGTTACACTCAAAGTACCTGCAACAGTAACAGATAGTGCTGTTGAAGCAGCAGAAACAGTTACTGTGTTTCCTGCAGAAATTAAAGGATTGTCTAAAGCAGTAGGCACCGCATTGGTTGACCATGTTGACGTGCTAGTCCATGAACCGCTCGCAATTGAAAACAAACCAATATCACCTAAGTTGATACCAAGCCTGTGTGTACCAAGAAACTGTGCACCTGACAATTGCCTATTGGCAAACGGAGCTGAAGTAGTTCCTGATCCTGCAATATGCGTTCCAGCAGCAGCACCAATTTGAATGAGTCGAGGAGCATTTCCTGGAGCAGCGGCAGTTACCAAGACACCCTCGCCAGATAAACCTACTGCTAAGTTACCTGCCGTAACAGAAAAACCATTTGCAGCACCAAAAGTCCATGATGCATTAGATCTTCTGTCAACATTATAAACACCATCAGCAAACACATCAGCCACTAACCCAGATCCTGTGTTGTATGTGGCCTCGATAGTACCTGCTGTAGTGGTAGCACCAGTAAAGCGGTTAAGTCTTACATAGCGGTTGTTGTTGCCGTCTACAAAAGGAAAAAAGGTTGCAGTTGGCGTAGTTGCCGTAAGGCCAAATGAAGCGGCTACCCATCTTCTGAAAGTAGAACCCGACCTAAAGCCACCAGAAGTAAGTGAAAGGGTGCCTGTAGCGGCGGAGCTAACTCCTAATATAAATGGCCCACCAGTTATACCCAAATTACCTGTAGTAAATGTTAAAGTTCCTGAAACTGTTCCAGTTCCTGTAACGCCAATACTGTTGATGGTTACCCCTGCAGGATTGGTGTTGTTTATTGTAATACCAGTAAAATTGGCAGTTGGTGCTGCTGTTAAATTTCGGAAAGTTCCGGTACCAGAAACAGTTTGAGCTACAGTCGAAGGTGATTGAGTACCGCTAAGAAAATCGGCAAAAACAAGTGCCGAAGTTTGATTTGTGAGAATACCTGGAGAATTAACTGTGAGGTTTCCGGCAACAAATAACTGAGAAGTCGTTCTGTATTCACCATTGGTTATTGTCATATTTCCACGCACCCCAGATGACCATGCATGCGTAATAAAACGATTGGGGTTTGCACTTGTAGCAGTGTTGATCACAAGTGTTCCGAAAAGGAAACGGCCTGAACCAGTCCATGTACTATGGCGGAAACCGTTGGTAGCATTTCCACCTGCATCGGTAGAGACACCGTTACCAAACTGGAAAGTGTGAGCCACAGCAGAATTACAATGAATACCAACGCCTGTATTGTAATCAAAAGCTAGTGAAGCGGTTGTATTTGCATGAGGATCCACACAAATAATGGTACCGCCTGTAAGAACTGGGGCAACAGAACTGCTGAACGTAATGATTCCTTGGCCAGATGGCACAGAATTAGCTGCATTACCTGCATCATTTCCATCTACAGTAATTGTACCGCCAGATTGTACAAAAGCAGCAGTACCGGTAACAAAAAACCGACCGTTAATGATAATGTTGCCCGTACCGGAAACGGTAAATGTACCGCCTGAATTAACGGTAAGATTGGAAATGTTGGTCGTAGCTAGGGATACTGTTAAGGTATTGGACCCAACTGTGAGTGAACCAGCATTAATGGTAAGAGTTCTTACTGAAGCGTTTCCTGTCAACGTAAATGCTGAACCATTCTGAATGATGAAGTCGTCGACATTACTAATTGAACCAGGGGCAGCTCCCGTACCATCAGTATTTGCGCCCCAACTGCCAACTGCATTAAAGTCTGTAGAGGCGGCTTTTGAATAGTAAGTTGCTGCGTTAATCCAGCCTACCAGCAAGAGAAATACGCCCGTGAGCATAAATCTTAAACCAGGCCGAATCCACGTGGATGTAGATGTTTGCATAGTGTTTGGGTTTTGAAAATTGGTTGTTGTAAGGGATTTATTGAGTTGAGTATTTTTCAAAAGGAGTAGCTGATCTTAACGGTTATTTCTAGCATTGGTCTTTGGCAAGAGATCGGGAGCAAATGCTTCGCAAAGTGCTCGAGGGTCTGAAAATATAGACAAAGGCAATTTATATTGTTTTGCTACATCTTTCGCTAATGAGGGCTTTGCGAAGAGCAATCTATTTACTAGAGACGCATAAGCGAGCATAGCATTGGGAGAACCTTTGGGCAAACCTTTGGTTGTGATGTTCGATGCGGATGGCATTCCCGAATTAGGATCAATTACGCAGACATTGCCCATCAAAAATTGCGACTTAGCAACAAACTCCATTTGAGATTCCATTTGTTGCAATAAATACGGCGGTAAAAAGGCAGGAAACATCAAGGGGTTTGGATTCAGCTCAAAACCACCTAGGTTGATATAATCCATTGTACTGGTAAGAAATTGATTTCTGTATTGTTCAAAATCAAATTTATTGGATTGACTATTCGCCAATCGGCTTAAAATGCTTTCCCATTCTTCCATAGAGTAATTAACAAGCTCACCATTTGAATTTACTTGAATTGGAAATGGTGTGAGTACTTGTTGAAGTGCAAAGTGGTTTAATGAAAATCTAAAGTTTGAATCTGCAAAAACGATGGTTGGATCTGGCAAGGCATCTAATGAAATCATTTCGCCTCCAAATTTATTTTGCTTTACATCTTCTTTCGCTGGGCTGATTTCCATCTTCTCAGAAGATTGTTGCGCATTTAAAGACCATGCTGCCATAAAACAAAGCAACATTAACATGCTATTTTTGAATTTAAGCAAATGTGTTGATGATGCCATTTTACAGTGTATCGTTCGAATCATATAAAATTAGTGATGGGAATGTCCAGACATTTCTTTCCTCAATGTCAAATATAGGTTAAATCAAATACAAAATGCAAGAAAGGATACGATTTTGTGTGTTTTTTTTTTGATTTGATAATTAACATAGTTTGGAATAGCAAGTGTTTCACTTTCTGAGTGTCAATCAATAAATAACCTGATGCATTGTAAGTTTTTTATTGATTCGAGGGCTAAAGAATTGTTATTTTTGAACTCTGCCTCACTTAAGCACAAATTTGATGACTTTGGTAACTCGACAAAAAAACATTACCTGCTCTCTTTTACCATACATATATATATGTATGCGTTATCGCTTAAACCTTGCTTTATGCTTTGTGCTTTTTCTTTGTTTGCAATCACAGAATACAACTGCTCAGTTCATTATTACTGATACCACCTTTGTGGCCTGCGACAGCTTACAATTTAAATTAGGAATAGCGGCAGAAGAGGGTTTTACCTACGAATGGTCGCCCACCACATTTTTAACACACCCCGATAGCAACTTTACATTCGCTTTACTTGAAAACAACTCACCAAACGAGGCTACGCTTTTTGAGTATAGTTTGTTTTCTTACAATCCTTCCGGAGAATTGGTTGCGCAAAGACGCTTTACAATGTATGTATTACAATTCAGCCAATTCGAAATAAACCTTGGAGAATTCCCTCTTTGCGCAGGAGATTCTTTGTTGCTCAACCCTCCGCCAGGTGCACCTGGGGCTTTAATCATTGAGCCAGCCGAACTAGGAACGGTAAACGCAAGCGGTCAACTTTTACTATTCCCTTCCGATACCACAAACTTTCAAATCTCCTCTATCGACTCTTTTTTCTGTGGAAGAATTATTTACAATTTAAGGGTGGATGTTAGGGAAGTGCAACAAGCAAATATTTTAACTCCTCCAAGCAGATTGTGCAGTGGCAATTCTAGCGATTCTTTACTGATTGAAACATTTCCTCCAGGCGGCCTTCTAATCGGTGCTGGAGTGCTCGGCGGCAACTTATTTTCTGCAACAATTGCTGGTCTTGGAGTTCATCAACTGGTTTATTACAGCTTTCAAAACAGTTGCTTAACAACAGATACCACTACCATAGAAGTTATAGGCCCATCATCTGTTAACCTTTCTGGCCCTCCTAATCTTTGCCAAACTGATTCCATCATTGATTTGGCCTACGGTTCACCAAGCGGAGGTACGTACTTTATTAATGGCAACGAATCGTTGGTATTAAACCCATCTCTTTTATCAAGCGGGAATAACGAACTATTGTATGTTTTTGAATGGGACAGCGCATGCGTTTTCGAAAAACAAAAATCATTCTTCGTTATTCCGCTACCTCCTACTCCCAGCATTGAGTCGACTGATGAGGATTTGTTGTTATGCACAGGCGACACTCTTCAATTAAGCACCAACACGTTTACAGGTTTTGGATGGAGCAATGGAGTTATTAATCAAACAAGCTTAACCTTAACAGAATCTATAGATACTCTTTATGCATGGTTTCGTGGAAACACGGGCTGTTATTCCTATTCAGATACAATACAGGTTCTTTTCTCCTCCCCTGCAGAAATGCAGATCAACTCTCCTACCTATTCCAATGGCTTTGAAATAAGCTCTTTTGGAGCAAATGATGGAAGGATTGAGATCAACTTATCTGGAGGTATCGCTCCATTTGATTTCGATTTGAACCCTGAAATGGGAATATTGACCAATCAAACCTACACCAACCTTGGTCCAGACTTATATTATCTAACAGTGGAAGATTCAGCTGGATGTGTAACAAATGATTCAGTTTTGATCAGAGAGCCAGATTCTGTGTATGTTAACACTTCCGATTTACTCATTCCTAATGCCTTCACCCCTAACGGTGATGGATTCAACGACTTATATGTAATTCGTGGAATGATTCCCGACCACGTAGAAAACGAATTTTTTGTGTTCGACTTCCGTCGTCAGCTAGTGTACTCAGCTCAAAACTACAGCAACACCTGGGATGGAACAGATAACAATGGAAAACGTTTGCTCACAGGAACATATTACGGGGTCTTCAAATCGAAAGGACTTGAGAAACCGTTTACGACGGTGATTGATTTGAGGTACGAATGAGGAACTTTGCACCCCGGACTAAAGTCAGGGGCTGCGGGATATCCGAATAATCGTTTGAATCACATGCAGCCTCGGACTTTAGTCCGGGGTTACAGGGTTATAAAACGTGCGTAACGCCCACCATTTCTTTGGCGGTGCTATAGATAGCATGCTCATCATATCCACATTCTGCCCAAAGTTCGGGCTGCGTGCCGTGTTCGATGTATCTGTCGGGAATTCCTAGTCGCTTCACTTTTGCATTGTAGCCGTGATCGGCCATGAATTCCAAAATAGCAGAACCAAATCCTCCTTGTATACAACCATCTTCAACGGTTATTACTTGTGTATGATTGGTGAAAATATCGTGAAGCATTTCTTCGTCTAAAGGCTTCACGAAACGCATGTCGTAATGCGCAACAGAAACTCCTTCTGATTCCAATTTGTCGGCTGCGATTACAGCTAGATTTCCGATATGACCAATTGAAAGAATCGCAAGGTCGTTTCCAGCGCGAAGTTTTTTGCCTTTCCCGATTTTCAGTTCTTCTAAAGGCGTTCTCCATTCTGTCATCACACCGTTTCCGCGTGGGTAACGAATCGACATTGGCCCAGGGTTCTTTACACCTGTGAACATCATGTTTCGGAGCTCCTGCTCATTCATTGGCGCAGCCACTACCATGTTTGGCAAACAACGCATGTATGCGATATCGTAAGCTCCATGGTGTGTTGGACCATCCGCGCCAGCTAAGCCACCACGGTCGAGGCAGAAAATAACATGTAAATTCTGAAGTGCTACATCGTGCATCACTTGGTCGTAAGCGCGCTGCATGAAGGTACTGTAGATATTGCAGAAAGGAATTAACCCTTGTGTTGCCATTCCAGCGCTGAAGGTAACTGCATGTTGTTCTGCAATCCCAACATCAAAAGCACGTTCTGGAATTTCTCTCATCATGATGTTGAGCGAGCAACCTGAAGGCATTGCTGGAGTTACACCAACAATGCGTTCATCGGCCTTAGCCAATTCAACAATAGTATGCCCAAAAACATCCTGATACTTTGGTGGTTCTGGTCCTTTTTTAGGCGACTTAAGAATTTCTCCAGTGTCTTTATTGAACAACCCTGGCGCGTGCCAAAGGGTTTGGTCTTCTTCGGCTAATTTGTAGCCTTTACCTTTCACGGTTAGAACATGCAGAATTTTCGGACCCGGGATATCTTTCAGATCTTTCATCACCTGTACTAAACGGTTCACATCATGGCCATCTACCGGGCCGAAATACCTGAAGTTAAGCGATTCGAAAAGATTGCTTTGTTTCAACAATGCGCTCTTTACGGCATTTTCCACTTTCTGCACGATGGCCTGTGCATTAGGTCCGAACTTTGAAATTTTACCCAACAAGTTCCACACCTCATCTTTCACCCGGTTGTAGGTGTGCGAAGTGGTGATGTCGGTTAGATATTCTTTCAAGGCACCAACATTCGGATCGATCGACATGCAATTGTCGTTCAAGATCACGAGCATGTTGTTGGGCTCAGTTCCAGCGTTGTTCATGGCTTCGAAGGCCATTCCGCCAGTCATTGCGCCATCGCCAATTACTGCAATATGTTGTTTATCGAATTGTCCTTTTAAACGCGAAGCCACGGCCATTCCGAGTGCTGCGGAGATGGATGTTGTACTGTGCCCAACACCGAAAGTGTCGTATTCGCTTTCTTTTCTTTTAGGAAAACCGCTAATTCCCTTGTACACTCTGTTGGTGTGGAAAACGTTTCGGCGACCAGTGAGCATTTTGTGACCATAAGCCTGGTGGCCTACGTCCCAAACCAGTTGATCATATGGTGTATTAAATATGTAATGCAGTGCAACCGTTAGTTCCACAGTTCCTAAACTGGCTCCAAAGTGTCCTCCTTTTACCGATACTATGTCTATAATGTATTGGCGGAGTTCGTTGCTTATTTGAACTAGATCGTCTTCTTTGAATCGACGCAAATCGGCAGGCGTATCAATTTGGGAGAGCAGTTCGCCAGGGATAATGTTCATAGGCTTGTATAGAAAGACAAAGGTAGAAAAAGCAGCGGTTTAACTTTCTATTAACAATGTAGATTGGGAAATGTTGTTTAACATTCATACCCCCGGACTGAAGTCCGGGGCTGCGAAAGGACAAATGAGCACTAGGAATTCAAGCAGCCTCGGACTTCAGTCCGGGGATTTCATATTGGTTGGTGGAAATAAAAAGGGTATGCATCAGGTGCAAAACTTTTGCATTCAACGCAAATGATTTGCACCTGATGCAAAACAAAAATCATCCATTTGTCTAGACTTTTGGATGAAAAAAGATGTCGAAATATATTCATTTGGTCTTCAACACAAAATACCGACTAAACAATATCTCAGATAGGTTGATAAAATATTTCTACGATTACTTTCAGGAATATCTATCTAAGCAATCGATCCAAATGTTGGCGTGCAATGGCCACCAAAACCACATTCATTTGTTGATCAGATTTGAAAAGGATATTGATCTGCCTGCCATCGTAAAAGGACTTAAAGGAGGAGTAGCTAGGCAAATAAACCAATCAAGACTTAATGAAGATAAATTTAAATGGGGAGTTGGTTACTTTGCTCAGAGGATAAGAAATGATAGGATTAATCAATTAATACAATACATTGAAAATCAGAAAGAACATCATTCAGGCCCCCCGGACTGAAGTCCGGGGCTGCAGGAGTCCGGGGCTGCAAGAAAACAAATGATCATTAGGAAAAATAAGCAACCTCGGACTTCAGTCCGGGGATAACACCCGCAA
>CANHIS010000019.1 GCA_947460255.1 Bacteroidota bacterium
ACTAGGGGAACTCTGGATAGAATAAATCTATTCATCTCATTGCATCCTTCATTTATTTTTCTGAATGAAAAGCAAAAGACTACCGAATGTTTTTGCCATTACTTGCATAGAAAATCACATTAGGATAGACAAGTATTGCTTTGTTGAGATTGAGATAAATCGATTACAAGACAATTTTGAATTCTGTTTAGGTCCAAATTGAATTTCTTTCGAAAGCGATATAAATGTTTATGATTAACCAAAAGGACAATCTGTTTATTCAACAAACGTCCTTTTGGTAAGCTGAAAGAAAATCAAGGTTTTTGATTTTGGGTTAAGTTGAATAGAAGAGAACCGACATAAATCGTGTTTAGGCGTTTTTCTTATTTCCTGTTTTCAAGATTTCATTTGCATTGATTTCAGTGATATATTTTTTAATGCCTTCCTTGTCGGTGTAATTTCGATTAATCAATTTGCCCTCAACAACAATTTCATTGCCTTTTTCTAAGTATTTCTGAGCGAAATCAGCTTGTCGCCCCCACATTATAATATTATGCCACTGTGTTTCGCTCACAGGATTCCCTTCAGCATCTTTGTATTTTTCTGTTGTCGCTAAGCTAAATTTTGCAAGCTTTTTGCCACTTGTGAGTTCTTTGATTTCTGGATTTCCGCCTAAATTTCCGATCAGGCGAACTGAATTTCTTAAGTTGTTCATGGTTGTAGTTCATTTGAGTTGAAAAAGAGGTGCGCACCCTGTTGTTCCGATTATCAATTGACACTGCAATGATACAGGGGCATTTTTGGTTTATCCGGCAATGAAACGGTTATAAACGATTATAAACGGTTAAATCGGATATTTTAAAATAAGTAGAATTGAAATCAATTTACTGAAATCAAATGAATCTTTTAATTTCAGTGACTTATGAGAATTAAATGGCTTATCAGGGATTGTAAACTTAATTTTAAATGCCGTAAAAGTTGATTAAATTTTACAAATATTCCTTTGTTGTGTTATAATACAACTTAAAATAGGTGTAAATATCTATGTTATGAATATGTTAATAGTTATACTTTCGAATCAAATCATAAATCTTCAATGATGAATATTGAACCTAATAAGTGCATTGAGTGCGACGAGGTCATAATTGGACGCATCGATAAGAAGTATTGTAGCGATAGTTGTAGAAGTTCGCACAATAATAAACGTAGAGTTTTGAATCAATCTAATGTCAAGAAAGTTAACATGATTCTTGTAAAAAATCGATCGATCTTGTATGATTTAAGTATACGCTTTCAGGAAGATTCTGTAATCACTACCTTCCAACTGAAGCTCATGGGATTTGATTTTGCATTTTTTACCCATCAAACAACCGACAGGAGAGGTAGATTGCTTTTCTTTTGTTACGACTTTGGTTATCAGCAATTAAATGGTAACAAAGTCAAAATCATTAGGAATATCTAGGTAAACTACCAAGTGTATCTAACTCCACAAAACAATCCAAATTGGTTTTCATAGATTTTCCAATTGGGATGTTTCATTAAATATGTTCCTCTCACAGAAGTACTACCCTCGGTATAAATTGAGAAGGTATCGCTCAATTTGTATGCAATATTAATACCTGGTCTTAATGCCCAAATTCCTTTTCTAAAGCCTGATACGGGATAGCTAATTGAGTGATCACCTGCTTGAAAGAAAGTGCTCACATCACGCAATTGCATATACTCTGCCTGCAAAAGTGCTCGAAAGTCCCAATGTTTAAAGTCATTTATTGCATAAGTAAATCCAAGTCGGTAATGCGTGTATTTCATCCTGTGCAATAACCGAACATCACTTTCACCTGGATTCTCGTTTAATATCTCCGAAACATCGTTGGAGTTTGTGATTTCATTGAATTGAAAATTTGTGCTCATATAAACTTGTGCATTTTGACCAGCAGTTGCTATCGTTTCATCTACAACCAATCTAGCTGCTGATGACCATTCGTTTGCTGATAAACCAAAATTCATATCTATAGCCCAGTTTTTCGTCAGATTATATTGCACACCGACATTAAATTGTTGCCCCTTTTCTGCTCTAAATGAAACCGTGTCTGCATGTGGATTTGCCATGATTAGATTTTGATCGAATATCCCGTAGCCTGCATAAATGCTGAATAGTCGATAAGCCTTATCTAGTTGTTTTTCGGTAAAATCTCCAGTTATTGGCTCAATATTGCTAGTGACAATCGAAACATCCTCCAGTTCATTTGATTCAAGTTTTGCAGGAACCGGATTCACCCAATTGTGAGAGAATTTTTGTTGATTGGCTAACTCTTCTGATGTAGGGATATAATCTTCTTTTACGTTTGGATTGCTTACTGAATTAATCTCGAACTCAGAATTTTCAATCGAAGGCTTGTGTACATCGAAAAGTCTTTCTGGTTTCGCAATTGGGGATGTTGATTCAGTGTATATCGGCTTTAACGCCGGTTTTGATTGTGACTTTGAAATGGGGGATTGGACTTCCCTTTTTCCTTCGTCATTCTTCAATGCAAGTTTGTCTGACTGTGAGGAATTCAAAACGTGTTGATTTTCAACAGTATTCGTGAAGAAATACAAGCTACCGCTAGCAACTAAAATCGTAATCGCCACGCTAAAGCTCCAGAAGTAAATGGCTTTGCGTTTGTTTCCTTTGTTTAGCGATGATTCTATCTTTCCCCATACCGCTTCTGGGGCTGTGGTTTCGCCATTCTTGACCTTAGCTACAAGATCGTTGAAGCGTTTGTTTTGATTTTCCATCATGCAATCCTATATTTTGCAGGGAGATGCTCTTCCTGTTGAATGAATTTTTGAAGAAGTGCGCGTGCTCTTGCGAACTGACTTCTTGAAGTACTTTCTGAAATTCCCATCATTTCGCCAATTTCTGCATGATCATAACCTTCAATTGCGTATAAATTGAAAACGGCTCTGTATCCTGCAGGAAGTTTAGCGATAAGATTAAGAATCATTTTTTCGTTTAAATTGTCTGACGCATCTAAGTGAAGAATAAATTTTCTCTCATCTATTTCTTCAGTTAACTGCATTCTTTTGTTTTTTCTTAGCCACTGAAGAGCAGTATTTACTGTAATTCGCATCGACCAGCCCATGAAATCTCCACGTTCGTCGTACTGACTAACTTTGGTTAGGATGGTGATAAATGAATCGTGTAAGATGTCGGATGCGTCTTCAGAGTTAGGTGCATACCTCAAACAAATGTGATACAACCGGGCAGAAATCGTCTCATAGAGAATTTTTTGAGCTTCTCTTTTCCCACTCTTGCAGGCATCAATCAATGACTTACTTATCTGCAAATGCTTGACGATCTGTTTTCAGACTCTTTTTGTTGTTGTGTATTTTTATAATGGCAATTTCTTCATAGTTTAAAGATGAAAAGTGCCTAAAAGGCGCTGCATGAAGATAAACTTTTTCTACAATCTAATTTTGATCTCTTGCCAATTTTAAGTGTTACGAATCGGATTTATTGAATTTTACAGTTGATTTTAATTTTTTGCTGTACGTGAAACGCGTAAGATATTGATTATGTTATCATTGCAAAACGACTTCTTTTTTCTCTTTGGGAGTCGGATGTTTTTTATCTTTTTAACGTGCACATTACTAGATAACTAAGTATTGGTAGTCTTTATTTGTCATCTGCTTGCTTTCAACCTGTAATGGTAATGATATCAATTTTTTCGCTGAGTGAATATGCGATATTGAGACTTTGCTGCTGAAAAATTACTAAACGCTGATAAAATTTCTTGCTGGTTTGGAGTGAACGTATGTATAGGCTTTCAGTTTTTTTTAATGTTTACTGCATAAGATCATCTTAAGATGCATATATAGAGGCATTTGAAAAAATGTTCTTTCGTTTTTATGTTGTAGTCTTCGTTTACTTGTAAGTTATAAGTTTCATATAATTAGGTATTTAGTAATCTTTTAAAGTGCTTGGTTTTTTACATTTGTTTAATTGACGCTAGATACCCTGAAAAAACTTCAATAATTGACTTGAGAATTCTGTAAGGTTATGGTATTGAGATATTTGAATTTACATCATCATAGCAAAATGCTATTGTTTTTATATACACTTCTTTGATCAGTACTTTTCACTTTAATGTTTGCTTGTAAGCTTCAAATGTTAATAGAATCTCCATTGCAGCTAACTTCTCTGGATCAATGTGCTGTTAAAATTGGGTTTAAATAACTTCCCATATCCGATTTATTCGATTATAATCGTTTCTAATCGGTTAATTCTTTTTCGAATAACTTGAATGTCCGAAATTTGATCTGGGGTCAGAGGGAACTGGCCCCGGACAGAAAGAATCCTAATCAGCTTATTGTCATTGATATAAATCTTTAGTAGTTTCATCAGATATCAATAATCATTTTGTGAATTGTAAAATCGACAACAACAAAAGTAACTCAGTGTTAGCCCCTTGTTTTCCTGATGGCCTTTCTTATATTTGCCGAAAGTTCATTGAAGTTTACTTATCCAGAAAGACCGAGGGAATAGGCCCTTTGACGTCTTGGCAACCCCTTTTTAAGTACGGTGCCAATTCCTAGTCCCGTTCTTGGGAGCAGATAAGCATGAATTCATTCCGATTCAGGCTGCCAGCCCCAATTTTTCTGCTAAGCATTACTTCGACATTTAGATTCGACTATGTCCGTACTGCAAGAACAATTAAATAAAAGAATTTTGGTGCTCGATGGTGCCATGGGAACAATGATTCAGCGTCACCAATTGGAAGAGGAAGACTTTCGAAAAGGGCATTTTGAAAACCATCAACATTCTTTAAAAGGCAATAACGATTTATTAGCCCTCACGAGGCCTGAAATTATTCGCGGAATTCACGAAGAGTACTTCGAAGCAGGCGCCGATATTGCCGAAACCAATACCTTTAGCGCTACAAGTATTGCTCAGGCTGATTATCACCTCGAACATATTGTGTATGATCTCAATGTAGCTGCGGCTAAATTAGCCAAACAAGCAGCTGATAAATACACTGCACTAACGCCTGAAAAACCTCGATTTGTAGCTGGTTCTATCGGACCAACAAACAGAACCGCTAGTATTTCTCCAGATGTAAATGATCCTGGATATCGCGCAATTACTTTCGATGAACTTGTGGAGTCATACACCGAACAAGTTCGCGGCTTGATTGATGGCGGTGTAGATATTCTTTTGGTGGAAACGGTTTTTGACACACTCAACGCGAAAGCAGCATTGTTTGCGATTGATAAGTTCTGTGAAAAAATAGGTCGTAAAATGCCTGTAATGGTTTCAGGAACGATCACAGATCAAAGCGGTAGAACATTAACTGGGCAAACTGCTGAAGCGTTTTTGTATTCCGTGTCTCACATCGATCTATTGTCGGTTGGTTTTAATTGTGCTCTTGGTGCTCGCCAGTTGCGTCCTTATGTTGAAACATTGGCCAAGAATTCCAAATTCAGGATTTCAGCGCATCCAAATGCTGGTTTACCAAATGCTTTTGGGCAATACGACGAAACTCCAGAGCAAATGGGGGCTCAAATCCGAGAGTATCTCGACAACAACATTATTAATATTATTGGTGGATGCTGCGGAACTACTCCTCCTCACATCAAAGAGATCGCGCGCATAGCGGCTGAATATAAGCCGCACCAAATTCCAGACCTCGAGCCGATGCCATTTTACTCCGGTTTGGAGCCCGTTACCATTCGCCCTGAAACTAACTTTGTAAATATTGGCGAGCGAACCAATGTAACAGGATCAAGAAAATTTGCCCGATTGATCACGGAAGGAAACTACGAAGAAGCCCTTACCGTTGCGCTTCACCAAGTGGAAGGTGGTGCTCAAGTACTCGATGTGAACATGGATGAGGGCATGCTCGATTCTGAAGCTGCGATGGTTCGTTTTCTTAATATGATGGCCGCTGAGCCAGATATTGCGAAGCTTCCAGTGATGATCGACTCTTCAAAATGGAGCGTTATCGAAGCCGGATTGAAATGCGTGCAAGGGAAGTCGATTGTTAACTCGATTTCACTGAAGGAAGGCGAAGAAAAATTTATCGAACAAGCTTCCTTGGTGAAACGCTACGGCGCCGCAGTGGTTGTTATGGCTTTCGATGAGCAAGGGCAAGCTGATTCCTTCGAACGAAGAATCGAAATCGTGCAACGCGCTTACAACATCCTCACCCAAAAAATTGGTTTTCCGGCTACAGACATCATTTTCGATCCTAACATCCTAACTGTAGCAACAGGAATTGAAGAGCATAACAATTATGCAGTAGATTTTATCAATGCCACAAGATGGATCAAGCAAAATCTGCCTGGATGCCGCGTTAGTGGGGGTGTTTCTAATATTTCTTTCTCTTTCAGAGGAAACGACCATGTTCGCGAAGCGATGCACAGTGCATTTCTGTATCATGCTATCAAAGCTGGTCTCGACATGGGGATTGTAAATGCTGGACAGCTTGAAGTGTATGAAGAAATTCCCAAAGACCTACTCGAAAGGGTAGAGGATGTACTCCTAAACCGTAGAAATGATGCCACTGAGCGATTGGTAGAATTTGCTGAAACGATTAAATCAAAAGGGAAAGTTCAAGAGAAAGATGAAGAGTGGAGAAAAATGCCAGTTAAAGCCCGACTCTCTCACGCTTTGATCAAGGGAATTGTTGAATACATCGACGAAGATACCGAAGAGTGCCGTCAGCTGTTTGATCGTCCACTTCAAGTAATTGAAGGTCCTTTGATGGATGGGATGAACATAGTAGGTGATTTATTCGGAACGGGGAAAATGTTTTTGCCTCAAGTGGTGAAGTCTGCACGTGTAATGAAAAAGGCTGTAGCTTATTTGCTTCCTTATATAGAAGCTGAAAAGCAAGCTGGAGGTTCTAGCAGTAACGGTAAGATTTTGATGGCAACTGTGAAAGGTGATGTGCACGATATCGGTAAAAATATCGTTGGCGTGGTGCTTGGTTGTAACAACTACGAAGTGGTTGATATCGGAGTCATGGTGCCCTATCAGAAGATTCTAGATACAGCCAAAGAAATCGGAGCTGATATTATTGGCCTAAGTGGATTAATTACTCCGTCGCTGGATGAAATGGTTACTGTGGCTAAGGAAATGGAGAAGCAAGGATTTAAAATCCCATTGCTAATCGGTGGTGCTACTACTTCAAAAACCCATACAGCTGTTAAAATTTCTCAGTTTTACTCGGGACCTGTAGTACACGTTTTGGATGCTTCCCGATCTGTTCCTGTGGCTGGTTCTTTGTTAAATCCAGAGCTCAACGGTGCGTTTATGTCGGAGCTTGATGCTGAATATCAGAAAATTAGAGAACAACATGCTGGCAGAACAGCAACCAAAGAATACTTGAAGATTGAGGACGCTCGAAAAAACAAAACTCAAGTTGTATTCAAACAAGAATATTCTCCAAAGCCTAGTTTTACTGGCGTGAAAGCATTCGAAGCATACGACTTAGCTGAACTCGCAAAGTATATCGATTGGACGCCTTTCTTCGCCACATGGGAATTGTACGGAAAGTATCCAGCGATTCTTGAAGATGCCATTGTAGGTGAAGAAGCAAGCAAAGTTTTGGTAGATGCACAGCGGATGTTGAAACAAATAATTGATGAGAAGTGGCTCACTGCCAATGCTGTAGTTGGAATTTGGCCTGCAGCTTCAATTGGCGATGATATCGAAATTTATACAGACGAATCGAGAAGTTCCATCCTTAATACAGTCCACAATCTTCGTCAACAAAACAAGAAAACTGCTGGCCAATCCAATTACTGCTTGAGCGATTTTGTTGCACCGAAAGGTTCTGAAGTGAAGGATTATGTTGGAGGCTTTGCAGTAACTTCTGGAATTGGAATTGAAGAACACGTAGCGCGTTTCGAAGCTAATCATGATGACTACAGTGCTATCATGTTGAAGGCCTTGGCTGATCGACTTGCTGAGGCATTCGCAGAACGACTGCACCAACGGTTCAGGATGGAATTGTGGGGATATGCTTCAAACGAAACGCTGTCGAATGACGAATTGATCACCGAAAAATATCGTGGTATTCGTCCTGCGCCAGGTTATCCAGCCTGCCCAGATCACACCGAAAAAGGTTTGTTGTTCGAAATCCTTGATGCATCAAAACTTACTGGAATTTCACTCACAGAAAGTTACGCAATGTATCCAACTGCAGCGGTAAGTGGCTGGTATTTCGGGCATCCAGAAAGCAAGTATTTCGGATTAGGTAAAATAGAGCGCGACCAAGTTGAAGATTATGCGCAAAGAAAGGGTTACTCTTTAGAAGAGATGGAACGTTGGTTAAGTCCAGTATTAGCTTACGAACCTTCAACTATTAATGCCTAAACAATTCATTTCATGGCCGGGCAACTCATTGAGATTGTCCGGCCTTTTAATTTTAATGAATTGATTGAAGTAATATTTATACATTCGATTTCTGCTTCTCTAACAACATCATGATTCGTTATAATCCAAAGGAATCCTTTCTAATTATATTTCAGTTTCACAAAGCTGATACTTTTAGGAAGCTACTTCCGATGATAATTATTATTGGAATTTATTCTGCATTTATCGCTTGGCTTGAAATTTCTGTTTGGCAATTGAGTGATACTAGTCATGTTAAGAATTTATCAATCATTCATTCTACACTCGGCCTTGTAATTTCTCTACTGTTGGTTTTTCGCACCAATACTGCTTATGAACGTTGGTGGGAAGGCCGAAAAATATGGGGTAGTTTGGTTAATTCTAGTCGGAATTTAGCTTTGAAAATTCAAGCTATCTGCCCACAAGAAAAAATGTATTATCGAACCATGATTCCTAATTATGCTTTTGCATTGAAGAATCATTTAAGATCGGAAGTTAATCTAGATGAAATACTGGATTGTGAAGGCTTTGAATCGATTAAAATTAATGTCGAAAAACACATTCCCAATCAAATTGCTTTAAATATTGTAGCACACACAGTAGCACTCAATAAATCCAATGTTATTGGGAATGAGCACTTGTTATTTCTAAACCAAGAATTATCCAATTTCACTGATTGCGTTGGCGCCTGTGAAAGAATTAGAAAAACACCCATACCATTTTCTTACTCGGTATTTCTTAAGAAATTCATTTTTCTTTATGTAATTACCTTGCCCTTTGGATATGTTTTTTCTTTAGGATATTACGTTATTCCAGTGGTTTCTATCTTCTTTTATGTACTGGCAAGCCTTGAATTGATCGCCGAAGAAATTGAAGATCCTTTTGGAAAAGACGCAAACGATTTGCCTACCGATGCCATTTCCGAAGGCATTAAAAATAGTATAAATGAAATTCTCGAATAAATTAAAATAATTATTCCATGACAACTCAAGAAATCGCGAATCGCTTAGTGGAACTATGCAGAGCAGGAAATAATCTTCAGGCTTATGAGGAGCTTTTTTCAGAAGATGCAATTGCGGTAGAACCCGAACACACCGGTATTCCAGACGCGATCGGTCGAAATGCAATGATCGAAAAACAAGAAATGATGGCCATGATGATTATGGAAATGTTTGGAACTGGCGTTTCTGATCCTATCGTTTCCGGTAATTTCTTTTCTTGTGCCATGTGGATCGACGCTGAAATGCTTGGAAGAGAGCGGTCTAAACTGGAAGAAATTGCAGTTTATCAAGTAAAAGACGGCAAAATCGTGAAGGAAATGTTCTTCTTTTAATCTCTATCAAGCAAAAGAATGGGTTTTATCACCTGTTTATCTGTTCAATAATTTTTAAATTAATGAAGCATCTCAGTTTTTTGCTGTTTTTATTCCTAAGTTTTACAGCATTCGCCCAGTATTCGTATCCCGAACCACGCATAAATCCCAATGATCCTTCATTGCCAGAGTGGGTTCAAGAAATGTATTCTGAAAACCCTGATGTTTACAAGGTTGATCGCTTAAGAAATCAATATTTTGAGCAGAATAACAATCAGCATGATGTTTACACGCGATGGTACAAACGCTGGAGAAGATACATTGCTCCTTTTGTTTCCGACAATGGCAGGATCTCAATTCCAACTGCAGCAGAAAGGCTTCAAGAAGCTTCAATAATCAATAAAAGTTCTTCACGCGATGTCGGATCTTGGAATTATCTCGGTCCAAAAAATCACTTGAATGTTAAGTACGACAGCAACGACAACCACGTGCTAATCTCCGATCATTCTAATGTGTATTGTTTCGAAAGATGTACTTCGAATCCAGCTGTTTTTTATTGTGGAACCGAATCTGGAGGCGTTTACAAATCGATCGATGCAGGCCAAAATTGGAGTTATGTTTCCAAAGGTCTTTCTGTAGAAAGTGTTACAGCGATTTCCGTTGACCCAACAAATCCTGATGTGGTAATTTTTTCATCCGCTGATGAAATCTGGCGTTCTATTGATGGCGGTTTAAATTGGAATATCGTTGGTAATTCAGGGTTTCAAGCATTGAACATTGAAGTATATCAATTCAATTGGCATCCATCGAATAATCAATTGGTGTTTGCAGCTACGAATCTTGGTTTGTATCGCAGCAACGACAATGGTTTGAATTGGACGCAGGTTTTCAGTGGAGAGAGCATGTCGGTGGAGTTTAAACCAAGTAATCCGCAAATTATGTATGCTTTGCGTTACAACACGGTGACTCAAATTGCTGATTTTTACAAGTCTGTTGATGGTGGAAATTCATTCACTATCCGCCCGCAGGGCTGGTTTCAAGTACCTGCCGCAGATGCTGGTTTGATTGAAAGTCGTGGCGGAAGAATTGCTGTTACATTGGATAATCCCGAACGTGTGTATGTGTTATTGGTTGGATCGAGTGAAGCCTCTGCCCAGCTGCAACTGCGAGGAACCATTGGAGTATATTCTAGCGCGAATGCTGGAGAAAATTGGACATTTCCACACGTATTACAAGGGATGCCTTACAACCAGCAAACTCATCCCAATTTGATGGATTTTAATGGTGAATCTTCAACATACAACCAGATTTACTACAATACTGCATTCGCTTGCTCTCAATTAGACGAATCCCGTTTGTTGATTGGTGGTTTGAATCTTTGGAGAAGTGAAGATGGTGGAGCTTCCTACGCGCCAGTTGGAGGTTACATTGGTGATCTTCCATTAATGCACGTTGATTTACAGGAGTTTAAGGCCTTCAAAACGTCTGCAACTACCGAAGAGTTTTGGTTTAGTAGCGATGGCGGACTGAATCTTTCCAACGACTGGGCTGCTTCTCACGTTGCAAAAACTTCTGGCCTTGGCGCAGTAAATTTTTGGGGAATGGATCAAGGTTGGAACGACGATATTATTGTTGGCGGTCGCTACCACAATGGTAACGCTGCAAGCAACAATCTTTATGGTGTAGGCAATTTCCTCTCACTTGGAGGTGGAGAATCGGCTACAGGTTATGTGAACTACAGTCCCGAACGTAGAACATTTTTCTCCGATCAAGACGGAATTGTAATCCCGGCTCAATTCGACGGAATAGCCACAAGGTTTTCGGTAGATCTTTTTCCAAATGAAAGCTATTTCGACAATGCGTCATCGAGAATTATGTTCGACCCTTTTTACTGGAATATCGCATATCTCGGTAAAGACAATGTACTTTACAAAAGTACCGATGGAGGCAGCTCATACGCACCGATTTATACCTTCGGAAACAATCCAGCCGATCAGGTATTTTGGATGGAACAATGTCCTACAAGTCCCAATGTTTTCTACGTTCAGCAAGTTGTTTCCAATGTTAGTCGACTTTACAAGAGTACCGATGGTGGTTTAACTTTTTCGCAAATTATCCTTCCGCAATCGCGGAGAGAAATGTACTTCTCGGTTCATCATGAAAATCCTGATATTCTTTGGATTGCATTCACTTCGGGAAGCAATGGAAATAAAGTTTATCGAAGCGATAATGCTGGTGGATCTTGGACAAATATCACAACCACTGCGCTGAATGGCCAGTCTATCAAGGCTATATCGCATCAGGCTGGAACCAACAATGGAATTTATGTGGCTTGTAGACGTGGCCCAATGTTTTACCGTGATGCAGTTTTGGCTGATTGGGATCAAGTGGGAATAGACATGCCTGCTGCGTCTTATCCACTGCGCATTTTGCCTTTTTATAAAAAGAACAAACTCCGTTTGGGAATGTGGAATATTGGTGTTTGGGAAAATGATCTACAAACTACATCTTCAATAATTCCAGGATTTTCATCAAATTACCGAAACTTCACCTGTCCAGGAGATACAATTTGGTTCACGGATCATTCGGTAAGCCCTACGGAAGCCACATTGCAATGGAGTTTTCCAGGAGGAACGCCATCTTCATCTACTGAAAGAAGTCCTAAGGTAGTTTACAATACCACCGGAAGTTTTTCTGTTTCTCTCACCGTTACACACAATGGAAGTAGTGAAACCATCACCAGAGACGTGTTTATTGAGTCATTGCCTGGAAATTCTTCTGCACTTTCAGAGAATTTCGAACAAGGTGTGCTTCAAGCTGGTTGGCGCCTGTTCGACGATGGAAATGATGGAGAAGTATGGCGTGTAACTGATTTAGCTTCAAGTGGATCCGTAGGAGATGGAAGTCTATTTTTCGACAATTATTTCCAGGATGTTCAGGGGAAAAGAGATCAATTAATTACAGCAAATTATATTGTTTCGGATCAACAAGATGTTTCATTGTCGTTTGATGTTGCTTATTCGCGATACAATTCAACTTATTCGGATTCATTGGCAATTTATTTTTCGGAAGATTGCGGAGAAACGAAACAACTTGTTTATTTAAAAGGTGGGCAGGAATTGGCAACAGCGCCTGATTTTACTGCAGATCGATGGGTTCCTAATGCTGATGAATGGAGGAATGAGGTTGTTGTGAATTTGCCATTAAATTATACAGGAGATTTATCGATTATTTTCGAAAATCGTGGAAAATATGGGCAGCCAATTTATTTGGATAATTTACTGTTGGAATACAGCACGGAAATAAATAATGAGTCGTTATTTGATTTAAAGGTTTATCCAATCCCAACGAACAATTTTTTACGAGTTGAGATTAAATCAAATCAAGAACAATTGCCATTTAGAATCCTTGATTTAACTGGAAGAATTGTTAAATCTGGACAGCTAGATCAGGGAAGTAATTTGATTCAAATGGAGGAATTATCATCGGGTGTATTTTTTATTGAAATTGAAAATTCCGGAGAAATAATTGCTCGAAAAGTAATTAAGCAATAATTCAATATTTATTCATAAAAAAGGGCTGTCTGCGAAAATCTAACAGCCCTTTTTTATTTGTGGAGATTGATTAATTCACATGAATTAAATCGCCAGAACCTGAAATTGATGAGGTAACAATTGGATTGCCTTTGTACCTGATTTTTCCGGATCCACTGATTGATGCATCCAGCGTTTGAATCACATGAATATCTGCATTTCCAGACCCAGAGATATGAATATCTGTGGTTTGAGAAACCAAATTGAATCCTGAATATTCTCCAGAGCCTGTAATTGTGAGATTGTTGTTTGTAGTAGAACCAGAAATATAAATATCTCCAGACCCTGTGATTTGTGCAGTGAGAGAATTGGATTGAATGCTGCCATCTAATTCTCCAGAACCTGAAATTTCAAGTTGTAGATTATCGGATTGAATAGAATTCATCAATTGAATATCTCCACTTCCAGATATTCTGAGTTTATTCACTTCTGGAATTTGAATTTGTATTTGAAGATCATCATCAGAAATTGACCCGCAGTTTTTTGTGTATTTGATCACCAAGGTTTCGTTGCTTACTGAAACACTTATGATGTCTAAAATATTTTCATGTCCAGAAATACTAACGAATTGAGAATCTCCTTGGGTTAATTTTAATTCAGCATCAATGGCTAGATCGATAGATTTGAAGCTGGAAACATTGAAACTTTCGTTCACAATATTCCCTTTGCCCTTCAATGGAAAGCAATCTTTTTTACAAGATGAAAAGGTTGAAATGATTAGCAAACAGAAAACTATGATTGCAGTAGCTGCGAAGTAGGGGAGTTGAAGACGGAGTTGTTGTACATTTAAATTTTTCATGACTTCTTTAGGTTTGACTCTAATACAGCCATGAAAAAAAATACCCCTATGCAGCATAGAGGTATTTTACAAAGAATTTAATAATCGATTGATTTACTGTTTCTTAAAAAACAAGAAGCTGCCTTTTTCTTCTGTGATACCTTTTATTCTTCCAAATTTTGCTGACCCTTTTTTGTTTTGAATAAGCATAGTGTTTATTTTCTCAGATAAACTTTCTATGCTGATACAAGGTGTGGAACTGTTGCTTAGAATATTGCTAAACGACTGACTGAATAGCTTGTTTTCAGGAAGCATTTCTGTGTTTGAAACTGTGAGCATTTGCGCAGACTTCAGTTGGATGCTTTCAAGTTTATCGCAGGTTACGACACTTTTTTCTTGACTTGAAGTTGCAAAAAGCGGTCCTGCATCTGCTGCATCCGATACCACCAAAATGTGTTTCAAATTTGAATATGCTTCAATAGAGGATCTAAGAGAATTTACAGAGTAAAATGAAAATTCGTCCCCAACAATCCCATCCACAGGAATCCAATAACCATTTTCATTGATCAATTGTGCTTGTCCACTGTACCAAATTAGCAGCGATTTCACACGGTTGTTTTGCACAAGATCTCTTAATTCAATGGAGAAGAATTTATCGAGTTGTTGCTTGTTCATGTCCTTCTTGATAAGCACATGATCAATTTGATATTTTTCTAGTGCTGATTTAATGTTTTCAATGTCACCATTTTCATTGGGTAGTTTGGTGAAGTTGGTATAGTTGGAATTGTCGATCATCACTACCCAAGTTTTTCCCATCGGGCTTTTTCCAAGGCTGTCTTCGTTTACCAGTTTATAATTGAGCACATTTTCATTTCCGAGCATATCTATTGCTTTCACCTCCAAGGAAGTAATCCCTTCAGTGCTTATTGTTGCTTGAAATTTAGGATTGAGTTCATCTACCAAGAAAGTAGCCGACATTCCATTGATCAAGATCGATTTGATTTTGCTTTCGTCTGATATTTTCCCTTCAAGATAAATGCTTGTTTTCCCATCTGTATAAATGGTTTTATCGATTGTTTCGAATGGCTGTGTTATGGTAACTTGCGGAGGATTAGTTTCGTTACGAATGATATTTATTTTCACGCTACCTGCATTTAAATAGACATCATAAGCTTTAATCTCAATGAAGTTTTTGCCTTTCAAATTAATTGTACTTGAAAAAGCTGGATTCAGTTCTTCCTCTTTCACATCAAAAGGTTTTCCATCTATTAAGATTGATTTAATCGCGCTTTGATCCAACACCATTCCCTCAATTTGAATTGTTGCTTGATCGCCTTTTACAATGATTTCATTTGAGATTCCTTGCGGTGAAGTAATTTTAATTATTGGTGCGATTTCCTCTTTGTTGGCTTCGTAGAGTTTCTCACGGGCAACAACGAATTGTCTTGAATATTCCTGATTTTTTGGCTCTAATTCAAGCGCCTTTTTATAATCTCGAACGGCATCGTTTAAACTGTTGTTGGCTTCATAGCAATTGCCTCTTCCGAAAATTGATGCTGCATTGGTAGGTTGGATTTTTATTGCTTGATTGAAATCACTGATTGCAGCAGGAAATTGTCCAAGTTTTTTATTCACCAATCCTCTATTGTAGTAGGCTTCGAAATTTTTTGAATCTAATCCAATTGCTTGCGTAAAATCCTGTAATCCATTTTGAAGTTCTGTTTGTGCTAAAAACGATAAGCCTCTTTTAAGAAATAAGTTCGCATTGTTCTGAGAAAATTTAATGGCTTCACCATAATTCTTAATGGCTTGATCGTGTTTGTGAAGATTTGCCTGAGAACCAGCTAATCCAGCATAATAAGAACTCATCAAATCGGTCATGGTGCGTCTTGATTTGTCTTCCAAAACTAAATCAATGGCGTTTTTGTAATAATTCTCAGCCGCTAAATCATTGCCTAGGCTGTCGGTTGCAACGGCTAAAAGGAAATGAAAACTATCGTCCTGTTTGTCAATAGTAATTGCTGTATTGCATGTTTTCACAGCTTCTGCAAAATCCTTTTTTAGTAACTGTAAATTTGCTTTCTGTCGATGAATACTGATTTGTTTCGGGCGAATTTTTAAGTAGTTATCTAATGCCATTATAGCTTGTGCAAAATCGCCATTGATTGTGTGGGCTTCTGAAAGATTTTCAAAAATATCTGTGTTCTTTGGAGCTATTGTTGCAGCTTTTGATAAATCACTTATTGCTTCGGGCGCTTTGTTGAGACGCATGAATGTTTTTCCTCGAAGTAAGAGCACATCCTCATTTTCGGGTTCTAAAGCATAAGCTTGATTCAATAAATCGAGTGAGATATTGTATTCAGATCGAAGAAATGCTCCAAGCGCTTCTTTGTGAAGTTTTTTAGCAGATTGCCCAAATGATTGTAATTGAATTCCAAGCAGTATTGCGAAAAGTACAAGGATGATTTTCTTCATATTTAATGGCATAATTAAATGAACCTGTTTTCAAATGTAACAATTCGAAACAGGTATAGGTGAATTTCTGAAGTCAGTAAATTCAATTATAACGTAAAAACCAAACAATTCCAGTCTCCTTCAACAGTTGAACTATGCAATGTAAATCCTGCATCGCTGTATACTTGCGTGATGAGTTCAACATCAGTTATCAGAAATCCACTTAGGAATATGGCTCCATTTTTATTTAAGCTTGCTTTGTATGCTTGAATGTCTGCCACAAGCACGTTTCTATTGATGTTTGCCAATATTATATCGAACGATCTACCTACAAGCAATGCTGCATCACCAGTTTCACCAGAAAATTCAACATCGTTCGCTGTTCCATTTTCTATGGCGTTTTCTGTGGCCCAACTTTCAATGTCGATTCCTTCAACTTTTTTTGCACCTAATTTTGCAGCAAGGATTCCTAAAACACCAGTGCCACAGCCCATATCCATCAATGTTTTATCTTTTAGATCGGTGTCGAAAAGTGCGCGGCAAATTAAACGCGTAGTTGCATGATGTCCTGTTCCAAACGACATTCGCGGCTCGATGATTAACTCCAATCTTCCATCATTAAATGCTGGATGAAACGGAGCTCGAATAACGCATTTGTCATTTACTTCAACAGGGTCGAAGCCTGCTTCCCAAATGGCATTCCAGTTGGCTGGTGGTATGATGTTTTTCTCGATTGCCACACCTTTTGCATGTTCAACAAGGATGTTTTCCATCGCACTTTCATCAAGCTGTTCGGTTGGAATGAAAGCTTGAAAACCACTCGTGTCTTCAGTGAAGCTTTCAAACCCAATCTCCGCCAAAAGGCTGATAAGTAAATCGTTGAGCTGAGGATTTTTTCCTGAAAGTACTTTCAACTCGAAATATTCAACGCTTACCATGAATTTCCAATTTTTAAAAAGTCGGCCGATTTTAAAGATGCTCCACCGATCAAACCTCCATCAATGTTATCTCTTTCAAACAACGATGCTGCATTTGTTGCATTGCAACTTCCTCCATACAACAAGCTGATTTCCTCGCCTGTTTCGTTTCCTAGCAATTCTCTCAAGAGGTTTCTGATAAATCCATGTGCCGATTCAGCTTGCTCTGGAGTTGCTGTAAGACCTGTTCCAATAGCCCAAACTGGTTCGTAAGCAATAACCAAATTTGCTGAAGTAAGTTGATCAATTCCTTTGAGCACGGCGCTTAACTGTGTCGTAAGCACATCTTCTAGTTTACCTGCCTCGCGTTCTGCCAAGGTTTCTCCACAGCACAAAATGATTTGTAAATCTGCCGCCAAAGCTTGTTTGCATTTTTCGAGAATAACGGCATCTGTATCTTCAAACATTGCTCTTCTTTCGCTATGCCCAAGAATTACATATTCTACGCCTAATTCTTTTAACATGGATGCAGAAATTTCACCTGTAAAGGCTCCAGATGCAGTAGCTGCGCAGTTTTGAGCCCCCACCGATATATTACTTTCGCGAAGAATCTCAGAAACTGCATGTATCCAAACAAACGGCGGACAAACCACTAATTTCGATGAAGTATCTTGGTGTGAGTTTTCTTTTAACGACTGCGCAAGTTGTTTGGCATCTTCAAGACTGGTGTTCATTTTCCAGTTTCCTGCTACGATTTTCTTTGGCATATTTTATAATTGATTGGCAAATATAGACATTGACATCACCTATCTGAACTGTACTTTAGATTCATTTCCTGCTTGCATAAAAACAGTTCTAACTTTACACCTATGATGCAATCATTTCTTTCCGCGGGCTGTTTCTTCCAATAGATGTATTGACCATCAGTGAGTAAAACGGCACCTTCCATGGCATCTGTTTCTGCCAAGTTGCTTTGAATAAGCAGTAAAGCCCATTGTTCGAATGTTGTACACTCTGCTGCACTGTCTATCATCTGCGCTTGCGCGAAACATGTTGCGAACATCAACCAAATGAGCATCACCTTAGCTTTCATGCCTTCAAAATTCTGCTGTTGGCCAATTGGTTTTACGCGGTAGATTGAATTTCTTATGAACAGAGCTGTTGATGATTTTTTTACTTCTCCTATTGACTATTCGCCTAAATTCGATTACGAGCTTATCTTTGCCCAATGAAGGTTTTATTTGTTGATTCCGCGCATCCAATTCTGGATGAAACACTTGTTAAATATGGTATTGAATGTGACCATTTGGAATTAGATCGAAATGCTGCAAAAGCAATATTGCATCAATACGACGGTGTGGTAATTCGCAGCAGATTCAAATTCGATAAAGAAATGTTGGATGCTTCGAAACAATTAAAATGCATTGCTAGGGTAGGAGCTGGGATGGAAAATATCGACGTTCAATATGCAGAATCGCTTGGTATTTCTTGTTTGAATGCACCCGAAGGAAATCGAAATGCGGTTGCAGAACATGCCTTGGGAATGTTGCTTGGGTTGTTCAATAATTTAATTCGTGCCGACCGTGAAGTGCGAGAAGGAAAATGGTTGCGGGAAGAAAATCGGGGCTTCGAAATTGAAGGGAAAACTGTTGCAATTATTGGTCTTGGAAACAACGGTTCAGCATTCGCGAAAAAGTTAAAAGGTTTTGATTGTCGTGTGATAGCTTACGATCCATTTCTTGAATCAACCGAGATTGAAGGTGTTGAATTGTGCACGATGGATGAAGTTTTTAGGTATGCAGATATTGTTTCTTTGCATGTTCCGTTGAAAGATGACACCCATTTTTTGGTGAATAAAGAATGGATTGATCAGTTTCAAAAGCCCTTCTGGATAATCAATACAGCACGTGGGAAATGTCTGAAAACATCAGATTTAATTGATGCGATAAATTCAGGAAAAATAATTGGAGCAGCTTTGGATGTCTTGGAATTTGAAGCATTATCATTTGAAAAAGCTGATATAGCTCCTGCCGAATTTCAGTGGTTAATACAAAGCGATAAGGTGATTTTAAGTCCGCACATTGCTGGTTGGACGCACGAATCAAACACAAAACTGGCGAGAATCTTGGCTTCAAAAATTCTCGCCAGTTTAAATGTTCAAGTTTAATTCTATCCGTTTTATTGTTGCTTTGTTGGGCATGTGCTCATACCGAATATGCTATAAAGCGGACAAAAACTGATCATGCTTGTTGCTAAAAATATCCCACCAAGAATTACAAGCACAATTCCTAAAACTCCTTTAACTGTTCCGGTAAAAAATAGTGTTGCAAATACTGCTGCTAAAATGATTCTTACAATTTTATCAGTGCTTCCCATGTTCTTTTTCATCGTGTTTTGATTTAGGTAAATGATTCAATAATTAGAGCCAATAAAGTTGCAAAGAGAATGCATGAGGTGCAGATCAAAACAAACCTGAAGGCTTTCGATTTCATGCTTCAAAACTAAACTTCAAATTTTCACTTTGCAGTAACATTTGTCACCAAGACCATTTATGGAAGATAAATCTTACCAGATTCTTGTCGAACGCGCCCTTCATTTTCGAGTTTTTTGATCACTCTGCTAATTACTTCTCTTGCGGTTCCGAGCTCTGTGGCAATTTGACGGTGCGAGATTTCTAAAGGATTTTTCCCAGTTAATTCGCTTCTTTCTACCAAAAATGCTTCCAAGCGTTTGTCTAATTTGTCGTGTATTAAATGATGAATTGTATCTAGTAATTCGCTATACCGCTGATTGTATTGCCTGAAAAACAAGGCGCTCATTTGTGGATCTGAAAGCCCCAGTTTTACAGCTTTTTCTATTGGAATTAAAAGCAGTTTCGAGTCGGCTTCTGCTCGGGCAAACACTTCACTAGCTTTTTGATTCATGCCAGATGAAAAGCTCATTACGCAACTTTCAGATGGTCGTATATAATACAAGAGCAAGTCGCGGTCCTCGTATTGCGTGCAAACTTTCAAAAGGCCTTCTAACACTATTGGGATCACTTTTACATATTGGCCTACTCGGAGAATTTCCGTTTGATCAGGAATTTCAATTATAGAACTTGCTTCCAACAATTCTTCAAGAACAAGTTTTCCTAAGTTTCTTAAACTTTCAGGCAGATCATGTGGAAGTATTTCAGCCATTAAATTTCTTCGTGTTAAACTGTTTCGCAATGCTTTTTCCAGCAATCCAGCCGCTCGACCAAGCTTGTTGGAAATTAAATCCACCGGTGATTCCATCTGCATCCATTACTTCACCGGCAAAAAATAATCCTTCCATTTTTTTCGACATGCAGGTTTGTGGATCTATTTCATCCAACGATACACCGCCAGCAGTAACGAATTCTTCTTTGAAGGTGGTTTTGCCCGAAACCGAGTAAACATCTGAAGTGATAATTTCTGCCAATCGTCTCAGTGCGGCATTTTTCTGCTCAATCCAAATTGTGTCGGAATCTAAGCCTGCTCTTTCGAGTAAGTATTCCCACAACCGTTGTGGGATTCCATCAAATATTTTCTGCCCTATTTTCTTTTTCGAATTGTAATCCTTCTGTTGAAGCAGAAATTCGGCAACTTCTTCTTGATTGAGATCTGGTAGCCAATTAATGCGCGGTTGAAATTTGTACTGCTGCTCGGCAAGAACTTTTGCGCCCCAAGCTGAGCATCGCAATACTGCAGGACCACTAAAGCCCCAATGCGTAATCAATAATGGTCCCGTTTCTTGAAGCTTCGTTTTGTCGATTTTTACCCGTACTTCAGATGCCACACCCATCAAATTTTTCATTGGATGATCGGGTACGTTAAAAGTAAACAAGCTCGGCACTGGATCTGAAATCTGAAGACCCAAATCGCGAATCCAATTGTAATCCTTCGCATGTTGATGTCCACCAGTTGCAAGAACCAGATAATTCGTCGTGATTGTTCCTTCGGCTGTTGTTAATGTAAATCCTTCGTTTTCTTTAACAATCGATTGAACTCCTGTTTGGAGCTTTATTTGAATCTTGAGTTTTTCTGCTGCATCCATCAAGCAATCCACGATGCTCGCCGAGTCGTTGCTGATTGGAAACATTCTTCCATCTGGCTCTGCATGCAATTTCACACCGCGATCGGCAAACCATTGAACGGTATTTTCTTGATTAAACTGATGTAATAGCTTGTAAATGAACTTCTCACCGCGCGGATAAGACTTCGAAAAAGCCTTTAACTGATCTTGTGCATTGGTCACATTGCATCTTCCTCCACCCGAAACTCTCACTTTACTTAAGAGTTTTCCGGTTTTCTCCAACAAGCCGATTTTCATCGTTGATGCATTTTCTGCTGCCGAGATTGCCGAAAAGAAGCCAGCTGCTCCTCCGCCAATCACCAATAAGTCGTAATCGTATTTCAATGTTTTACAGTATGTTGTAAGTTTTTTAGCTCAATTTATCGCATCAAGGTTGACATTCTCAATTGGCTTGTGTAATTTTAGAACGTTTTCATTGTTTTTTGTTTCCCCAACAAACAATTTTATTCAAACTCCCGGTTTTCCCCGCCGGGAGTTTCTTTTTTTTCGTTGCAAAGAATTATTCACATCGATCTGGATAATTTTCCAAAGAAAGAACTTTCTAAGGCTCTTATTTTTCATTACGTTTGCGCCCTGAAATCGATATCCTATCCATGAGCGTACTGGTTAACAAAAACAGCAAAATTATTGTCCAGGGTTTTACTGGCAGCGAAGGCACTTTCCACGCAGGTCAAATGATCGACTACGGAACACAGCTTGTAGGCGGTGTAACTCCTGGTAAAGGTGGTACAACTCACCTCGACCGTCCAGTTTTTAACACCGTGGCTGATGCCGTTAAAACCACCGGAGCCGATGTTTCAATCATTTTCGTGCCTCCTGCATTTGCAGCTGATGCGATCATGGAAGCAGCCGACGCTGGAATCAAAGTGATCGTTTGCATCACCGAAGGAATTCCGGTTGCCGACATGGTAAACGTGAAGGAATATTTATCGAGCCGCGCCTCAACACTTATCGGACCTAACTGTCCGGGAGTTATCACTCCAGAAGAAGCAAAAGTTGGAATCATGCCTGGTTTTGTTTTCCGCAAGGGAAAAATTGGCATCGTATCAAAATCTGGAACCCTTACCTACGAAGCTGCTGATCAGGTAGTTAAAGCTGGCATGGGAATCTCCACTGCCATCGGAATCGGAGGCGATCCAATCATCGGTACAACAACGTTGGAAGCAGTTAAGCTTCTCATGGCAGATGATGAAACAGATGGAATTGTTATGATCGGTGAAATCGGTGGAAACCTTGAAGCACTTGCATCTGAATGGATCAAAGAAAACGGAACCAAGCCAGTAGTTGGTTTCATCGCTGGTAAAACAGCGCCTGCAGGACGCAGAATGGGTCACGCTGGTGCTATCGTTGGCGGTGCCGATGATACTGCCGAAGCCAAAATGGCCATCATGCGTAAGTGTGGAATTCACGTGGTTGACTCTCCAGCACAAATCGGTCAGAAAATGGCCGAAGTTATGAGCAAGTAATCTTAGTCTGAAAATACTCTAAAGCCCGTTCAGTCGGGCTTTTTGCTTTCTAATAAACTATTTTTTGTAGCATAAGTCAACTATGGCACGATTGCAGTAAAGGCAAAAAATGAAAGCTGCAAAGCCTCTTAATTTTATCAACGCATGAAAACTTACTTATTTCTAATCAGTCTTTTCGCTTGTCAATTGGCATTTGCACAACCCGACATCGACAATACAGAAGTTTTTGAAGACGAAATTCACATGGTGCACTTCTTGAAAATTGAAGTGATTGATAGCGTAGAATCAATGTCGTCGTACAACGATGAGGAATTTGTCCCAGAACCAATCTTCATTCCGAAGGATCATTCTCCAGTGAAACTGCCGCTTTCAAAAGTGAAGAAGTACGATAAGATCTATACATCCGATAAAAATTTTAACATCATCTACTTGGAAGTGGATCCAACTCAAGCTGTAAAGCAGGTGAGGGTTCTAAATACAACTGGTTATGAAGTAATGTGTTACAAGCAAATTGAAGAAGTAAGCGGATTGTTAAAGCTCGACATTACAGGTTTGCCTGCAGGCAGATTTCAATTCATCCTCGACGGATCGTATTCGGTTTCTCGGCAATTAAGTGTTACTAAAGATTGTGAGGTTGCTCAAATTAGATAAGACAACATCTCAAATACATTACTTTTGGGAGCCTCAGCAATGATGCTCCCTTTTTTCATTCATGCTAAATCCATTTGCGGCTTTTAGCTTTTCTTTGCGCTTTTAAATTATCATGGGTACTTCACTCGAAGCAATTTCTCCGGTCGACGGCCGATACAGTAAAACAACAGCAGTTCTTCAATCGTATTTTTCCGAATACGCATTGTTCAAATATCGGCTGCGCATAGAAATTGAGTACCTCATTGAACTTTCCTTGCCTGGACTACCTTGTGAAGGTTTGTTCTCCTCAAACGACATCGAAGCACTTCGTAAAATCTACCTTGATTTTTCTCTAGAAGACGCCTTGAAAATCAAGGAAATTGAGCAGAAAACCAACCACGACATCAAGGCACTCGAATATTTCATCAAAGAACGACTCGATGAAATGGGCTTATCTTCTTCACGAGAATGGGTGCATTTCGGATTAACTTCCCAAGACATCAACAACACAGCAATTCCATTGTCACTCAAGGAAGCATCCGAACAAGTATTGTTTCCTTCTATTCAACAGTTGATCGAGCACTTAAATCAACTTGCTAACGATTGGAGAGATGTTTCAATGCTTGCACGAACACACGGGCAGCCAGCATCTCCAACATCCCTTGGAAAGGAAATTTACGTATTCGTTGAGCGACTCGAACTGGAGTTTTCCAAATTGAAAAACACAGTTTGGGCTGCAAAATTTGGCGGTGCAACAGGAAATTTCAATGCACACCACGTAGCGTTTCCTCAAACCGATTGGGTGGCGTTTGCCAATCAATTTTTAAGCAGAGTTGGATTATACAGAAGCCGCACGACGACTCAGATAGAGCATTACGATCAAATGGCATCCTATTGCCACAATGTGATTCGAATTCATTCCATTTTGATCGATTTGTGTCGCGATGTTTGGACATACATCTCGATGGAGTATTTCCGCCAGAAGGTGAAAGCCGGCGAAACTGGATCATCGGCAATGCCACACAAAGTAAACCCGATAGATTTTGAAAATGCCGAGGGAAATCTTGGTTATTCGAATGCCATCCTCGGCTTTTTAGCTGAAAAATTGCCGGTTTCCAGATTGCAGCGTGACCTCACAGATTCAACCGTATTGAGAAACATCGGGATGCCAATTTCTCACAGTATTATCGCCATTCAATCGGTGCAAAAAGGGCTAGGGAAACTGCTACTCAACCAACAAGCGATATCGAACGATTTGAACAAGCATGCTGCAGTTGTTGCAGAAGCCATTCAAACAATTCTGCGTCGGGAATCATATCCAAATCCTTACGAAGCGCTCAAGGAACTCACCAGAGGCAAAGACCAAGTAAACTTGGATGATATTCGTGATTTTGTGAATCAACTTGATGTAAGTGAGCATGTTAAGCAGGAACTGCTTTCCATAACTCCATCCAATTACACAGGGATTATTTCATATTAAATGCGCGTTTGCGGATTCACCATCATTCGAAATGCAGTAAAGTTCGACTATCCAATTGTTGAAGCAATTCGGTCGATTTTACCCGTCGTGGATGAATTTGTAGTCTTAATTGGGAACTCTGAAGACGAGACCAAACAGCTCATTGAATCGATCGGCTCCTCAAAAATCAGAATCTACGAAAGTGTTTGGGATGATTCGCTTCGCAAAGGCGGGCAAGTACTCGCGCTCGAAACCGATAAGGCCATGGCGCTAATTGGCGACGGATTTGATTGGGCATTTTATATCCAAGCCGATGAAGTGGTGCATGAAAATTATCATTCGGCAATCGTTGAAGCCATGCACAATTGGAAAGATGATCAGCGAGTGGAAGGTTTGCTATTCGACTATGTTCATTTTTACGGTGATTACAATTATATAGGCGATTCGAGGAAATGGTATCGGGCCGAAATTCGGATTGTTCGACCCAATATTGGCATCCGTTCATGGAAAGATGCACAAGGCTTTCGGAAGGATTTGAGGAAGTTGAAAGTGAGAAAAATTGAAGCTTCGGTTTTTCATTACGGCTGGGTAAAACCGCCCGAAAAGCAACAAGCCAAGCAACAATATTTTCATAAGCTTTGGCACGACGACCGTTGGATGGAGGAAAATATTCCTGACCAAAGTCAATTTGATTATTCAGGTATTGATTCTGTAGCGAAATTCACCGGAACACATCCCGAACCCATGTTGTCAAGAGTGGCTGCTCAATCTTGGAAAGTTGAAATTGATCCTTTAAAAAAGAAGCTATCATTCCGTTATAAATTTTTAATGCTTATCGAACGAATTACTGGATGGCGTCCAGGCGAATACAAGAATTATCAAAGGATTGATTAGTTATCCAATTTTTATCTTCAATTTCATTAACATTCTTGTTTATAATTGCCCAACAGAATAGATTTCTTCGGCATTTCAATT
This sequence comes from Bacteroidota bacterium, assembly GCA_947460255.1. Taxonomy (GTDB): domain Bacteria; phylum Bacteroidota; class Bacteroidia; order M30B66; family M30B66; genus CAMCXT01. Next base: position 26,042 of record CANHIS010000019.1, read on the forward strand.
TCGTAGGTTTGCAATCTCAATTTTCGTCATGCAAACCGAGCAAAATACTCTTACAACCGTTGAAACCGCCGGCAAACTCGGCCTTTTACCTGAAGAATTTACCCGCATTTGTGAAATCCTTGGCAGAACGCCAAACTTCACCGAATTAAGCATCTTCTCTGTGATGTGGAGCGAGCACTGCTCCTACAAAAATTCCATCTCATGGCTCAAAACGCTTCCACGAGATGGTGAATGTATGTTGGCCAAAGCCGGTGAAGAAAATGCTGGCTTAGTTGATATTGGTGGCGGATTAGGTTGCGCATTTAAGATCGAATCACACAACCACCCTTCGGCACTCGAGCCTTATCAAGGCGCTGCAACTGGTGTTGGTGGAATTAACCGCGACATTTTCACAATGGGTGCTCGGCCAATTGCACAACTCAATTCACTCCGTTTTGGAGATCTAAAACTTGACCGCACACGTTGGTTGTTGAAAGGCGTTGTGAAAGGAATTGGTGATTATGGAAATGCCTTCGGAATTCCAGTGGTTGGCGGTGAAGTATTTTTCGACGAATGTTACAACCAAAACCCATTGGTAAATGCCATGTCTGTTGGGATTGTGAAAGCTGGCGAAACAGCCTCTGCAACTTCATACGGTGCTGGAAATCCAGTATATATTGTAGGATCTTCCACCGGGAAAGACGGAATCCACGGAGCTACATTTGCCTCTGGCGATTTAACTGAAGAATCAGCCAAAGATCTTCCTGCTGTTCAAGTGGGTGATCCTTTTCAAGAAAAACTTTTGCTAGAAGCTACATTAGAGGTTATCCAAACCAAAGCCATTATCGGGATGCAAGACATGGGAGCAGCTGGAATTACCTGCTCAACTTCCGAAATGTCCGCCAAGGGTGAGCACGGCATGGATATCTGGCTCGACAAAGTGCCAACCCGCCAACAAGGTATGCACGGCTGGGAAATCCTCCTTTCCGAATCGCAAGAAAGAATGCTCATGGTGGTTGAAAAGGGTAGGGAAGAAGAAGTTGAGGCAGTGTTTGCAAAATGGGATCTTCATTATGCAGTAATTGGCTCCGTTACAGAAGGAAACCGTTTGAAATACTACATGAATGGCGAACTTGAAGCCGATGTTCCAGCACACGATCTTGTACTAGGCGGCGGCGCTCCTGTTTATAAACGTGAATTTTCAGAACCTGCCTATTTTGCTGAAGCTCAAAAGTTTGATGCATCATCAATTGCAATTCCAGAAAACCTAAAAGAGGTAGCTCGTTTCCTCACCGCACAGCCAAACATCGCCTCGAAACGTTGGGTGTACCAACAATATGACTCGATGGTGGGCACGGCAAATATGTCGACCAACAATGCGTCTGACGCTGCAGTTGTTGCCGTGAAAGATTCAAACAAAGCACTTGTAATGACAGTTGACTGCAACTCTCGTTATGTGCATGCAGATCCTGAAAAAGGAGCCTCAATTGCAGTAGCCGAAGCGGCTCGTAACATTGTTTGTTCAGGAGGAAAGCCGATGGCAATTACTAACTGTTTGAATTTTGGAAATCCATACAATCCTGAAGTTTACTGGCAGTTTGTTGGTGCAATCAAAGGAATGGGTGCAGCATGTCGTGCTTTCAACACACCTGTTACAGGCGGAAATGTGAGCTTTTATAACCACACCGTTGTGAGCGGCAAACAAGCAATCCCAGTTTTCCCAACACCTACAATTGGTATGTTAGGATTGATGGAAGACAAAGAACGTCACACCGGATTGTCTTTTAAAAACGAAGGAGATCAGATTTTTATGATCGGAAATCCATCAGACGATATGCATTCTTCAGAATACCTTTACGCATTTCACAATGTGAAGCTGAGTCCAGCGCCAGCATTCGATTTAGATGAGGAAATGGTGATGCATACCGCAGTTTCTGGTTTGATTGCCAATGAGTTGATCGTTTCTGCACATGATGTTTCTGACGGCGGTTTGTTTGTGGCGCTTGCAGAATCTGGATTCCTTCACAACAAAGGATTTTCGATTCAAACAGATGATCAATTCCGCAAAGATGGTTTCTTGTTTGGTGAGGCTCAAGGCCGCGTGATTGTTAGTGTATCGGCAGATAAACTGGAAGCATTCAACGAATTTATGGCTCTTTCGGAAGCCAATTTCACACTTCTTGGTGAAGTTACTGGCGGTGAAATTTTGGTGGATGAAGAATCATTCGGAACGATTGGTGAATTTGTACAAGCATATGAAGGCACCCTTCCAGCTTATATGAATCATGGAAAATGATGAGTTTCGTCCGATAAGAAATTGGAATGAAGATGATCGTCCGCGCGAAAAACTCAATCAAAAGGGAGCTTCTGCGCTTTCGGATGCCGAACTTCTAGCCATATTGATTGGATCAGGAACTCGCCAAAACAGCGCCCTCGATTTGGCCAGAATGGTATTGCATCGTGCAGGAAACAATTTGATAGAGCTTTCGAAGATTCCAGGTTACCAGCTGCGCGAAATTCGTGGTATTGGCGAAGCACGGAGTATCATCATTACTGCTGCGCTCGAATTGGGACGTAGACGGCAAGGCGCCGATGTAGAGCCAAGGCCATTAGTGAAATGCTCCACCGATCTTTATCGACACATGGATTTTCGAATTGCCCATCTTGGGCATGAGGAATTTTGGGTAGCCTCACTTAACCAATCTAACCGAATAACTGGTTGCCGCAGGATTTCTTCTGGAGGAATCACAAGCACTGTTGCCGATGTGCGCATCATGCTTCGGTTTGCCTTGGAAATGAACGCCACATCCATCGCACTGTTTCACAATCACCCTTCTGGAAACTTGAAGCCCAGTGATGCCGATATTCGTCTCACAAAAAATGTGGTGCAAGCTTCAACATGGATGGACATTCGTGTGTTGGATCATATTATCATCGGAGAATCAGGATACTTTAGCTTTTCGGATGAGCAACTAATCTAAACCATGAAAAAGGCAGACCGTCACCAACAAGCTATTCGCGACATTCAGTCGGTGAGGTCGAAAAACCTTCAGCCTGCGCAACTTGCCACCGAACTTTTGAGTGGAAATCGCGCTGTTCTGTCGCAATGCATCACGCTTACAGAAAGTTCTGCAGCTGCCGATAGAAATAAAGCACAGCAAATTTTATCGATCGTTCAGTCGCACGCAGGAAAATCTATTAGAATCGGAATTAGCGGAGTGCCTGGTGCAGGGAAAAGTACTTTCATTGAAGCATTTGGAGTTTGGTTGTGTGAGAAAGGGCATCGTGTAGCAGTGTTGGCAGTTGACCCAAGTTCTGAAACTGGGAAAGGCAGTATTCTAGGCGATAAAACCCGAATGAACGAGCTTGCTGCACGCAAGGATGCATTTATAAGACCTAGTCCGAGTTCTGGAAACTTAGGTGGAGTTGCGCGAAAAACCAGGGAATCCATCTATCTCTGCGAAGCTGCAGGATTTGATGTGATTTTGGTTGAAACTGTTGGCGTTGGACAAAACGAAACGGCAGTGCATTCGATGGTTGATGTATTTGTGTTGATTTCGGTTGCAGGAACTGGTGATGAGCTACAAGGCATTAAGCGTGGAATCACCGAACTGGCAGATTTGGTATTGGTGAACAAAGCTGATGGAAACAATCTACCCATGGCCAAAGCTGCACGACAAGATATGTCACGTGCCTTCCATTTGATGCCCGAAAAAGCGAGTGGTTGGACTGCCCAAGCTCAGCTGTGTTCGGCACTCGAAAAAACTGGATTGTCTGAAGCTTGGGAGCAAATCAGAAAATTCCAAGAGCACACCTTGGCCAACGGTTATTTTGAAAAACACCGCCTCGATCAACTAAAATATTGGCTGCACGATTATCTCAGAGAAGAATTGTGGAATCGATTTTTACAACATCCTGATGTCGCGAATCAATTTGAGTTTACAAGTGATCAAGTTTCTTCGCTGGAGCTTCCCGTGGCAACTGCTGCCGAAATGCTGCTAACACTTTACAACAAAAGCCGCGACTGAAACAAATAGCTTCAAGCAATTGCAGGCTACTTTTCCAGGGGAAATTTAAATCGATAAGCTTAAATTACTTAGCCAATAATCATTCCTGCGAGGCAAGCCGACATGTAAGATGCTAATGTTCCAGCCATTAAAGCTTTAAGTCCTAAGCGAGCAAGGTCTGCACGGCGTTCGGGCGCGAGTTCTCCAATGCCTCCGATTTGCATACCAACTGAAGAGAAATTCGCGAAACCACAAATGGCAATTGAGCAAATCAGCAAGCCTTTTTCGGTAACAATTGGTACAGTTTTATTGGCTAAATTTTGGAAAGCCACAAATTCATTTACGGTAAGTTTTTGTCCTAATAAGGTGGCTACAGAATTTACGTCTTGTGCTGGAACTCCCATTGCCCAAGCCATCGGATAAAATATTTTACCGAAAATCCAGTCGAGGGATAGGTTAAATTCAGGATTAAAGATGTGTCCAACGTGAATCAAAATCCAGTCGATCATAGTGATGAGTGCAATGAAACCGATCAACATGGCGATTACATTCATGGCAATCTTGAAACCATCGCCGGCGCCGTGTGAAATCGCGTCGATCACATTCACATAATGGCTTTTTACATTGAGTTTTACCTTGCCCATGGTTTCACTTTCTTCCGTTTCAGGATAGAGGATTTTCGCAATTACGAGCGCTCCGGGAGCTGCCATCAAACTTGCGGCAATTAATTTGGGAGCTAAATCGAGTCCTGCTTTGGCGCCCATATTCACATATACAACTAGGATTCCACCTGCAATACACGCCAAAGAGCCTGTCATTGAGGCGAGTAGCTCGCTTTTGGTCATCCCTTTCAAATAAGGTCTGATCATTACTTGCGCTTCAACCTGACCAACAAACGCACTGGCAACGTTGCTCAAAGCTTCTGCACCACTCACTTTCATCACTGCATTCATGGCGCGAGCAATAATCGAAACCACACGTTGCATTATATTTAGGTGATATAAAATCGCCACCAACACACATACCAAAATTATAGTGGCCGTAACGTTGAAAGCAAACACAAAACCACCAGCCATAAAGTTGCCGATGGAGCCGTCAACTTGCTGAACACCAATGCCTCCATAAACAAAAGAAGCACCTTTACGGGCAAATTCTTCGATTTTTTCCATGCCGTGCCCAATTGTTTGAAAAAAGCGAGTTACTGGTGGAATTCGAAGAACTAAAATGGCGATGACGATTTGAAGAGAAATTCCGCTTACAACCAATCGGTAGTTAATTGCCTTTCGGTTATTGGAGAAAAGATAGGCGATTCCAAGAATCAGAATCATTCCAAGTAATCCGGTAAATCTTTCCATAGGATGAATTTGTTCAGTTTGAATTGAGTTGGTAAAGTAGAAAGAAATCCTTGTTGTTGAACGCGTACCATTTAAGGTGCCGATTGTTAAATTAAATCAATGAATTTCAGATGGATACCTCTTCAATCAAGGGCTTTTCGTGCAGGTACACAACGTAGCCCTTCAACGATTTTTTGCCCATTTCATGGAGAATGTTCATGTAACCTTCCACTTGTTTTCGATGCGCACTTTTCGATTTTCCGGTTTTATAATCCACCACGATGGTTTCATTTTCTGTTTCTACCACACGGTCGGGACGCAACAATGTGCCATCTGCGAGTATCAAGGTTCTTTCAGCGTATTTTTTGTTTGTTGATTTGAAACAAGGTTCCATTTCTGGAAGAGTTAAAAGCGATTTCATTTGTTGCACGATTTCAGATGCTTCTGATTCTGTGCACAGTCCATCCTCCAACAAACGCAAATGTGCCATCGAAAGATCATCGATCGTATTGATCCATGAAAGTGCAAGGTGGACCAATTTCCCTAAACGCACTGCCTCCGATGGATCTTCAGGATCCCATAACAAATTGGCTTCTCGGTGAATATTGATCTTGTCTTGCCAAGCTCCGATGGAATACTTTATGAGCACAGATTTTTCTGCCGGCTTTTCCTCTTTATTCTTGGTATTGGTGAAAGCTTCTTCACCCCAAATAAATCGTCCATTATCGTCCTGTTTGTCAGTGTTTTGTGTCTTACAAAAATGACTGAGAAAATTGCCCCAACCTGCAGGATCTTTCGCCTCTTTGTCTTTCTTTGGCTTTACTTCTTTGTCTTCCGTTAAAATATATAAAGCCGACTCTGGACGGGTAGTGGCCACGTACATCAAGTTGATCAAATCGAGGTTGTAACGGTTGTTTTCCAGTTCAAGTAAGTCGGCAAAGACTGTGTTGTCGAGCTTCTTGCCAATATTTAATCTTGCCGACGGAAGTCCTGCCGGTAGTCTATTTGCATCACTTACCCATTCGTAAGAGTTCTGTTTTCGTTCGTTCATTGCAAATGGAAAAATAACCACTGGAAACTGTAGACCTTTCGATTTGTGAATCGTCATGATCCTCACAGCATTTGCACTTTGAGGTAAAGTGATGCTGAGTTTGGTTTCTTTTTCTTCCCAATATTCAAGGAACGATGGAATGTCGGGTGTAACCTGATCGGTAGCAAACCAAACGGCTTCCATAAAAAACTGAAGAAACGGATTCGATTGCAAGTGAAACCCAAAGGCGCGACTAATTGAGTGGCATGCTTCAGGAAGTGACGATGCACGTAGTTTTTCGGTATTTAAATGGATGTTCACCGAAGCCAATAATTTCACAACATCGGCCTCAATCATTTTACATTGCTGTATTAAATCGGGTAGATTCTTGAATGGAAGCCTATCACGTTCAACTAAATAGCTGCAAACATGAAACAGATTTACCGATGTATTCTGATCTGCCAATACGCGCAACCAAGCGAGTAACATCTGCACTTCTGCGGAAGATGCAACCAACAAAGATTCATTTGAAATCACTGGAATTTCTTCTGCAATCAAGCTGTTGGCAATCAAACTGCCGCTTTTATTGTTGCGTGTTAGTATGGCAATATCGCTGAATTCGAATTTCTTTTGCCCAACCAATTCTCGGATAATTTCCAGAATTCGGTGCACTTGAACATCGTTTTTATCTAAGTCGTTCTCCTCATCAGGCGATAAAAATTCAACCGAAACAAACCCTCCAGATTTACTTGCTGGACTGTTCTGGTTGAGACCCTTGTACACATCTTGAAAATCGCCGGTGAGCCAATTCTCAGCTAACGATTTGTAAATCTGATTGTTCCAGTTGGTAATTTCGGGCAATGACCTGAAATTGGTTTCCAATGGAAGTTTTTTCTGGTTGGCTTTAAGTAAGGTGTATCGCTCAAGTTGAATTGGCGAGAGGTTGTATGGATAAGGTTCCGGCAGGCGGATAAATTGCTCCACGTCTCCGCCTCTGAAACGGTAAATCGCTTGTTTACCATCTCCCACAACTAGCGATGCAGATTCGGTTGACAATCCATTTTGAATCAATGGAAGCAAATTCTGCCACTGCAAAACCGATGTGTCTTGAAATTCATCGATGAGGTAATGTTGATACTTTTCGCCTAGACGTTCGAAGATAAAGGGTGCTGGTTCATGAAATACAATTTCTGCAACTCGTCTGTTAAATTCCGAAATGTGAAGCAGGTGTTGTTCTTTCCGAATCTTATCGATCATGTTCGACAATTCGCTCATTAGTGCCATGGTGAAAAGTGAATCTTTGATCATTGAAATAAGCTGGTAATCTTTTCCCTCTTTGGCTTGCAGAATTAAAATTTGCTCAATGGCCTTAAAAAGTTGGTCTTGAATGGATTCAATCGTTGCTTTTTCGGCTGCCGTTGCAGTTCCACTAGACCATTTATCCGATTCGATTGTTTTAGCCACATTGGCTCCAAGTTCAATTTTGTCTTTGAAGTTTATTCCAAATTCACTTGCTTTTTTAAAGGTGCCAAACACACCGTTTTTGCCATTTGCTAAAGCCTTTGCTTCGATATTGTGCTGGCTGAGCAGTTGCATTGCGCTTTCGCCAATGGCGCGCATTTTCTCTTCATAACGGAGAATTGTTTTTTGAAATTCGTTTCGGAGTTTAATATAATCACCGGGTGGAATTTCCGCAAGCAATCGTATGGCTTCCGCTTTTTGATCATCCAATAAATCGTTTGCTGTTTCGGTAAGTTCCCTGCGGATGTCAAAGCCCTTTTCTTCATCGGTGTAAAACTCAGTGAAGCCTTTAAGTATTTTGGTAATCTCAGGATTTTCTCCAGCTTGATCAATGAGGTCATCAACAGCTTGCTGGATCAAATTTTCTTTTTGCAATTCAACCGAAAACGTCACTGGAAGATGTAAATCATACGCGAATGTTCTCACCACACGGTGCATGAAACTATCGATGGTGCCTATTGAAAAATCGGCATAATTGTGTAGAATTGCTCGCAGCATTTCGTCGGCTTTCAGTTGGATTTCTCTAGCTGTTAAACCTGTTTCACTTTGCAGCGACTGCAATAAATCTGCAGTGGACGGATCTTGAAGATGCAATTTTTCCAACATCGAAAGCACACGTTCCTTCATTTCGGATGCTGCCTTGTTGGTAAAAGTCATTGCAAGGATTTTCCGGAAGGCATCTGGACCATGCCCGGCCATTGCCATTTTGAGATATTCCTTTACAAGTGTGTATGTTTTGCCGGAACCGGCGGATGCGTTATAGATGAAAAAATGCATGCCGTTAATTTAGAAAATCTGCAATAGATTTTGCTATTTACGGGGCAAACTGAGCAAATAAAAAAGCCGATATAAATCGAAGAGTAATAATTTCGGATTTCTGCCACCTAGTTTCTTCTTTAACAAAGGAAGAAATAACTTCGTTAACCTTGGTGGCATCCAATTTCTTGTAGCTTTCCAAGTACTTATTAATTTGCTTTTTAGGGGATTGGGAATGTTTCTTTTCAAACAAATTTCTTCTATCTTTTTCAGGTTGATTAATGACTCTTCGATCTTTCCAAGAAACAGATCGGTAGGATCTAACCCCGCATGGATCAAAGGATTTTCGATGTGTTTTATTTTAAATCCTGTTGCCACAACATCTGCAGCAAATAAGGTGTCTTCATAGCCATAACCTTTTATTTGGGCATCAAAATTTACCCTCTCGGTAATATTCTGATGTAAAATAAAATTGTTCGATAAAAAATGGTTTATCGGGTCGCGCATCCGGATTGGCGCGCTGATCAGTTCACGTGCCGAACCCCAAAGCCAGTGAAGATAAAAGCTATTATTTACAGGTGGATTTGATTGATAAATTCTTCCTCCACTGAGCAATGTGTTTTCGTCTTTCTGCTGCCAAAAATGTAAGATTAAATTTGGATTTTGGCTAACATCGCTATCGCAATCTAAAAAATACATCCATTCGTATTGAGCGTCTTGAATAAGCAGATTTCGTGAAATTGATCGGCCAAGATTAGCAGGGTTTTCGGAGTATTTTACTTCTTCAAAATTCAATGCCAATTGCCGATTGATGTTTCGAAACATGTCATCCGAATGGTCATCACGTAGGCAAATTTCAAATGAAATATTGAGCCGTTTGCACTGTGCATGCAAGTCTAAAACAAGTTGAGTAACATCAACCCTGTAAACAGGAATAAGCACAGAAAGCATCGTTTAAAGAAGGTCTGAATCTAGAATTGAACCACCGTCACACTTCAGCGTTCTTGCACGATGCAATTCGAACAAGGTTAAATCGTGTGTGGCAACAAGTACAGCCCTTCCGGTCGCGGCAATATCAAGCAACAATTGTAAAATTTCGGCAGTGGTTTCGGGATCTAAATTTCCTGATGGTTCATCGGCAAGAATAATCTCTGGATCATTCATCAATGCTCGAGCAATACCTAAACGTTGCTGTTCGCCACCCGACAATTGATGCGGCATTTTGTGCTTTTTAGTATTTAAACCAGTTTTTTGAAGCACTTCATCAATTTGGCCGCTTATTTCTACCTCGTTTTTCCAACCTGTAGATTGCAGAACAAAACGAAGATTTTGCTCCACATTGCGGTCCATTAACAATTGAAAATCCTGAAAAATAATACCTAGTTTTCTACGTAAAAATGGAATTTCCTTGTTGCTGATTTCTTTTAGGTTAAATCCTGCAATATCTGCTTCACCATTGGCTAGTGGTAAATCAGCGTATAATGTGCGCATTAAACTACTTTTCCCTGAACCTGTTTTTCCAATTAAATAAACGAACTCACCTTTCCGGATTTCAATATTTATTTGGTCGAGCACGAGGCTATCATTCTGAAAAATAGCAACATTTCGCAAAGAAATTAAGACTTCAGCATCCATTATGATTCAATTTTAATCACTTTTCCAAAAGGCATTTCTTGTATCAACTTGAGGAATTCTTCCATACGATCACCTAAACCAATTTTATCTAGAGATTTTTCTGGACGATCCACTCTGAAATAAGCTTTCAGTGTGAAATCATCGTCTCTGATCTGGATATAATCAGGAATTTTAGCCTTGCCTTTAATTTTGAGAATATACATGCAACTTGAATGATGCGCGAATATACACAGTTTGATGAATTGATGAGTTAAGCCTTTTGAACTGTCCAACCTTTTTCTTCCACATTTTGGATGAGTGAATCTATCTCAGAATGTGGTACTTCGACATGAAGTACAAAGTTTTCGGCAGTTGAACCAAGCAAGTAATTCACCTGAAGTTTTTTGATTATTTTCATGAGTTCACCCGATTCAGCAAATGGACAATGAACTTCAACACCGATTGTGATGCGTTTGTTTTGGGTTTTCGCATTTTCGAGTGCAATTGCAGCAGCTTCTCTGTATGCATGAATAAGGCCAGGAACCCCCAATAAAGTACCGCCGAAATAGCGCACAACAACCACCAAACAATTCATCACACCCACCGATTTCATTTGATTGAGAATGGGCTTGCCGGCAGACGAGGATGGCTCGCCATCATCATTGGCTCGCCATTTTTCTTGTAATGGGTCTATTCGATAAGCATAACAAAAATGTCGTGCTGATGGATGTAACTTCTTAACTACTTGGAGCTTGGTTTTTACTTGCTCCTCATCAGATACTTCAAATGCATATCCGATAAACTTACTTCCCCGGTCTCTGAAAGTTCCTTCTGCATCGGTTAGAATGGTTTTATAGGTATCCGTTTGCATAAAATGCTATCCGATTTGGTCAGAAAAAGCAATCAACGCAATCGCAATAAAGCATAGCACTATGCCGATAAGATTTGTTTTGTTCATCTTTTCCTTGAAAAAGAAAACACCTGCAATGGCACCAATCGCCACGATAGCCATATTATTTACAGGGATTACCACCGAGCTTTCAAGGTTCTTCATCGACAAAGCTTTCAGCAGAAAGTATACTGAAAAATAATTTGGAATTCCGAGTGCGAGTCCTCCAAGCAAGGCTTTGAAGGATGGTAGTTGTTTGCTTTTAAGCCATTTAATAATTAAGATCACCAATCCAATTGCGCTGGCTGTTAAAAAAATCCAGCCTGTAAAAGGTTCGAGACCATTTTTGCCTAATGTATAGACCTCATTGTATTTGAAAAATGCATCGATGAAACCACTTCCTGCAAAAACGATTAATGGAAATAATGCGTAACGCTTATCTATTCCTTGTTTATCGGAGTTCTTTGAGGTAAGAATTACTGCAAGCATAGCCACAATAATTCCTGAGATTTTTATAAAATTGAGCGATTCATTGAGTACAATAACGGCGAAAAGTACAGGAACAATCAGCGACATTTTGTTGGCTACAGTAGTAACTGAAACTCCAATTTTTTGGGCACTTATCCCTATGATATTAAACAGAGTGATAAATAAAACACCCATGAAAATTGCATTATAAAACCATGGTTGATTGGGCGAATCGCTGAAAACAACACCACTAGAGTCGAGCCCAAAACTGAGTGCTGCAGCTACCCAATAATTGATCACGATAGCATCGGATGTGTTTACCTTAAACCGATCGAACAGTTTAAATACAATCATAATTGCAGCCGATGTTAAAATACTCAACAATAAAAAGTACATAGTTATGTGTTAATTTAAGGCCGAAAATAGATTTTTTTGGAACACTTCAAGAAGTTTAGCGAGGATTTGTGAGCTTTTGTGCGTTAGAAATCAAGCTCTGAACGAGATATTCGTTCAATAGTAATTCACTAATCCGACTCAGATTTACGTTTCAAATCAAATTCTTACATGAAAAAATGGTGCAATTTTGTTATTAGATGCTTGTTTTCTTGAATTACATGTGAGAATTAAGTTTTCAATGTGTTAGATGTTACATATGCTGAAGCTTACGAAGCATTTGATTTAAGTTTTGTTGTTGAATATTGACTTTTGGCACATCACAAAACTTCCAAACATGCTAAAGTTCATTTGGCTTTTAGTCTCTTTATTTCCTGTAGTACTTTCAGCTCAAACAGCCCAAACAGATATTGAAAAGGACATTTTCGAAGAGCAAAGAAAAGCTGCAGAATCTTTCGTGAAAAAGAAGGATGCACAAGAAAAAGCTGCTTTTTATATCGTACCGACTTCTTCTTTTGCAGGGTCATTCGATACAGAATTTGAACAAGATTATTTTGTGCCAGGTGTTCGAGTTTCATCTTGGCCAAATCCGTTTTTCGAACGAATAAATGTGCAGCTCTATGTGAAAGAGCAAGAAACATACGTTCTCGAATTAACAGATTCAAGAGGATATAAAGTTTTACCTACTCAAAAAATTGCATTGTTACCAGGCATGCACAATATAGCCTGCGACGCTGCTTTTTTGAAAGATGGAGAATATATTTTGAACGTAAGAAAACCAGATTCAAAAAGCACGATTAAATTAAATCTCACAAAACGCGATTGATTTAAATCATGTTGTTAGTGATTTGAAAAACAACTTCTTAAGAAGCACTTGTCAATTCTTGATTCATCTTTCATTTCAGGAAGGATCATAGTGTTTTATTGAATATGTATTTAGCAGGAATTTCCAAACTAAACCTCCTAATAAATAGCATATTGCATCATAGATATCTGAAATGTAATGATTGGAGTATTTCGGCAGAATAATCTCGAACAAGACTGAGCAGTAAACTATAGCCACTAAAGTTTGAAATAAACTAAGCACGTATTTTTTATTCACGATTAGCTTCATACAAACTTGAACCAATTGAAGCAGAATTGGTAAGCACAGCAAGTCATTCAAGTAACCATCGATAAATGGTATTTCACTTGGCCTAATTGAATATCGATTATTTATGAATACAAACAGAAACAAGTAAAACCAAATCGGAAATAATGCAAGAATACCAGCAATACATTTAACTATCCTGGTCCTGCAGCGAATAACCATAAGAAAAAGCTTAAAATTGCCAAGAAGATAACTTGAACAAAATTAAATACATGTTTTGCATTTCGTTTAATAAATGAATCTCCAGGATTTATTGCTATTTTAATTTCACCGGTGGATTTTCTTCGTTCTAAACTTAAGACGTCAGCTTCCGAAATTTCGATCAATGGCTTTTTGCATGTTTCACAAAGTTGCAATGCAGAGGAATATTTATTCCATTCTCCACAAGCCTTGCACTTCAACTGTGTTGTATTTGCCATGTGGCTAATTTAATTACTCTCTTCGACAGGTTGGATGTAGTGCCTTGGAAATTTCCAACTTAAATTTCAACCATCCCAATTTAAAGTATAAGGCATAATTCCTTTGGATATTTGGTTTCATCGAATTCAATTTAGCGAGATTTTTCATTACTTGTCGCTCCCAAAATGTTACTATGAAGTATGTTTTATCCATCGATCAAGGCACAACAAGTTCTCGAGTTATTCTTGTTGACCAGCATGGAAAAGTAGTTTCATCTGCCCAACAGGAATTTCAGCAACACTTCCCTCAGCCCGGTTATGTTTTGCACGATCCGATCGAAATTTTCGAAACTATTCTGCAGTCCATCAATAATTGCATCAAACTTTCAAACATTCAAGTTGCCGATATTGTCTCTATTGGCATCACCAACCAGCGTGAAACTACTGTAATTTGGGACAAAGCAACAGGTTTGCCTGTTTATCCTGCAATTGTTTGGCAAAGTCGGCAGTCGGACGAGATTATCAAAAAATGGTGTGCTCAATTAGGCACCTCCTATATTCACCAAAAGACGGGGTTGGTTCCTGATGCTTACTTCTCAGCTGGAAAAATCTCGTGGATACTAGAGAATGTTCATGGTGTTTCGCAAAAAGCACAAAACGGCGAATTGCTTTTTGGTACAATAGACACTTGGTTGATGTGGAAATTGAGTGGCGGGAAAATTCATGCAACGGATGTCTCCAACGCCAGCAGAACAATGATTTTCAACATTCATAATATGTGTTGGGATGAAGAGCTTTTGGCTGCATTTAATATCCCTAAAAGTTTGCTGCCCATTGTGCAGGATAGCTGTTCAGATTTTGGTTTTACAGATCCTCAAATTTGCGGAATCCATCTTCCTATTTCTGGCGTTGCAGGCGATCAGCAAGCAGCTCTTTTCGGACAAACATGTTTCAATCCTGGTCTTGTGAAAAATACTTACGGTACAGGATGTTTCATGTTGATGAACATTGGCGATACGCCTGTGATCAGCAATAACGGCCTACTCACAACGGTCGCTTGGAAAATCAACGGGAAAACTACTTATGCTCTTGAAGGAAGCGTCTTTGTAGCAGGTTCTGCGGTTCAATGGATTCGAGATCAACTTGGTTTTTTGCCCACTGCATTCGATAGCGAAAAAATTGCTAGCAGCGTCGACGACAACGGTGGAGTGTATTTCGTGCCAGCTTTTGTAGGTTTAGGCGCTCCTTACTGGGATCAAGAAGCGCGTGGAGCTTTTTTCGGACTTACGCGTGGAAGCAATAAAGCACATCTCACACGGGCTGTGCTGGAATCGATGGCATACCAAACAAGAGATGTGATGCAACTTATGCAACAAGAAGCTCAATTGCCAATCACCGAAATTCGAGTAGATGGAGGTGCTGCAATGAATAATCTGTTGATGCAATTTCAAGCTGATCAATTGCAATGCAAGGTAAATCGACCAGAGAATACTGAGTCTACTGCAATAGGAGCTGCATTTTTAGCAGGTCTTCATGTTGGTGTTTGGAAAGATCTCGATGAGATCCGAGCATTGAGATTGGATGATAAGGTATTTTACCCTAATCTTTCAAATCACGCCTCTGATGAATTTTACTTTCGTTGGAAAAGGGCCGTTGAGGCTTGCAGATTCTTTAAATAACGATATTCGATTGAATGAAGAGAGATTTCCTTTCGTGATTGATTTGTTGTTTTTCAATAAATATTTTGGAATGATCATTGTAAAATAAATTTCTACAAAAACAGTTTTACTATATTTGAACAACAATCTAACAGAACTATGCGTAACAAATTCTTAATCCCAGCAGGCTTAATATTTATCGGCCTTGCCCTATCTTCCTGCGAAAGCGAGGTTGAACGTTATTGCTTCACTGTTTCGGATCGTGAGCCAGCTGCCGGTTCCCGCGTTACAATTAACGGGTCTTGCAGTGAAGGCATCGACTTATATCACTGGAATTTCGGTGATGGAAAAGACACTGTAACTCGCACAGCTTCAGTCGAACATGCTTACGAGTTTCCAGGTACTTACGTGATCAGTTTGCACGGTACTACTCCGCAAATTGAAAACCACTGCCCACCTGAAGCAGGTGCAAATGGCGCACGTCAGACGATCGAAGTGAAATGATTTTTGTTTCCGGTTTTACCGGTAGAAAGTGGCCAGGCATCTTATGGTGTCTGGCCGCTTTGTTTTTATTACTCTACAGCGGTTTAACCGTTGTTATGCTTCCTTACGAGGAGCTAATTTGGCTTAATCTTCATGCTGTAGAGAACGGGCGTTTTGCTTGGATGATTTCTCTTGTTTTAATGGCTTGGCCCGCTTGGAGAAATTTAAATCTTGGTGCATGGCTATTCATTCTACCGCTTTCATCTTCAGTGCTTTTAAGTTTGCCTTTGATTAAAAGTGGGAAGCTTCACCAAGAATTCTTTCACGATTCAACTAGTAAATACAATTTGACCTTCGATTTTACGAAGTGGTTAATGGGGAAGGTTGAAAGTACAGTTCCATCCGAATTCGTTTCACCTAGAAACTCGACTTTAAAATCACTCATATATCTTCCCCAGAAATCTGGAAGCAAAATTCCAGTGTTGTTTTTGCTGCATGGCGGAGGGTTTTATCAAGGAACGCCCGCTTGGATGCATGGTTGGGCTTCAACAATTTGCGACCAAGGAATTGCAGTGGTTTCTGTGGCTTATCCGCTCACTCCTGATCACAAATTTCCCTCACAGATTAATGAGATTGCTGCTACTATCCATGATTTGAAAGCTTCTTTATCTGCAAAAAACATAGACACCAATTCTATATTTATTGCGGGATCATCTGCAGGTGGAACTTTGGGTTTATCTACTGCACTTCTCCATCCCGAGACAAATGTGAAAGGAATAATTGCGCTTTATCCAATCTCCGATTTCACCACTACTTTTAGCAGTATTTCGGATATCAATACCTTGAAAAATAATTACCAAGGAGTTGCTTCAGACTCATCAATATCTCCGCTATTCCAATTAAAGCGAAATTCGCCACCACTTCTTTTAATGCACGGAAAAATGGACAATATTGTGGCTGTAGATCAATCACAGCGCCTATTTAAAAAATGGGTTTCTTTAGGAAATGAATGTCAATTTATCGAATTGAGTTGGGCTTCGCACAGCTTCGAATATCCGATGTTTGGGCCTTCCGGACAATTGCTCGAAAATTCAACTCTACAATTTATTGAAAAATATTCAAAACACTAATTGCTAAATAAAGCAGTTGAATTGAATTGTTTTATTTAGCGCGATAACGAATTGGTTCATCAAAATAATTATGGAGTTGTAAAAGCTCATAATTTTAATTTTAATTTCGCTTTCTAATCTATAATTAAAATGAAAAAAGTATTCCCTCTCTTGTTTATCTTATCGCTTGCATTTATTGCATGCTCCGATGATAAAGCCAATTTGAAAGTACAATTGAACAAAGGCGATGTTTTCGATTTTGAATTGATAACATCTAACAAAATGGACCAAAGCAGCATGGGGAAAAAGATTGAAATGGTAACCGACATGATTCAATATGGAACTATTGAAGTGAAAGAAGTTACTTCTGATAAGCTTTTTAAAATGCGACTCATTTACACCCGTGCTGTTCAAGACATGAAAATGTCGGCACCTGAGCCCAATGAAATGCATATCGATACTGATAACGCAGATTCTGTTCAGTCTGAAGAAACCTTAGATGTAATGCAATCACTTAAACTTTTGGTTAACAAACCATTCGATTTTACAATGAATGAAAGGGGAGAAGTTTTAGATTGTCAATCAAAGGAATTTGAAACAGCAATGGCAGAATTAGTGAAGGAAGTTCCAATGATGAAAATGCTGGGTGAACAGTTTTCAATTGAGTCGCAAAAAACAGCAATTCAATCTTTTTTTGTAGTGTTCCCTGAAGGTAAAGCGACAGAAGGAACCACTTGGACGACTTCTTCAACGGGGCTTTCAACTTCGTATCCAATAAAAATGGAAAATACTTACACCCTCAAAAAGCTTGATGAAAATTCTGCTAGTTTGGTTTCTTCCGGCACGGTGAAAGTAAACAAGGATGCCAAGGGTATGATGGCTATGATGGTGAAAATGATGGAATTAGGTGGAGACGTAACTTCGGAAGTGAAGATTGATTCTAAAACTGGAATGCCAATTCAAAACAAACAGGTAACAAAAGTTAAAGGGAGTGTTTCTATGTTCGGCACTAAAATGCCTATCGAAACTGAAGGAACAACCACCTTTTCAATGAAGAAAAAGTAAAATGATTAATCAGGCAAAGCTGGATAAAAGGGTTTTGCGATTTCAATAAAATCTTCGTGATAAATACCACGTTGCCCGTTTTCAATATGAAGCCTTTGGGTTTCTAAGGAAACGGGCAATTTACTTAATCTTACAAGGCTTCTCACAGGTTTTTTTCCGACGGTAGAAACAACTTCTGTGTGATTTCGGATATGCCAACCTGCACTCAAAATTTCATTTCGCAACTCCTCGAAACGATCAAATGGGAAAATAAATGCAGCCTCTCCATCATCTGTGCTCCATTGAAAGGCTTTGTCAAACCAATTTTTTAAGGGCATTTCATGGTGTCGAGCAAGCTTTCTTGATTGATTGTCGGGCAGAACATGGCTTGCATGAAATGGTGGATTGCATACAATTAAATCAGCCTTTTCAGCTGGTTCGGTGCAATTAAAGAGATCGGCATGAACAATCTTAATTCTTGATGCCCAAGGAGAACCTTCAACATTCTCTTTTGCTTGGTTTGCTGCATCTTTATCAAACTCGAACCCTGTAATTTTTGCTGTGGTTCTCTGAGCCAACATCAATGATATCAAGCCAGTTCCTGTTCCGAAATCAAAAATTGATTTAGCAGAATTAGTTTTTACCCAAGCTCCAAGTAAAACGCCATCGGTACCCACTTTCATGGCGCATTTGTCCTGGTGAACCGTAAATTGCTTAAAACGGAACCAGGTGTTCGGCATGGCAAATTATTTTTCCAAGTAAGAGCCCATTTCCGAGAACTTTTTTATTCTCGCTTCCACGCGCTTTTCAGGTTTAATCTTGGCTAGTTTATCGAGATGTTTAACCACTTCGGTTTTAACAGTTTTGAATATCTCATTGTAATTGGTATGCGCTCCTCCGATCGGCTCAGGAATCACACCATCAATCAGTTTGTTTTTCATCATGTCTTCGGCCGTTAACTTCAAACAAGTGGACGCCTTTTCTTTAAAATCCCAACTTCTCCATAAAATAGACGAGCATGATTCTGGCGATATAACTGAATACCAAGTGTTTTCGAGCATAAGTACTTTGTCTCCAATACCAATTCCCAAAGCACCACCTGAAGCGCCTTCACCAATAATAATACAGATGATCGGAACGCGTAACTTTGTCATTTCGAAAAGGTTACGAGCAATCGCTTCGCCTTGTCCACGTTCTTCTGCTTCTAATCCTGGAAATGCGCCTGGTGTATCAATTACCGTTACTACTGGAATATCAAACTTCTCAGCTAACTTCATTAATCTCAGCGCCTTACGGTATCCTTCAGGATTTGCCATTCCGAAATTACGGTACTGACGTTGTTTAGTATTCGCGCCTTTTTGCTGTCCGATAAACATTACCGATTTACCATCTACACAGCCCAATCCGCCAATCATAGCTTTATCGTCTTTCACAGTACGATCACCGTGCAGCTCATGAAAATTGCCGTCTGTAAGATAGTTGATGTACGACAATGCATATGGCCGATCAGGATGACGACTCACCTGAACTCGCTGCCAAGGCGTTAGATCACTGTAAATTGCTTTACGTGTGTCTTGTATCTTTTTTTCAAGTTCACTGATGGCAGGAATCATGTCAACACCACTCTTTTCAGCCAATTCATGGGCTTCCTTCAATTGGTCGAACAGATCACTGATTGGTTTTTCGAATTCAAGAAACGTCATATTTCAATCTTTTACAAGGGGCGCAATTTACGCATTCAATTGGATAGCGTAATTTCGAAGTGCAAAAATGCCTAAGTGAATTTTCAAGTTACACATAATCAGGAAGATAGTAAATGATTGTTTTTCCACAAGCCAAAATTAACCTCGGTTTGAACATCCTTAGCAAGCGAGCTGATGGCTTTCATAACCTCCAAAGCGTCTTTCTTTCTGTAAATCTTTACGATGCACTTGAGGTAATTATCGATAAAAATATACCATTCGGAGAAATGGTTTTTTCAACCTCAGGCGTTCCAATTCCGGGAGATCAGAAAAATAACTTGATCTTGAAGGCCGCTCACCTTTACAATGAGCTTGTTTCCCTGCCGGGGATAAGGATTCATCTGCACAAGAACATCCCGATGGGCGCAGGCATGGGGGGCGGCTCATCTAACGGGGCATGGATGCTTCGATTGTTGAATCGATTGATGGATAACGCATTGAATACCAATCAACTGTTTAGTTTAGCAACACAGCTAGGAAGCGATTGCCCATTTTTTCTCTATGATTCTCCTTGCTATGTAACAGGTAGGGGAGAGGTGCTGGAACCTATTGCTTTGGATCTAAAAGGCTGGAATCTTGTCTTGATTAATCCAGGAATACATATATCAACGGCTGAAGCATTTCGAATGATTCAGCCGATTCCCAATACAACAAACTTGAAAACGATTGTTTCAGGCCCAATTGAGTTATGGAATAGAAATTTATATAATGACTTCGAAAAACCTGCATGTTTGAAGTATGTCGAAATTAAAGATGCATTGTCTCTGTTCAAACAATTTGGGGCTTCTTATTCGGCCATGACAGGAACTGGTTCTACTGTTTTCGGCTTGTTCGAAGTAATGCCCAATTTGCCCAATTTACCTGATCATTGGTTTGTGCATTCATCTAAATTTTAATTTGTCACCATTGCCAATTAAATTTCTTTTTCAAAGAGATTTAATGCTAATAAATTCTTGATATTGTTCCTTCGCCTTGTCGATTTAATAACAAGACATCTGCTTCACCAGTATAATACAAACTCCCAATGTTTCTAGTCGTAAGTCGAATTGTTTCGGTGGCATTGAAATAATTATCTGCTACAGAATTAGATTCTGCAATTACATTTTCTGCTTTTAATTTTAGGTAATCTCCATGGCCTAAATCGGAACTGTAAACAACTAAATTCTTAGTTTTTCCTTGTAAAACGACATCATTTGCACCAGTGTGTTGGGCAATGAATATTGCATTATTCGAAAATGTAAGGTTAACATCACCTGCTGCATCACGCATTTCGATTGAAAGTGAATTGAATCTTAAGCTATCATTTGCAGTAACATTCGTACTTCCCCAAACAACAATTTTGTTAAGTTGGGTGTAATGTAAATAAATGTTAACAGGCGTTTTGTAACTTCTTACCCAATTGCATTTATTAGTATTTTCTATGGTGAGCGTACCGAATTTATTCTCGGTTATAATGTTTTCGAATAAATTATTTCCAGCTTCAATTTCAACGAAATCGACAGTATCTTCCACCAAAATTAAATTCATTCTTTTATGAATAATTAAGCTGTCGAATGGTTGTAA
>CANHIS010000020.1 GCA_947460255.1 Bacteroidota bacterium
AACTAGCCTTTGCTTTCTGAAAGGAAGTGTAATTTGTTACTGAAACGGTAACATCTGTTAATGCTTCTATAATTTCTCGACTTGGCTTTTGCAAGGCATAACTGTCGAAGGATACAGCTAGGTCTTTTTCAAAATATAACTCTGTTGTTATTTCTTTGCCATTGTCTAAATAATATTTACGTGCAATTCCATCAATGAGTAAAAAACTTCTGTTACATATCTCACTTTGTCTTAAGAGTAACTCTCCCTTATTATACTTTTTCACTGTTGAAATACTATTCAAAACAGTCAAAGTATCAGCATCTAGCGTATCGATATAATTGTATATTTTATCAATGTAAGATATCATTGTTTCAATTCTTAAGTTCGAGCAAATAATTCACAGTTATTCTCTTTAAAGACATTAGAATTGATCAAATATAACTTGCAAGACTGAAATGACAAGCAACCAATGTAGAACCCAGGTACAAATAATTCCTGCACGCTATCCATATTTACAATTTCGAAAGGAACAACTTGCAAGCATTGAATTCACCAATAAAATCCTTGTCATCTATTGAATAACTCTTGCAAAGTATTGGTCCACCTGAATAATCGAAAGCATATTGATAAACTATGGCATTGTTTCTCATATAGAACCTATAAGTTTTAGATGGGGGACCTTCTGAGTGGACATCGGGATCTGAAATGATGTATTCAATCAAAACCAATTCATCATTAAACAAATGAAATACCGTGCTTTCACAATCACCATAGAGCGAATAATAAGCAATATCTATAGTTTCTCCATTCTTATATCTTCCAACAACCGATCTAAATTTTACGGTATCGTCTTTCTGTTTTTGAATTAAATCTTTATCATAAAATCTGACTTCTCTTCTTGAAAGTAATATAGAATCTACCCTTGAAACATAGGCGCTATCAAAGGAAATCTGAGAGATTCCATCAGCTGAAAAAAATAACAAGGATATAATAATGGAAAAGAAATATTTCATGTGCATGATCTTCGATTCGAATAAAACCAATGCAGTTACTAAACCAATGTAAAGGACAGTTAAAATATGCAGAATATTCGAAAGAGAAAATACATTGAAAATTATTGCACAAAAAATTAAGAAAGGAATTTACGATTCCATTGCCAAGTGATAAACAGGCTCTTTAATGCCCAGTTTCTTCAGTAGGCGAACATGAGATCCGACAGCGCCAACAAAAGTTTCATTTTCTAAATAATCGATGCCATATTCTTCAGCTGTTGCCTTTACAATGGGCGATATAGCCTTGTAGTGCACATGCGAAATCCTTGGAAACAAGTGGTGCTCAACTTGAAAATTCAATCCTCCAACATACCAATTTATAAATGGATTGTTTCGTGAAAAATTTACAGTTGTTTGCAATTGATGTATCGCCCAATCGTTTTCGATTTCGCCTTTGCTATTGGGTTGTGGGTGAGATGTCCCTTCAACTGTATGCGCCAATTGAAAAATCAAACTCAAAATAACACCAGAAACAGCGAGCATAGTTATATACCCTAGAAACCAATGAATTCCTGATACATTGAAGAACGCAATTGGAATAACCAACATAAATCCAAAATAACATACCTTCAAAACAATCATTTTGAGAAGCGTAATTGAATTTTGTCTCCTGCTCTGGTTATTCACTCCTTTGCGAATGTGAAAATTAAATTGAATGAAATCCTTGGCAACCATCCAATAAATTGTCAGCAATGAATAGAAGGCAATTGCAAACGTCCATTGATGTTTATGAAACGATTTCACTTTCGAATGCGGTGAAAATTTCAGAAGCACTTTGTCATTAATATCTTCATCCAATGGCGACACATTGGTGTAGGTATGATGCATGATGTTGTGCTGATTTTTCCAATTAAAGATAGATGCACCAAGTAAATTTAAGGAGTATCCAACTAGTTTATTGATCTTCTTGTTGGCAGAATAAGACTCATGAATAGCATCATGCATTACACTCATACCAACACCTGCAAGACCAAAACCGCCAATTATCCAAATCAAATACTGCGCACCAAGGGAAGTTTCAGGGAAAAATGGCAAATAGAAATAAGGGAACAAATACAATCCAATGAGTATAAATGTCTTGAAATACAAAGTAGCGTTTCCGTTTTTACTGATGTTATTGTCGGTAAAATACTGATCGACTCTCGATTTTAAAGTTGGGAAAAAATCAGTTTTGTTAGGATTAACAAACTTAACTTGACCTTTATGACGCATGCACTGGATTTTGATCTGTAATAATACGCCATTTTTCAAAGCAACTAATAATATTGCAAAACATTATTCGCAATATGTAAGAATAATGTCACTTATATCATTACGAAATGAGATGAATCATTGAAACATCACTAGCGATTCCATCAAGCCAATTCTTACATTAACTTTAGCATTTACTGGACATTAGACTCTTTTTAACTCGAAAAAAACACAATTACAATTCAAATAAAACACTTTGAATTGCGCCAAAAAATCAAATACTTAATCAAACAAAATTTGATTCAGCGGTTTAAATAGCTAATAATTTATAGAATACACTTTAACATTAAACAGCCTTCATCATTCAAAGAAGAAAAGTAATTGAATAAGACGAAACAAAGTCCTATTCTTATCGATGCATAAAATAATCGAAGAACAAACAATTATTTAATCAACAACAATGAATTAGAAGAAAAAGTGTGTTTGTCTTTCACTAACACGCATCATCCTTCAATGCATGCAATGCGGTTAAAAAGTACGAACTGCTCGAACTCTGTAATAGCCATTCTTGCCTCCATTTCCATTGTAGCCAGTTCCAAAGTCCCTCACCCAAGCAAAACTCGCATTGTTGTTATACTCAGTTGAACTCCAATAATACTCAAACCCACCACCGAAATTGGTATTGGCAAATCCGCCGATGGCTACGCGGTTTTGGTATAGAATGGTTAATTCATCACGACTATGCAAGTACCAATCATTGTAACAACCGTAAACTAAATTCAGGCAAGCACTTGCTGCTTCAGCTAAACCACAACCATTGATGATATCCAATGAATTTTGAGCTCCTGTTCCATAAGAAGTTAAATCTGCACCACTGATCAACGTTCCTCCGCAGCCCCAGCGCAAGGTGCCGCTAATGTCAGTAGGCGTCGTCATTAATCCGTGTGGAACATTTGGATCGTATCCTTGATCTCCTGTTTGTAAAATATAAGCTAAAATCCAACCTTGATTAGGTTGGCCGATGGCAGGCAATGTGGAAATTGTCAACACCAATACTTCAGTCAATCAATTGGTTGTAGTTCCAGTGTAGGTGCCTGAAGTGGTGTACGTTTGACCGATATTTGCCCAGGTGTAAGAGCCTGTAGCATCCACCGTTGTGGTATTGGTTGAACTAGGTGTAATGGTGAGATTTAAAGTGGGTGTAATCCCTCCAACTGAATTGCCCGTGTAAGTTCCAGAAGTAGTATTGTTCGCCCAAACATAGCTGTCGCATGCTGTTACACTGATGGTTCCCGAAGGACAAGGCCCCCAAGTTGGAACGCCATTGCAAAATGTTAAGGTTTGATTGTTCTCCCCCGCTGCAACTGCGACCCATGCACTTCCATTCCAATAAAGCATTTCTCCGGTTGTTAAACCTGCTGGTAGGTTGGAGTTGGTGCTGAACAATGCATAAGGAACACTCATGAGTTCAGTGGTTCCGATGATGGTATAATTTGAACCTCCTTGTGGATCTGTTTCAGTTTTGATGAAAAACGGCCCGTTCGACCAATTGATGCTTGCAATGCTTCCGCTGATGTTTGAACCAGTTCCAATTTGAAGGGAAATCAAACCGTTGGCATTTGTGGTTGGTGTATGCAATTCAGAAAACACGGTGCTGCCTGATGCATTTCCTTGCAAAATGCTCACTCTCACGCCCACTTGTTGATTGCTCAATAATTGATCGGCAGAATTGCGAATCACTGCTTGATAAGATAACTTCTGCGGAACTTGGGAAAAAAGGGTGATATTGATAGAAAACAAAAGCACTGCAAGGGTAAATCTTAATGAATATCTCATGGCCTATTTTATCGTTTTGATGATGCGAAATGACTTGATGATTTGGTTTGAATCCTGAACATTCAGGAAATAAATACCACTGGAATTCCTACTTAATTGAATAGGATTCTCGAAGTTATTCAGTGCAGATGTTTGGATCAAACGACCAGCTTCATCGAAAAGAGAGAAGATTAACAAACCGATGAATTCAGGCTCTACTTTCAGGACCGCCAATTCATTGGTAGGATTGGGAAACAATTGAAGCGTCACTTCCTTTAATTAAATTCCAGTGATGATTTCAGCAGTGTAGGACTGTTGAACTCCTTGATTGATAGATCTATTCTCACCTTCAGCACTGCTGTAGAAAACTTGACCGATGGTATATGAAATGCTTCCAGTAGCATTGGAGACGCTTCCTCCATTGACAACGGTATTTTCCTGCCCAAAAACAGGATTTAAAATTCCGTTAAAAAGTACAAAAAAAGAATGTATTTCATTGAGCAAATTCAACAATTGATGGATACATTAGTAAGAAAATGTAATTTTAATAAGCGTAATAAAGCAATAAGAACAAACTTAGAATTTCACTAAATATCTTAAAACAGGTGATCTAAAGAAAATATTTAAAATCAATAATATAAAATATATCTTCAACTATAAATCAAATAATTTCTGATCAAAATAATTTACATCTTAATTTAAGCTGCAGCTATTAAATGAGCAAAAGATGCACTGTAAATAAATTTGAGCGCAAACAATTCATAACTTAATAAAAGCCGCAAGATAGAGCTACATATCTATACTTGAATATGACCCCAGTTTTCACCTGTTTTGATACGGTGCAATGTCATTTCACTCACACCGAAATTTTTGGCGATTATTTTTAAACGAGTTTTGCGATTGGGATCTAGCAACTGCTTCTTTAACCTCATGACTTCAGTAACGGTTAACTTATTACCGTCTGATTTAATTTTGTGTTCTATGAGTTTTTTCTTTGCAGCAATTACATACGGACTTGCCTTAGCATGTGCTAACATCTCTGCTCTAGTGGCCCATTGAAGATTGTCTTCATGGTCGTTGGCACGATTTCGATCGAGATGTAGAACATATACTTGATCCTCTGATTCCATAGGGAGAAAATACTCAGCCACCAATTTATAAAAGAAATAGTGCTTATACTTTACTTTGTTCTCTTCGCCACGTATTTTATAACGAAAAATTCTATAGCCATTTATTTTAGTACCTTTTACAAAACGCCCATCTCTTGGTTCTTCTTTGAAACTTACGAGTCTTCCATAATTAGATATGGCATAACGTTTTTTAAGTTTACCTTCAATGGAAATTTCCTCAAAGGTTTCTGATACGAAAAAGTGAAGCATGCAATAATTTCTTTCTTATTGGCGGTAAATATAATTAAATTTTCAAGGTAAAATCCCAACATTTAAACAAAGGAAACAAGCATACTAAAGGCGAATACTAATATTATTTCGCAATTGTAAAACATTTAAAGAAAACCGAATAAATCCATTTAATCTATTCATTTAGTATTTTACTACAATCCGATTAAAATCCCATACTAATCCTATAAGGCCCTTGAACAAACTAGTTTTCAAAATATCATGTCAAAGCAATCAAATTTAATAAACCTACAAAGATTTCGAAATTCTTAAGATACTTATCGAATGGATAATTATCAGGAAACAATTGATACCATTAAATTATGTTTAAACCATAAATAAAACTAACAATCAAAGAAATCTATTCATTGAAATTGGTATGATCCTATTAAAAAGATTAAGTGTTTCAATTTACTTCAGGTGGTATTAAGTTTAAACATTAACACCAAACAGATAACCTACAAATGCAGATATTCCCATAGCCAAAGAGCCCCAAATGGTTACTCGAAGAATTGCTTTCAGGATGTTTGAACCACCAGTTTTAGCGGATGTAGCTCCCAATATCACAAGAAAAATAATGGTAAATCCATATAACCAGTATTCCATTCCTTTGATTGGCGCAAAAAGAATGATCAACAATGGTAGCAAGCCTCCCACACTAAATGACGCACCTGAAGCAATTGAAGCTTGAATTGGATTGGCCTGACTGATTTCGTTGATACCTAATTCATCTCTAATATGAGTACCTAAAGCATCTTTTTCTGTTAGTTCAATGGCAACTTGCATTGCTGTTTCTTTCTTCAATCCTCGCTTTTCATAAATTTGAGCTAGAATATTCAACTCTTCAATTGGCATTTCCTTAAGCTCTTTTCTTTCTCTTTCAATATCTGCCTTTTCAGTATCGGTTTGTGAACTTACCGAAACATATTCGCCAGCAGCCATAGACAATGCACCGGCAACAAGACCAGCAACTGTAGCCAAAATAATCGGTTCTCTGGATGTGCTTGCTGCAGCAATTCCAATTGCAAGACTGGATATAGAAATTATTCCATCATTTGCACCCAAAACAGCCGCTCTCAACCAATTGCTTCTGTGTATATAGTGGCTGTCTAAATAGTTATCAATTGTTAACATAATTTCTCCGGTTATGTAAAAATATATGAAACCACAGAGAAATCTAATGTTATCCGTAGTATTGTTTACCTAAGCAAGGTACATATTTAAAACAAGCACACAATACTAAAATCGATATTGACCACCAAGCAACCTTGGTTTTTAGATTGGAATTTCAGTTAATTATCTTAGCAAGTGAAATTTCAAAACACTTGCGACAGCTTAAGTAGGATGGAATAAAAATTATCTATTTAAATGAAGACTTAATTTGCAATTAATTATTAATGGCGAATCGAGCAATCAATGCTATCGTTTTCATGCATTTTAATACTGTTTAGAGTTGATACATTTGAACGGAAAAAGAGTTAAGCTTTAATTCACTAAAGAATAAAACAAAGTATAAAACATTACGACAAAGCCAAAATTAGAATTCTAAAGATGGCTCCTTTCTAGAATCAAACTTTTTAAAATGGTTATATTGAAAACTGTGGCAAATCTTTATCAATCTAGAAAAATGCAATGGCTCAAAGCGTTGGGCTTCTATTTAAGTCTGGAGACTTAAGCTATTTGCCGCCATAAGATATCAACGAAAAAGTTGAAACGGTAGAAGAATGAGCACCACTAAGACAAAAGCTTTAAGTCTTTTATTAACTATTTAAAATTCAAGACAAGCGATATATTCTGATATTTTAATGTTTGAAAAGTTGGATTCTCATTTACGTTTAAAAGCCCCAAGGAATATCGAATCTCGGGTGCAAAAACAAAATCTTTAAATCTGTTTTCTAGCCCTATTCCAAAGTCAATGGCTAAATCTGATCTATTACTAAACTCTGAACTTGTTACAGGTCTATTTCCTATTGGGAGTCTTAAATTCGGGCCCAAAAGTAAATAAGGAACTGTTTTGCTTTCTCCAATCTTGTAAACAAAATGGGTCATGATGTCTAAAGAAATCGGGAATACCTTATAAGTTGTTATCGAATTGTCTGTATTTCTTCTGTCCACTCCACTTTTGTTAAATGCTAGCTCAGCTTTCGGTGAGAACAAAAATTTCTTCGAAATCGAATAGTCCATGAAGACTCCCAATTTAGCGCCTACTCCATTATATATTTCTGTATTCTGAGGTAAAGACTCTAATGACTGTAAAAATGAATAATTTGCTCCAACATTGAAGCCAAATCGAAATTTACTATCAAGGTTAGCGCTCTCATTCTGAGAAAAACCAACGAATGTGCAGAAGATAAATGCAATTGTTGAAATGAACGTTTTCATGTATTGGGTTTTAGGTTTAAAAAGTATAATTAATTGGTCAACCATTGCGATTATGAAAAAACACTCACTTGAAACGGAAGTACTTTAATAAAATTGTGAACATGTTTGATTTACTAAATCGCTGATTTTAAATGAACAAGGCAATAATTTCTCTTATTCAAACAAATAATCGGATACCTTCTAACTTATGCTTTATCTCAAACCAATATTTTGGATAATTTATTTTTCAATAAAGTGTGATAAAAATCAATCTTAAATCTCTTCCAACCAATAAGATTTATTGGCTTAAGTGTACACGAGAATAGAAATACTTAATCAAGATGTGAAATTCCCTCTTAAAAGGCACATTAATTCCAAGGTCCATTCCGTGAAACATTCATGTTTGAATATCCTTGGAGTTGAAAAAATCCTTCTGAATATCAAAACCTAATATTTCCCTTTTTGTCTTCTAGGAGACTTTGAATTGGGTTTGGTTTTGGCTAACCTGTTTGTTTTAGTCCTTGGTTGTAAACGCGAATGGCCTTATTGACTTTTATTCTTTTGACGATTATCAGTGGAATTGTGGCGGAAAGTAAAACCGTACCAACAGGCATCAAATTGGTCGGAAACCCCGTATTGAAAAAGTATTGGTGTAAGGAATAGACGAATACACTCGTACCCAAGATGCCTGTATTTAAAGCAAATATTCTAGCATTGTAGGCTTCGTCGGCAATGGTTTGACTAGCTTCAGTGCTGGAAAGCAGTGCATTAAATTCTTTTCGTTTGATGGATTTACCACCTTGGTAATAATGGTTTTTGAAAAAACCGCGCTCAATGCTTAAGGTATCGCTAGCATTCTGCGCCATGGCTGATGTAATGGTTACTAAGGCCAATAGACCAACAAGGAAATTTATTTTACTAACAAACATAAGCATTACAATATAAGTAAGATGGCGATATATGCCCCTAAAGCGCTCAACGCTCCTAGAGATATGGAGGCAATGGCCCAGCCTTTCCCCCTGTGCTTTTCTGGATTTCTCTTTATTTTATCTAAGCTCAAACTACCGAGTGCCATAGCTACAAGTCCGAGGGGAATTCCGAAAGCGAAGGCGCCCACTAAGGCTAATACACTTCCTATAACGCCCATGGGCTCTACGCTACGGTCTTTATCGTAAGACTTTGGAGCGGGTTTGGGACTAATGATTTTATTGGTCCCGTCAGCATACTGAACTAAGAAAATGAGCGATTTCGGGAGCACATAATCAGGACCACTGGGGTTTTCGCAACGCTTGTAGCGAATTTCGGTGCTACTGATTTCCAGGATCATTGCACTAATTTCATTCCCATTATTCATAATCAGTTTTTGGCAAGGCTTAGTGGAGTCAGCTAAAGCCAGGGTCTGCACTGAACGAATAGTAAAAGGCGAGGAAGCTCTCTCCGTTACAAAGGGCTGAACAGTATTTTCCAGCGAAACGCTCAATGTGTTTTCCAAAAAACTATCGGGCTTTTCAATGTTCTTTTGTTGAGTGTTTGCTAAACGAGAATCTGTATCCCTTATTCTAACTGGAATTAACGATTGTGCAATTTGGTGATTTCGCTCAACGTAAAAGCCGGAATTATATCGCCGATTTTGAATATTGCATGATGGCAAAAGAAAAGCAATGAAAATCACGATTAAATTAATGCCTAAATCTAACTTCCTGAATAGTTTTCTGGTGTTCACAAGAGTTATTTTACTGCAAATATACATTTAACTACATCGAGTGGCTAAATTATTTTTCAATTAAAACTTAATGAACTAGGTTAACTTAAAAAAAAAACATGTTTCCAAACAAATGAACCAAAATGATTTGGTTTTTATACATGTCTGAGTTCTGAATACGAAATACAGCAAAAAAATATTGTTAACGCTCCGAAAACTTTAGCTTCGAGGGTTTCAGGATTCGAATGTATCAAACAACAGAACACTGACTTCCAAACAACTTGATGACTTCAGAAACACAAATGCCAGCGTTACGCAAAGCAGTTGTTAGCACCTGCAACTTTTCGAAATTCTTCATGAGCGAATTCAACAACTGTTTGATGTTCAATCTTTTTTCGTTTCCAATTTCAGATAAAATTCGACAAGTTTATATTTACTTGGATGCCACAGAACACTACAGAAATTGCATTGGATGTCTGAAGTTAAGACCACGAATTCCCCATTCAATTCTCAATCCTACTGATAAGTGAAACAAATTTCCAGAGACAAGTGTTGGTTGGTAGAAAAGATTATGAATATAACCCATATTAATTTGCAGATAATAATTGCTAAAATCTTTGTTCCCATAGACTAATGTTGGATGCATTGTAACATCCTTTCCTAGTAAAATGGACATTGAAAGTCCGGCATCAATATTTAATCGAAATCTATTGAAATCAGGAGTTTCAATGGTATCCGTTTCATTCTGAATGTTATTTAAACTACTCGCGTTAAGTCCAAAAATTGTGTTTAACAAGAATTTGTCTGAATTGATTGCTAAGAAACTTGGCCTTAAGGAAAACAAAAACAGACTCACTCTATCACTGCTTGTGATATCTATCTGCTCGATTGCCTGAAGTTGTTTCGATCCATTTCCGAGATCTCCAATATTCATTCTTGCTGAAAGGCTCCATCTGTTCCATTTACATCCAGCCTCTAATGAAAAGTAGAATCCTGAATTTAAATACTCGGTGATTTGCCCTCCTAAAAAATAACGTCCTATGGAAAAATCAAGAAAATCAGTGTGGTTAGGAAAAAAAGAAACCTTAATACTTGACATTCTATTAAGAAAAACTTTACATCCACATTCTTCATAGCTTCTTACTAATAATCCTTGAGATTCATTAACTAAAGTCATCAATTCGCTTGGTTTATCCTCTATAGTTAACAAAATTGCCTTCCAATAGAAGATTAACAATTCTTTTTCCGAAGGCCGTAAGCCAGCATATTGAATATCATAAATAACACGTTCTGAAGCACTTTGCCATTTACTTAACAAATCTTGTCCAACTAGACCACAATTGAAGTTTGGCTGATGAATATTAAATTCCTGAACATCAAAATTAAAGAAGTCTTTGCCATTTCGAAGATCATCTAAAATCAAATCGAATTTACCAATGATGAAAAATGATAGGTGTTTCTCACCGTTAGATATTAAATTATTCACACTTTGTAAATGACCAAAATGATAATTTGCCGTAACTGTATTGACCGCCTTTTTTAATGCATCTGTATCATCTTCTAAGATGATTTCAATTAATTTCTTTCGTTCCTCACAAGTAAAATCAAGGTAACTTCTTTCATTTCCTTTAAAAATTATAGTGTCAGGGATTTCTGCCTGTGAAAAAATTATTGATGGACAGAAAAGTATTGCGGTTAAGGCGATGTTATATTTTAATAGATTATTCTTTATTTTCATATCCAACTACAAATTAACGCAACAGATTCAATAGGTTAAAACCATGAACCCCAAAACTATAAAAATGTCTAATACAAACCTTTATGTATTTCTTGAACTTGTCTTGGAAAACATACAAATATTGAGCAGTAGTAATACAAACAGTTGTTTCCGCTAAAGTTTTGCAGTATACCCGAAGATTTGGATTGGTGAACGAAACCTTTCAATTTGCAAAATCTCCAAATTTCGTTTAGCTGCATTTATAAGCTGCCGTTCGTCAAAATGGTTTCGCAACTTTGTTATTGATTATCTAAAATAATTCTGATTATTCGATCATTTTCCAATGATACCATTTAAAGAAGAACCCAGCTTTATTTAATAACGACGACTTTATGAGTTTTAACGCCACTTAATGCAGGTATTACAAGATAATAGATGCCGCTTTCCAAGTCTGGTAAATAATCGACATGGGCTTCTCCGTTCTGGTTTAAATCGACATTACAAATTTGCTGCCCAATTGAATTAAATAAAGCCACCCTTAATAAATTTGGTTGAACCATGCAGCTCGTCAATTTAACATGAAAATCTCCATTATTAGGATTGGGGAACAAAGAGAACAAATTGCATATGGTATCGGTTTCAGGAATTAATGTAGAGAAATTTATTGTTTGTTGGATGAATTCTGTGTCGCAAGGGCAAAAAGCAGTGATGCTCAACATAAAGCTATCGGAAGACGAATATGAATAAGTAATTGAATCGGACGAATAAGCAGGAACCGAATTATCGCCAAAGTCAATTTCTGAAAAACACTTCAAATAAATAACTATCTCTTTGTCATTGATTTTTTTGATGCGAAAAAAAGTTTCTGGCAAGTATCTATTGATACAATCTTGTGTTACTTGATGAGAAATCAAATAACCAAGAGGAATATTTGAATATTGTCCTCCGCTTAACAGTAAACCGTTGCAATCCACTCTGCCATGGTTTAAAAAATAACCTTGCACACTGATGAATGCGGTGAACAGTTCTCCTTGATTGTAAACCGAAACATTCTGACCGACAAACAAATCAGAATTCCCACATAGGTAACCACAAAATTTAATATTGAGATACGTAGATCCCGAAAGGTAAATGTCTTGATCAAAGCTAAGATGATGTTCAATAATAATGGTGTCTTCGGCAAGATCCGGAATCTGATTATTTACCCAGGTATCTGGTGAGAAAAAATCACCGTCCTGAGCGGATACTACCGATGCAGCTTCAATACTAGGCTTACAGAAGGCAATGAAAATAAGAATGAGAAGCCAATTTTTCATGTTGTTAATATATGCATTTTCCTCTTGTGATTTCCCAGCCGTATTAACATCCGACAAGGAATTCTGTTTCATTTAATCGTTCTTCTATTAAAAGTATCAAATATGATGAAGTTGATTTTCAAAGGTTGCTAATAGCTATTTGCCAGCCGACTTTTGTTAACACCCAAACATTAGGTACCACCAAAAATAGAAATAAAATCGCTCAGGATCTTCTGCTGGTTCTACTTACACTTTGCCGCCTCAACTACCTCTCAACTCAAGCAACCTGTGCGCCGTTAAAAACTGTTAAGCCTTCAGAAAACTTGCAACTTCAGCAGTTTAGAGAATTACGTTTAATACGCTCCTATTAATCTTGAACCATCTCGCCTATAGTATTCCTCGGAACTTTTTTCATAACCAAAAAGTATCGCAAAAAAGTCTAGGGAAATGTAATGCTTCCCCGGAGCCATTTCAAGTCAGAAACTCGAACTACTTATCGTCACAAATGCCCTGCAGAACACCTGCGACAGCAAAAGAGACTGCAAAGGAAAAATCTTGGTAAAAAGCCTGATTGTTTCTTCGATGGATGCCCTATTTTTGCCCAATAATCCTCACATCAAGAATGAAGAATTTAGTTTTAATTATTTCGGTATTTATTACCATTCAACTATCTGCCCAATTAACGGTTCCCCAATCAGGTGTCAATAATTACACAGTTTGTGCAGGTTCTTTGTACGATTCTGGTGGAGAATTTGGGAATTACGGTAATAACTCAAATGGATATACGGTGCTTAATCCGAGTACTCCAGGAAATATGGTACAGATCGGTGGTACGCTCAATGGGGAGAACTGCTGCGATTTCATGCAAATATTCAATGGTGCAGGATTGGGTGGGAATTTACTTTGGTCGGGAAATACTTCCGTTGGAACGGTGCCAATAATTACATCCACAGTAGGGCCATTAACGGTGCAGTTTATTTCCAATGGTAGTGTCGTTGGAACTGGCTTCGTCTTGGATATTATTTGTGTTCCACCAGCAACACTCACCGTACCTGAAACAGGAGTGAATAATTACACAGTGTGTTCAGGTACTTTATACGATTCTGGTGGACCATCAGGCGGTTACGCCAACAATTCTAATGGATATACAATTCTCAACCCGAGCAATCCGGGCTATATGATGAGAGTAAATGGAAGTTCCCTCGGGGAAAGTACCTTCGACGTTATCCAAATCTACAATGGAGCTGGATTAACAGGCAACTTGCTCTGGGAGGGTAGTCCCGGTATTGGCTCTATTCCGACCATTACATCCACCGCAGGGCCATTAACAGTGAAATTCACCTCGAATTCAAGCAATACAGGAAATGGATTTGCCCTAGATCTCATCTGTTTACCTCCAACAACCTTCACAGTTCCAACATCAGGCGTCAATACCTATACTGTTTGTTCGGGTACTTTATATGATTCGGGTGGTCCTTTTGGAAATTACAGCGACAATACAAGCGGATATACAGTGCTCAATCCAAGCAATCCAGGAAACATGGTGCAGATCGGTGGTACGTTCAATGGACAGAACTGCTGCGATTTCATGCAGATATTCAATGGCGCTGGATTGGGTGGGAATTTACTTTGGTCGGGAATAGCATCTCTTGAAGGCGTCCCAACTATCACATCCACGGTAGGGCCGTTAACTGTGCAATTTATTTCCAACGGGAACACGGTTGGAGCAGGCTTCGCTTTGGATATAAACTGCTTACCTCCTGCGACTTTAACAGTACCTGTATCAGGAGTAAACTCTTACACAGTTTGCTCAGGTACTTTATACGATTCGGGTGGACCATCAGGCTCTTATGCCAACAATTCTAATGGATATACGATTCTCAATCCGAGCAATCCGGGTTACATGATGAGGTTAAGCGGAAGTTCCATCGGAGAAAATGTATTCGACGTTATCCAAATCTACAATGGAGCTGGCCTTACTGGAAACTTGCTCTGGGAAGGCAGTCCAGGCTTGGGTTCTATTCCAACCATCACATCCACCGCAGGGCCATTAACAGTGAAATTCACCTCAAATTCTAGCACTACAGGAAACGGTTTCGCTTTGGATTTGATTTGTTTACCTCCAACAACCTTCACCGTTCCAACATCAGGCGTGAATACCTATACAGTTTGCTCGGGTACTTTATATGATTCGGGTGGTCCTTTGGGAAATTACAGCGACAATTCAAGCGGATATACAGTGCTTAATCCAAGCAATCCCGGAAATATGGTGCAGATTGGTGGCACGTTCACCGGACAGAATTGCTGCGATTTCATGCAGATATTCAACGGAGAAGGATTGGGTGGAAATTTACTTTGGTCGGGAAACACATCCGTTGGGACGGTACCAACCATTACATCCACGGCAGGGCCGTTAACTGTGCAGTTTTCTTCCAATGGAAATATCGTTGGAACGGGCTTCGCTTTAGATATTAACTGTTTACCTCCTGCGACTTTCACGGTTCCGGCAACAGGTAACAATGAATACACGGTATGTTCAGGTATTTTATACGATTCGGGTGGACCATCGGGCTCATACGCCAACAATTCTAATGGTTATACGATCCTCTACCCTAGTAATCCGGGCTATATGATGAGGGTAAACGGAAGTTCCATCGGGGAAAATGTATTCGACGTTATCCAAATTTACAATGGAGCCGGACTTACAGGAAACCTACTCTGGGAAGGCAGTCCAGGCTTGGGCTCTATTCCAACCATCACATCCACCGCAGGGCCATTAACAGTGAAATTCACATCGAATTCAAGCACTACAGGAAATGGATTCGCCTTGGATTTGATTTGCTTACCTCCAACTACCTTCACCGTTCCAACATCAGGCGTCAATAGTTATACAGTTTGCTCGGGCACTTTATATGATTCGGGTGGACCGCTTGGAAATTACAGCGACAATTCAAGCGGATATACAGTGCTTAATCCAAGCAATCCGGGAAACATGGTGCAGATAGGTGGTACTTTCACCGGACAGAGCTGCTGCGATTTCATGCAGATATTCAACGGAGAAGGATTGGGTGGAAATTTACTTTGGTCTGGAAATACTTCCGTTGGGTCGGTACCAACCATTACATCCACGGCAGGGCCTTTAACCGTGCAGTTTATTTCCAGTGGAAGTATCGTTGGAGCAGGCTTCGCCTTGGATATTAATTGTGTACCTCCGACAACTTTCATCGTACCAGCATCAGGCAACAATGAATACACGGTGTGTTCGGGTACCTTATATGATTCGGGTGGACCATCAGGCTCTTACGCCAACAATTCTAATGGATATACGATTCTTTATCCAAGCAATCCGGGCTATATGATGCGGGTAAGCGGAATTTCCTTGGGAGAAAGTGCCTCCGATGTTATCCAAATTTACAACGGAGCCGGACTTTCAGGAAACTTGCTCTGGGAAGGAAGCCCTGGCTTGGGCTCTATCCCAACCATCACATCCACCGCAGGGCCTTTAACAGTAAAATTCACTTCAAATTCCAATACAGTAGGAAATGGATTTGCCTTGGATCTCATTTGTATTGCTCCAACTAACTTCACCGTTCCAACATCTGGAGTCAATAGCTACTCAGTTTGCTCGGGTACTTTGTATGATTCGGGCGGTCCATTTGGAAATTACAGCGACGATTCAAATGGATATACAGTGCTCAATCCCAGCAATCCTGGAAGTTTGATGCAAATCGGTGGAACGTTCACGGGACAGAACTGCTGCGATTTTTTGAATATATTCAATGGCGTAGGATTGGGTGGAAATTTACTTTGGTCTGGAAATGCTTCCGTAGGATCGGTACCTACCATCACATCCACGTCGGGGCCGTTAACGGTGCAGTTTCTATCCAATGGAAGTGTTGTTGGAACGGGCTTCGCCTTGGATATTAACTGTTTACAAACATCGAGCTGCACGCCCACTATTTTCATCAGCAGCAGCCAAGGCACGAGTATTTGTGTGGGCCAGGAAGTAGTTTATTCTGCATCCATCAACAATGGAGGTACAAGCCCCACTTACCAATGGAAACGCAACGGCAACATTGTAGGCACCTCACCTACTTACACCAGCAGTTCGATCATCAATGGCGATGTAATCACCTGCGAACTCACCAGCAATGCATCCTGCGCCAGTGTTAACGTGGTTGTTAGCAATTCGCTCAATATGGTCGTAAACAGCTTCGCAACGCCAAGTTTCACCCAAGTAACAGCCATCTGCGCAGGCGCAACACTGCTACCATTGCCCACCACATCGAACAACGGGATTTCCGGATCATGGACGCCATCCATGAACAACAACACAACCACGACTTACACCTTTTCCCCTAACGGGGGACAATGTGGCACGACCGCAACAATGACCATTGGAGTAAATCCGAATACAACGCCAAACTTCACACCAGTGGGGCCTTTCTGCGCAGGACAGTTCATTGCGCCACTTCCCGCTACATCGCTCAACGGGATTACGGGCAACTGGTCGCCGGCCATAAACAATTCAGTAACTACCACTTACACCTTTACCCCTAGCGGGGGACAATGTGCCTCTCCAACAACCACGAGCATCGGAATTAATACAAACCCTTCGGTAGCCATTACATTCGATGGGGCGCTGCTCACAACGGAAGCTGGATTCACTGATTATGCTTGGACCATCAACGGAAACACCATTCTGGGAGCCAATACAAACGAAACCTTTGTGGGTGAAGTTGGACTTTACACCGTTACAGTGACCGATGCCAATGGATGCACTGCAACAGCTTCGTTTGATGTACAAATTGTTGGATTAGCCGACCTTGGTTTAGGCGATGCAATTGCCATTTTCCCTAATCCGAGCAATGGAAGTACGACATTAAGCATTCAATTGTTGGAAGCACAACAAGTAAGCCTCATGATTCTTGACATCCAAGGAAAAATTCAATTCCAACATAATTACGCCTTCAAATCAGGCAAAAACGAGGTGCTCATCGACCTCAGCACATTGGCTGATGGGGTGTATTTTGTGCAATTAGAAAATTCGAATTTCAAACACACAAAACGGTTGGTGAAGTTGGAGAATTAATAGCAAAAAAGTCTGGAGACTTTTCACAAGTGACCTGCGGAACACTTGCGACTGCTGAGAATTAAAACAGACTTGAAATTGATAGCATTTTAAAGTCTGGAGACTTTAACTACTTATCGTCACAAGTGCCCTGTGGAACACTTGCAACAGCATAGAAAATCGTTAATAATCAATACACAAATCTGTAGGCTTGCAAACAGAAAAAAAACAGGGCGAAACCGAAAAGCCAAATGAGTAGGACAATAATTAATTAAAATAATAAAATGAAGTTTTTCTTAAGCTTTTTACTGATTGCATTGTGTAGTACAAAAACGGATGCGCAAGCGTGTTTTTCTGCGGCTACGAACTTTCCAGCAGGTTCGAGCCCTTGGATTGCTACCAGCGCCGATTTTAATGGAGACGGTTTTATGGATGTTGCAGTTGCGAATTTTAGTTCTGGCAATTCTATTTCGGTTTTGTTAGGCAGTGGATCGGGCAGCTTTTCTGCACCCTCTAATTTCACAGCTGGAACAGATCCTTCTTCAATTACAAGTTCTGATTTTAATGATGATGGCAATATGGATTTAGCAGTTGCGAATCTAACTTCCAATAATGTTTCAATATTATTAGGGAATGGTTCAGGGAATTTTGCAGCCAGCACTAATTTCTCAGCAGGAATAAATCCAAGTGGCATAACCAGTGCCGATTTTAATGGAGATGGGAAGAAAGATTTAGCTGTTGCTAATTTCACTTCAAACAATGTTTCAATATTGCTCGGCAACGGATTGGGAAGTTTCGCCGCAGCAACAAATTTTGCTGTAGGAACATCACCACAAACTATTGTTAGTACTGATTTTAATGCAGATGGAAATATGGATTTAGCAACTGATGGTAGCAATGTATCTGTAATAATTGGGAATGGACTTGGGAGTTTTGCAGATTTTACCACCTACACTGTAACTGGTGGAGCATATTCAATTGTGAGTGGCGATTTTAATGGAGATAATGCGATTGATTTAGCTGCAGCTGAAAAACCATCAAATAATATCTCTGTATTCATAGGAAATGGATCGGGCAGTTTTGATCCGGCAATCAATTTTACAGTTGGCACAGGACCAGAGTCGGTTATAGCTGCCGATTTTAATGGAGATGGCAATTTGGATTTAGCAACAGCAAATTATACATCAAATAACTTATCGGTATTGATGAACAATGGATTAGGAAGTTTTGCTCCAGCCACTAATTTTTCTGTCGGAATAGCACCCACATCAATTGTAAGTGCTGATTTTAATGAAGATGGTAAAATGGATTTATTGACAACGAATGCAAATTCAAATAACGTAAGCGTATTGCTTAATTTTATTCCAATTGTAACAGCTACAGTGAATGATGCTACAATTACGGCAGACCAAAATGAAGCCTCATACCAATGGTTAGATTGCAATGGATTTTCACCTATTTCTGGAGAAACAAATCAAAGTTTTAACCTAACTGCCACAGGAACCTATGCTGTTATTGTAACTCAAAACGGCTGTTCTGATACTTCAGCTTGTTACAGCATCAATACTGTTGGAATTGTTGAAAATAGTACTTCCGATGCTATTGACATTTTCCCTAATCCGAGCAATGGTAACACTACCTTAAGCATTCAATTGTTGGATGCACAACAGGTAAACCTCATGATTCTTGACATCCAAGGAAAAATTCAATTCAAACAAAATTACTCCTTCAAATCAGGCAAAAACGAAGTGCTCATCGACCTCAGCAAATTGGCCGATGGGGTGTATTTTGTTCAATTAGAAAATTCGAATTTCAAACACACAAAACGGTTAGTGAAGTTGGAGAATTAATAGCCTTTTAAAATCTGAAAACTTGATCTAATTGATTTTACAATTGCCCTGGGGAAACTTGCGATAATTGGTTTATTGAACTCACTCCTACTCTGTTTTTTGGGTACTTTTTTCATAACAAAAAAGCACCCGAAAAGTCGAGGAAAATTTAATGCTGCCCCGTGCTCTTAAAAACTTCAAGAAAGACTTACAAACTATCATGTAGGATTTTGTTGTCTTTCTAAGCAGTTTGGAATTCACCCCTGCGCACCCTCGCGCATTTTCCAAAGCCACCGCTCTTTGGATCTCGGTAAAGGTGTTTTTTTGGGTGGCAAGTTGGGCATGCAATCAAGTCAGAGAATTGAAATACATGCCATCAAAAATGTCCTGCGGAACACTAGCGATAAAAATGATTGATAAAAAAGATAAATTTGAATAAATTAAATTGATGTTATCTTGAAAAATTCTGAAATAAAGGAAATTCGAAATCAAATAATTGAGGCCATGAAAATTTCAGCTCAGAAATTGATTGCTAAAAAGAAAAGTTTAGGCCAAAGTATTGTTATTAGTGAAGATGGCAAAATTCAAGTTATTGAAGGCAATGATTTGAATTAGATTATAAGGTCAGCCGGCAAAAGCAGATTTCGTCATGTGCACTTGGGAAAATCAAGTTGCTAGGAGATTTACGTTTCATTTGATACATTGTAGCACTTAAACCCACGCTGCACTATGCCTCAAAACGCCATTAGCTAGCATAACTGCCATCAATGGAATATCTACTTAAAACCCAAAAAATAAAGTAATACGAAATCAAATTTAAATCAGTATGAAGACAGAGCATCAGTATAGTGCAACAATTAAGTGGACTGGAAACAATGGAACAGGAACAGATAATTATAAAAATTATCAGAGAAGCCATCAGATATTAATAGAAAATAAATCGATTACTTTGGGTTCGTCAGACTCTGCATTTAGAGGTGATAAAACAAAACACAATCCAGAAGATTTATTGGTCGCTTCATTGTCTTCTTGTCACATGCTTTGGTATTTACATTTGTGTTCAGAAGCAGGTGTTATAGTTCTGGAGTATGAAGACAACGCAACAGGTACGATGACTGAAACAAAAAATGGAGGTGGGAAATTTACCGAGGTAACACTTAATCCAATTGTAATTGTAAAGGAACCTTCAATTTTTGATAAAGCCATTGAATTACATCAAAAAGCAAACGAATTGTGTTTTATTGCAAATTCTGTAAATTTCCCGGTTCACCACAAACCTACTATTCAAGTAATTAACGACCATGACAATCAAGAAAATCATTGATAACAAGCATTATTTCTATCTTCTACTAACATTAATTGGTGGCGGATTTACCTTTTATTATGCCATGCTTGGTATAATTGAGCATAAAGGAAAATTCGACAGTATAGAATTCATTACCAGTACCTGGACAAATAATTACTATGCTAAAAGCTTAACCTTAGATTTTTGGACAGGAGCAATAGCTGGAACATTTTTCATTGTTTTGGAGGGCTTTCGTTTAAAAATGAAACGAATTTGGTTGTATATAATCTTAACCATTTTTGTTGCATTTGCTTTCGGTTTCCCATTGTTCTTATACATAAGAGAGCTTCATTTAAAAAGAAAATCCTGATTCGATTAATTTATCTAGGCTATAAACATTTTGAAAAGCAGTAGAGACTTATGCAAGCCAGAAAAGCGATTTTCGCTACGCAGACATAGGAAGATCAAGCTGCTTGGAGATCTCTATGCATTGTGATACATTAGAGATCTGATTGATGCTTAGCTTAAACTGCATTCAGTTATTGCAAATTACCAGTGAAAACCAATTAATAATAAACTAATAAATAAATATGAAACACCTTTTTCTACTTGTAATCATTTTAATTTCTCAATTAACTTTTGCACAAACAAACCCATATGCTGAAGTGGTAAACTACTACAACAGCGAAAAGAATTTTAATGGTGCGGTTCTGGTTGCAACAAATGGACAGATAGATTACTTGGCTGGAATAGGTGTATC
Organism: Bacteroidota bacterium; assembly: GCA_947460255.1. Taxonomy (GTDB): domain Bacteria; phylum Bacteroidota; class Bacteroidia; order M30B66; family M30B66; genus CAMCXT01. The sequence goes on from CANHIS010000020.1 coordinate 21,458, forward strand.
GAACAGACAGTCAGGGACAAACATGAGCCCGAAAACGAAGTTTAAAATTGCTTCAATCACCAAAACGTTTACAGCTGTTCTTATTTTACAACTTTATCAGCAAGGTAAAATCGATTTGAAAGCAAATTTTGGAAAGTACTTCCCAGGATACAAGGGTGAAGCCAAAGACAAAGTAACTATCGAACAGTTGCTTACTTACAGCTCTGGCATTCCGAATATGGTAGAGAATTTAGGAATGAGGCCTTATCAGGAACCTCTAACACTTGATGAATTTATAGATAAATATTGCAGCGGTAATTTAGTGTTCACGCCAGGAGAAAAAAGCTATTACAGCAATACCGAATACACCATATTGCACAAGATCATTGAGAATGTTTCCCAAAAATCTTATGCGCGTCTATTGCAAGAGAACATTCTAACGCCGCTAAAAATGGAGAACACTGGCTTGCTAAACTCAAAAGATATCATTGCAGGCCTTACAAGTTCTTATACCATTCAAGATTCTACCAAACAAATCACTTCCGACGAACCTCATTTCATAGAGAACTATTTTGGTTCGGCAGCGATGTACTCAACGGTTGAGGATTTACTCAAGTTTAACAATGCCATTTTCGATTACAGTTTATTCAACGAGGCTACCACTGAGTTAATGCTTAAGCCCAATACAAAATTAGATGGTGCAGCCTTAGGCGGATTGTGGTATTCGGATGGTTATGGCATATTGAACAAGCCTTTTATCTACAGAACTGGCGGCCTTTTAGGTTCTTGTTCCAATTGGATACATTCTATTGACGATAAAAAAACGATCATTGTGTTTAACAATACCGACGGAACAAATCTGTATGAATTTTCGGAGCAATTGTATCTGGTAAGCACAGGACAAAAAGCAACAACACCATCAATTAAAAAACAAGAAAATAGCAGCAATGCACAAAACCTCGATCAAGTGAAAGGTACTTGGCAGCTCGACCTTCGCCCCGACCCCAACAGCGAACCCTATTTGAAAGATTTTATCCTCACTCCAACCAAAGACAAGGAATTTGAAGGTGAATTCTATGGATCTAAATTCACAGGTGGTTACTTGAACACCGATTGGGAAAACATCTATTTTGCCTTCACCACCGGCGACAAAGACAACATCTATTACCATTCAGGGTACATAACGAACAACAAGATATACGGCATCTCATACAGTGAAGGCCGAAAATTCACTTCCCACTGGACTGGCATCAAAAAATAAGCACGGCTTTTAAAACTGCATAGCCTTTTCGAATTCTCCCGAATGACCAAAGACTGGGAATTTGTAATTCAAATGACTTATAGCGCCAAGCCTTATGAAAAGTAGGAACTGATGAAGCGGTTTGCTTTGTACCCTCTTTTCAGAAAATTAAAAACCCCGTACAGGTTTTGTACAGGGTTTTCAGAATATTGAAAAAGGGGTACAGGCGTGTTTTGATATGCCATTAACAAAACCTAGATTTCTTAAGACGCAACCTTTTAATGCATTGCCGTTTATCTCGGGAAGCTAAGCCTAATTAAAACACATCAAAGCGAACAAAGAACACCTAACAATATGACGAGTACTAGAGCTTCAAACTCCCGCTTAATGATAAGCGCAAGGACATACTATTCCTTCACTACTTTAAATACATTTCCTAAATTATTACCAATTTTAATTAAATACATTCCTTTAGAAAAACTACTCATATCAACGGACGTGCTTTCAGACATTAGCTTTCCCGTAAGCATTAACTTGCCTGTAAAATCATATACAAAGAAGCTGTTTCCAACTTGGCTTAGTTTTGTTTGAATTTGAACCTGATCTACTGCCGGGTTGGGATAAATGGAAATTTTATCTAATCGTTGAGACAATTGAGCAGAAGCTGTGTTTTCGCCGAATACTAACAAGCATGTATCGTTATTTAAATTCTCGTCACCATATACAAATGCTATTGTTAATGGCTCACAAGCTAAAGATCCACTCATGGTGATTGGATAAGCTAAGGTTGATTGCCCCACTTGACCAAAAACAAAAATATCTCCAGTCGCTACAGTATCTCCATTGCAGTCGAGTACTGCTGCAACAAATGGGTAATTAATGAAAACACTTTCCGCTGCATTAAATTGAATGCTCACAGAATACTCGTTTGGGTTAAGCGTATCTGGATTTACTTCTATCACAGAAAAATCAGAGCAATTCGCCAATTGCCCCCAAAATGTGGAACAGCTGTTTAAAATGATAAACACTGTAAGAATGAAGGATTTATTTTTCATAATCTTTTCAATTTTAAATGAAGGAAATTAATCGGCTTTCCGGCTTGCCTTTTTTGTTGAGACAAAGCTAATCTTAATGATTTGAGCAGATGTTTTGAAAAACCGACAATTACTTATGAATTCCAGCCAATTGTTTGGTCAACTCTAAAGGGGCTAATCCTGTTTTGGATTTTATAAAGCTTGAAAATGAAGCTGGTGAATCAAAACCAAGCTGATAGGCTATTTCCTTGTGTGCTCTGTCTTCAAACAACATTAAACGTTTCGCTTCAAGCAAAACTCTGTTGTGTATGACTTGCAGCGGACTCAATCCAGTATGCTTTTTTGTTGCTTCAGCAAGTTTCTTCTCGGTTGTGCCAAGATTATCAATATAAAATTGAACGCCTACATTTTCTGAATAATGTGCTTCTATTAAAAGATAGAAATCAATTAATAACTTCTTTACAGGATTCTTTTCGGAATTATCTTGTAAATCACTATTGTCAAGCATTATTGAAATTATACTTTGCAGCAAATGAGTTACAACTTGATTGTTAGCATCGTCTTTTCTAACAAGATACTTTCTCAACACATTGATGAGCAATTGAATTTCGTCAAATAAATCTGGTCGTTCTTCAAATATTATTGCTGATTTTTCATAAAACAAAAGCTGCCTTAAAGATGCACGCAATTCGGTTGATTCAACACGGTCTTCCGTAAATTGAAAAACAGTGCCTGATGCATTATTCCTGTTCATTAAATGAATTTGCTGCGGACAAATAATATAACAGCTGTAGTCTCTTCCAGGATAATTTATAAAATCAATCAACTGATTACATCCACCGTCTTGTATGAGTATAATTTCGAAATATGTATGTCGATGCTCTCTTTTAAAATCATAGGGATTGGTATGATCAAGTGGCAAAATATTAATTTGCATTGAACCATTGTCAAGAGAATGTAAGGGAAGGATTCCCTTCTCTGTTTTCTTTGATTTTGTATGATTCGTTTCTTTCATTCAGTGATTAAAGTTTATCTATTTAGGTTGCTCTAAATCTTTAATGGCTTTGCGCATCCCAGATTTCAGAGTCTGCATCAAAAGTAAGGTAAACTTCCTAGCAACTTGATGGCCTTTAGCACCTCAAATGTACGCGTTGTGCAAAACCGCAGTTTTAGTTATTTATTGTTTTGTGAGTGCACATTTCATTCCTATCGTTAAATTCATTCCGTTATGTTGTAATTTACTATTTGCAAGGTAGTCGGAATTTGAAATTGTCGTAAAGCTATATTGATATGAAAACGAGGTAAACAACCAATATCGGCCACCAAATTTATAACCACCACCAATTTCAACTAAACCCGCAAAATCGAATTTCGAAGCACGATTGGTCACGTCAAAAGTTTCTTTTCCCGATAACTTTCCGACGGTGTCGAAAACTGGTATTGTTGTCTTGGCGTCAACGAGCAAGGATGGAATAACTCCGATATTTGTAAACCCATAAAACTTAGTTCCAATATTTAATCCAGTCTTTATTGGAAGTGAAACGTAGTCATAGTTGAAAGTCATAATAAATATTTCACCTGTTGGGTTTCCTAAATTGTCGGTGAATACAATGTCGTTTGAAAAACCCCGCTGATTGTAAATCAAGTCAGCACCAATTGAAAAATGTTTCTTAATTAAAAATTCGTAGGTCAGTCCCGCAGTCAGACCTGTCCTTGAGTAGTTTTGACTTGAAAAATTACTCGAAGTAATATTTGTCGAGTTAGCACCACCCTTCAATCCAATAAGGTGATTTTGTCCAGCAACTTTTATAGTTGAGAATGTCAAAATGATTAATACTATAATTTTCATTGTCAGTAGTTATTTGATTTCATTTTATAATTGGCTATAATGGTCCACTGCTTAGCGTAGCTAATGCATCAATGCATCAAAAGTAACGGCAATCTCCATGCAATTTGATGACTTATAGAACCACAAATCCGAGCGTTGAAAAATATCGCTTTATGTGGCATGTTACTTTCATTTAGCGAACCATGGTCACTTTAAATTCTATTCGTCGATTAATGGCATGTGCATTTTCCGATTTACTAATGTCCATATTTTCAATTGTCTTTTCATCAATAATTGGTTTAGTTTTCCAATATCCTTTGGCTGACAATCTATCAGACTCGATCCCTTTAGAAATGAGATAATTCACAATACTTTCAGCTCTTCGCTGATCAAAACGAAGGCTGGATTTATCACTTGCTCTTGCATCAACGTGCACACCAACTTCGATTTCGAGTTGGTTATTTAATTTCAAAAAATCTGCAATGCTGTCTAAATACAAAAAACTTTCGGGCCGCAAAACAGACGAATTCAGTTCAAAGCAAACGCAATTAGTGACTCTATAAACATTGCCAACTAGAAATTTGGTATCACTTAGCTTATAAGTTTGTCCATTTGCAAAATTTGACAGAAAAAGCAGCCCTAGAAATACAATAATTGATCTGAGCATTGCTGCTTTAAAATAGTACATAACGTTTTGCTGGATGGATCTGTTCGGGATAGCTGTCTCAAATGTATCAAAGTGAACGGAGATTTCCAATTAACTTGATGATCATGAGAACTTGAGATGACTGAATTGCGTTAACCACTTGTTAGCGGTAGTAATTTTATCTTTTTTTAGTTTTAAACTTAATTGAATACGGTACTATCCTGTTACCTCCATCTTCTTTTGCGAAATTTGAAATTATTAATTCGTAAGTTTTATTTGGTTGTAGGTCTTCTACTTCAAAAGTGTATCGTTTTTTGTCATCAGACCAACCAATGTGCTTTTTAATAACCAAGCGCTCTACCCCTTTTGCTTCACCATAATCAATGCTTCTACAACAATTACTCATTGGTTCAGAAAATTCTATTGTAATTGTTTTGAGTTTGGATGAGACCTTTTTACTTCCGTTTTCAAATTCCACCAATCGTTTAACAGTTGGTCTCATTGATTCGTACTTGATTTCGATTTCTTTTATTGTCAATGGTAAAAAGTTCATACCGTCAACCAACTTTGCAAATTTTTCTTCATCGTTATAATCAAGTTCTATCAAGTCTTTAATTGCTGCCTTCTTATCTGCTGCATTGTTATAATACCTTTCACAAATTTCATAGCCGATATAGTAGCCTAAATCATTTACTTTTAATTCGTTCTGGTTTTTATTCCATATCCAATTCCAAACATCTTCATTTCTGAATATTTCTACCATATATCTTCTCAGAACTTTTTCAGCGTTTTGTTTACCATAAATTACAGGTGGTGATAAAGGCTTTTCTGTAATCAAAGTTGAAATAAACTCCGCAACACCTTCTGCTACACAAAGATGTATTATACTTTGATTTTCCCAACTTTTTTGTTGAGTATGAATATATTCGTGAATTGTCGTTAGTGGAATGTCATAAGGTGCATATTCTTTAATTGTATTTTTAATACGTTCGGGAAGTTCTTCTAAAACCGCATTTTTTTGAGCAAGCATAAATTCAGCACCAAGAAGAACTTTGTTGCCATCATAAGTTCCCCCGGTTCTAAATGCACCTATTGAAAAATAAATAGTAGCAGGTTTAAGTTCTGGATAAATTTCTTTCAACTTATTGAGGTACTTTTCAATTTGCTCTCTATTTTCTAAGATAAATGATGAATTACCTCTGATAGAGTTCCAATATTTCGGATAATTTATAATGTTGCTAATAAATTCATAATCCTGATAATGCCTCACAGATATTAAACCTTTTAAACCTTCTGTTGCTTTGTTAATATATAGTTCGTTTATAATTTTAATTCTTTCTAAACTGTCAGATGATTTATTTATTTGGTCAAAAGCGAACCAAAAATTGTCTATGTCTGAAGTAACAATCTGTTTTTTGAAGTCTTGTCCAATAATTGTATTATATCCAAGAATCAAAGTAAATATAATATAAGCAATTCTTATCATCTATTCTGTGGTTGTAGTGAGTATCACCGCAAACGTTTTGCTGGATGGAGCTGTTCGGGAAAGCTGTCTCAAATGTATCAAAGTGAACGGAGATTTCCAATTAACTTGATGATTATGAGAACTTCAGATGACTGAATTGCGTTGACCAGTTGTTAGAAGTAGTTAATAATTCTCCTGTCTTATTATCTCGTTGGTCTTTGCGTTGTAATATTTCCATAAACCAAATTTGTTCCCTTGCTTATATTCACCTTCAAACAAAATATTTCCATTATTGAACCACTCATACCATTTTCCGCTTTTCTGACCATTGAAATACATTTCAATCTTCCAGAGTTGTCCATTTGGATGCCACCAAATAGATTGTTTTAGAGTATTGTTATTGTCAAGGTAGATGTCTTCCAGAAATTTATTTCCTTTATTATCGAAAAGAAACCTGTCTGTAGCTATGTTGTTTTTATATCGAATTACGGCTTTTAGTTTTTGTGTCGAATAGAAACTACTATCCACATGCAGAAATCCATCTTTGTAATGAGAAAATTTAACTTCATTTTCAGATGTTGTTTTAACAATACCGTTAAATAGTTTATCTCCTTTTTGGGTAAAAGTTGTGTCGTGTCGAACTGCCAACATACTATCCCGTTGAGAAAACTCAATTGTTTGTCCATTTAACTGAACCAGTATGATGGTTAATATTATGGTTATTGTCGTCTTCATTAAATTACTGCTAAAGGTCCTGCGGCTTTTCGCAGCGAGGGTTTCAGGGCTCTAATGTATCAAAAGAGACGGGATTTTCCAAGCAACGCGATGACTCTTTGAAACACAAAACCCCGCGTTGCGCAAAGCCGATGTTAACGGGAGGTTTGCGTTCAATTCATTATTTTAATGTCTTTACTATTTAAGTATTGCTTTGCAATTCTATTTTCTGGTTTCCTGTCAAATGTATACAGTATCACTAAGAAAAACATTTCTAGAGGCTTCATTATTATGTATATCATGTCTGATATAAATTTATTATTGAAAATATGGTAGTGTTTGTGAATCAATTTACCAATTTTATTGTATTGAGAACGGATAATTCGGTGCGTTTTTGGTAGGTTTTGTTGAATAATTTCTTCAAATGCATTTGCAACTAAAAGCTGCCTGTTACAAATTATTTTACTCCCGTTTCGTTCACCGTATCTGATTGGACTTACAACTTTTTTGTGGCCATTCGCAGCTACTGAACAGAGAAAATGCTCGCCGCATTGAACATTGTAACACATGTAGTTAAGCTGCGAAAAACCATGTTTATAAGTGTCAGTAAATGCACGAACTATAGAGTCAGCCTTCTGTCCAAAGAGTAATAGCAATGATGACATAATAGTTAAAATAGGAAGACATAACGCTAAAAGAAATGGCATTTTGATAAATGGATTTAAATTTAAAATCCTCCAAGCGAATTTCTCAAAGTAATTTTCAGGTTCATATTGATTTATTTTATTTGACTCGATAAAGATTTTATGGTTTTCAATAAGACGAAACATAAATAGCAGACCAACTGGTATGCAGCCCCAAGGCCATAGTATTCCTGAAATATGAATTGCAATGAAAATATTTAGGACAAGCCCGAGAAGAAGAATTGAATTGGTTAGCACCTCTACTACAGGAGTGGAAAAGTTACGCTTGTAACTAGAGTAGAAGTATGTTATAATACAGACTGATATCAGAGTGTAAATTGTCAATTTATGTTCTGGTGAAAAAGTAGCACTGTCACCACAACAGTCATTTTTACTTTCATCAAATAGCAATAAGTAAAGAAGTGGTAACACAATCATACCTGCCACTTCTATAATTCCACATTGAATTTTATTGTACAGTCTTCTCCCTGTGAGTATAAAAGATAGAAAATCGATTGACAACAATAAGGTAGGTAGTCCGCATAAGAGTATTATAAGATAAAATAGAGCTGTCATTTTTATTAATCTACGTTCATTGATATGTACATGATTTAAGGCTTATTAATGTCTTCTAAACTTGCCGTTAAAGGACCGGCGCTTGGCAGCGTTCGAGATAAGGTTTCTCAAATGTACATTTGGAAACGCAAACTTCCAAGCAACTTGATGATTATAGGTACTTCAGATGCACGAATTGCGCTAACCAATTGTTAGGCATAGTATTTTTTACTCAGTTGTCTGTATTTTATTGGGGCATAAAGCTTTAATTTACTGTAAACTAAATATTTTAATAATTTATCATAAGTCCTAAATGATTTTCTGAATTCAATATGTCGTCTGTCAACGAAAATATATTCAAATCCTTTGTCATTTTTATTAATGAAAAATCCGTCGGTCAAATTCTGAGGGTCAAATCGCATTTTATTTTGTAAATCCTTTGTCGCGAGATGTTGATAGTAATTGTCGGGGGCAATATTTATATAGTGATCTAAAAGTCCTGTCGGAATGAATTTAAATTGGGTTAAGGTCGACAGATAGCTTGTATTTTCATTGTCAAGAATTTCAAATTGTTGAATGTCTGTTAAGTTTGGATAACCAATGAGTTTGTGGGCGGTAATATGTCTTTGTATTTAATTTCGTATTTTTTATGGAAAAAGTAAATAACAACTTTAATGTATAAAAAGAGCGCCAGCACAAGTGAAAGAAATATGATTACTATAGTCCACATAACATTACGCCTAACTTACTTATTGCCAAATTTATTGCTAACAATTACCAAACTTAACCCACCTCTCCTTATTCTCCAAATTCAAATTGCATTTCTGGGTGAAGTAATTTACGGTATTGAGTCTTTAGTCCTTAGTCTTGAGTCCTTAGTCTTGAGTCTAAAGTAGAATGTTTAAAGTTGAAAGTATAAAGTAGAAAGTTGAAAGTATAATGCAGAAAGCTGAATGTAGAAAGTAGAAAGTAGAATGTAGAATGTAGTCTAAGAACTGTAGACTAAAGACTATAGACTAAAGACTAAAGACTAATATCTCGAAATGGTATTTAAAGTAACACTGAAACAATCGGAGCAATGCAAATTTGAAATTTTGATAAACGACTCTAGCGTGTTTAAAATAAGCATTAATGCTCATTTTACGACTATAGATGCAATTAAAGTGACTTAATTACTATATTGACGCCCACAGGATGCTATGAAAACAGCCTAATCGGTGATTGTTATAGCGCAAGATTTACCATTTCGAAACTACATAGTGCATGACACCCAAGAAACTTAAAGAACTTCTAGGCCTTAGCCAAAAAAGCATGGCGATCTTGATGAATGAAGAGTATTTGAAGTATAGGTCTTTACAACGTAGAACAGGGAAGCCTCTGCGAGATTCTCAACTTTTGTATGAATATATAGGTCAATATCGCCTCACTCAAAGATCATTAGAGACGCCACTGTCAATTTCTGCTAGCCTTGAGCCTCAACATCTTAGTATTTATGTAATAGAGGATCTCCAGAAGCGTGTTAGAGCTTGTGAAAAAGATAAAATGATCTACCAAAACAATCTTAACAAGTTGGAGGCGCAACTCTCTCGTTACAACAAAGAATTTGCTGTGGTGATAGAACTACAAGCCGTCGTACCTGAAGAAGAACTAAACCTGCATGACCAAATTACCTTGCTAAAAAGACTACTCACTGAAAGCTACATCAGTTTATATTACTCAATACTCGAGCGAAAACTCGCGCTCAACTGGAAAGAAGCAGAATACAATACATTGGTAAAGGAAATAGAAATGCTTAATATTCAAAAGACTGTATAGACAAACCATTATAACTGCACCACTTTTAAAAATTCCGAAAAGTGGTGCAGTTTTCAAAAAAATAAAAAAGCGTACCAGTTTTCAAAATTCTGAAAAGTGGTACAGATTTCAAAAAAATAAAAAAAACGTACCAGTTTTTGGAATTCCGAAAAGTGGTGCAGGTTTCAAAAAAAATAAAAAAGCGTACCAGTTTTTAGAATTCCGAAAAGTGGTGCAGATAGCGAAATTGGGGAGGTGGGCTAACTGTCCGAGGCATTGCGCTGCGTAAGATTCAGAGAACTACGAAATCAATCAAAACTCAAATCTTCTAGTAACTTGATGAAATTCAGAACCACAAAGCCCCACTTTGCTCAAAACCGCTGTAATCAGAAGTTGTTATTTCATTTCAATATTCAAAATTCCTTCTCCGTCTTTACCTAAATATTTAACAAGTATTTCCGCAAAGGCCTCTGCTCCGTTGTCGCTATTTGTAAAAATTAATAGTGCTTGTTTGGTTTTTGGAACAATAAAGGCGATTATATGAACTCCTATATCGTCACCTCCATGAACAAGAGCAAAGTCTTTATTTTCGTTAATACTTTCATCAACCCACCAACCTAAGCCGAAATGCTTGTAATCATTAATTTTAGCTTGGTCAGATATCATTTCTTTATATAATTTATCCGATAATCCGGCACCATTCAGTATATGAACTAAAAACTTAGAGTAATCTTCAACTGTTGTAAGCAAATTGTCAGCTGCATTAACAGTAGTGTTTTTAAGGGTTTCATAAAGTCCACCTTTTTCATTATGCCACTTTGCGAACTTAGTTGAGTCTATTTTGTCATTCCAAATAAATCTGGTGTCTTCCATTTTTAAAGGACTAAAAATCAATTCTCTTGCTAACTGATCTAGTGACTTCTTAAACTTAATTTCTAAGGCTTTTCGCAAGTACTCGTAACCTTCGCCTGAGTATTGGTATTTTTTTCCCGGCTCAAATTCAAATGATAATTTACTGTTTTCATTATTTCCTCTCCAATTTGGGAAACCTGTTTGGTGACTTAATATGATTCTTGTAGTTAATAATTTGGATCTCGGGTCGTTCAAAACATCATTGTCTGTATAATATTTATAAATAGGTTCATCTAGATCCCATTTCCCCGCATTGATTAATTTTAAAGCAACAATGGCAGTAATTGGTTTGGTCAATGATGCAACATTCCATATTGTATTAACAGGTGCAGGTTTGTTCTTCTGTAACTCTCCAAACACACTAATTTGTTCAATTCTGCCATCCTTAATAAAACCAATGCCCAGTGCTGGAATTTGTTTTTGTTTAAGCCATCTTTCCGTTTCGCTTTTGTCCGTAAATAAAAGTTCTTGATTAAATGGCTTCTCAAAATCTTTATGGTTGTAGCTTAATCCCTTTGAAAATTTAAAATCACCATTATCCAATATCCAAACGTGAGTAAAATTGGCAATGCTTGTGAGATACTCAGATTTATTATCCTCTACAGCGTAAAAATTATGTATTCCTGTTTGAATTGCACCATACATTACACCATTTCTTTCCAATGGAAAAACTTCCATTTCGTTCTCTGATAAAATTCTTCTAGGCTTATAGGGTAATTTACAAAGTCCGTTCTCAATTCCAGAAATAAATTCTGCCTTTGAATTTATAATCCCTGATTGGTCGTGATAGAATTCAAAATTTTCATTTAAAAGATTTTCAAATTGCTTGATGTCACAGTTGTTAAACCCAAGATTAAAAAGAAGGCTGTCTTTTTCTTTGATAGTTCTATACAATGCAGATGTTTTATTAACCTGTCCAAATGTGATCAAACTTGAAATTAGTAAGAAGAGAATAAATACTTGTCTAATCATTTAGGTATATTATCTGCTGTCATGTAACAATTACTCCCAACGATCCGAGACTTTACTTAGCGAGGGTTACTGGGCTCTAATGTATCAAAAATTACGGCAATCTCCATGGAATTTGATGTCTTTAGAATCACATTTACCCGCGTTACTTAAAACCGCTTCTAGCTAAATATTTTCTTCAACTAATGCAAGCTGGTTTTTCTAACAAATTCCTTGATAATTTTATCGTCAGTTTTCCTGTTTTTAAGAATTTGAAGTATTAAATCATAAGGCACTTTCTTCTCCTTCATTCGATATAAAATATTAAATTCAAGATTTGTGTTGTCGACACTTAAAAGAATTCCAAAGTCTGGACTGAAATACGTTTCTCCAGTAACAAAGGTTGTGTGATTATGCTTGGTTCCACAATGCGGATCATAACAGTTGTAGTCAATGTGTTTATACACTATGTATGAGGTATTACCTATTCTATAGGTAAGTTTCTCTGAAACGTAGTTGTCGATTTTTGATTTAGTAAGTAAGAATGATTGCTTCTCATTCTTAATCGACTTAGCACTTGTTTCTATTTCATGCTTGGTAAGTGGAACTGTCCATGGATAAATTTTCTTTTTGCCTGAAGTTGCTTCAATAAGAAAATCCTTCTCTCTTCGCTGGATTACATACTTATCGTAATAGTTAACTCCTGAGCTTAATTCATGTGAATAATTGATGAGAAGCAAACATTCTACATTTGAGAACGTGATAATTTGTTTCGGTTTTAATTGTTCTTGCGAGAAACCGTGAAATTGCCACGATAGTAAGATAATAATGATTGAAGCTCTCATAAAATTGCTGCTAAATGTCTGTGGCTTTAGGATGCTGGGGTTGTAGGTCTCTAATGTATGAACGAAACGCAAATATCCTAGAAATTTGATGACTTTAGGAACACATTTACCCGCGTAGAGCAAAACCGATGTTAACTGCTGAAATTATTCCGTCTGGATTATCAATTGTTGTCAATAATAAGAAATAGTCAAAAAAATGAAACTTAGATATGTCCAAAGTAATGAAAACATTATGTGAATAAACGTTTCAAATTTCTTTCCTTTCCAAAGCTCAGTCGAGTAGCCAATAAATTGAATGACAAGCCTAACTATCCAGAATACACCAAGTCCAAGCGATACTTTTTTGCCTAAGTTCGTTTCAATGAGTTCATTAGAAGATGTTAAGCAAAGCAAACCCATTAGTAATACAGTTAATGCGATAAAAAAGGTATGTACAGTCATCATTTGGCGATTAATCAAGCTCAATGATTTAAGTTCTTTTTCCCAATTAAAATATTTTGGAAAAACAATGTGTACCAATGCCAAAGCAATTAATATAATACCAATTATTTTTAAATGTATTTCCATTAGTTGCAGCTAAATATTGACATAAAAGGTGTAAACTTTGTTTCTTTAAATGAAGTAAATCCAGCTTCTTCAAATGCCTTTTTCAAAGTAGCTCTTGAGAAAAAATGAGTAAAGCCTATTGTGAATGCTACAAAGTTTGGGAAATCTCTCAAGTGTTCTACCATAATAACATTACCGTTTGGTTTACAAACTCTGCGACATTCCTTTAAAAAATGCACTTTTTCCTCATGTATGCGAATTTCGTGGATTGCTGATAATAAAAAGATATTATCAACTGAATTGTCATTTAGTGGAATTGAATTTGATTTGATTTGTTGTGTATTTGGATAAACTAGACTAACTTTTCTAGCTCGGATAATTGCTTGTTCTGTATGCTGATTGGCGTTATAGAAGTCATACGCTTGTAGTTTAGAATTGGGCAAAATACTTTCCAAAATAAAGCTTGTTTCGTCAAAGCCTGCGTTGATGTTCAAATTAAATTTTTCTTTTGTGTCTTCTATTTTCATTGTCTTAAGCCAATCAAAATTGTAAAACCCAGAAAAATCATAAATATATGCGGAAACAAATAATGGCATTGTTAAACCATAAATGAATACCAAAATTACCAACGAAAACAAGCCGTTATGCCAATTGAAAATAAATTTACTTCCTATAGTTAAGGCCAAAGCCACAACCCCTGCAACATAAAAGTGTCGGTTGAAACTTAAAATATTTAATACTCCCTGAAAATTTCGTCTCTTTACTTCCATTGTTCAATTTTGCCTTTTTTCCAATAGTATGGAATGTTTTTAATTAAGAATGCATTTGCCAAAACTGAATTTTCAAGTTTTAACATATTTAAAAAATCGAACTCATAATCAATCACTTTTACTGGAGTGGGTGTCCAGTTTTCTCTTACTCCCTCTATGATTAAAACTTCTTTGGATGCTTTATTATAAGAAAACGTAAAAGGCAAAGGCCCTGCAAACCTTCTTGCTTCCTTCCAGTCTGCAAAAGGTGAATTTTCAGGCAAAGAAATTGGTTCTTCTGTATTTTCTACTATGATTTTGAACTTTGATTTAATCGATGATATTTCCCTCATTTTTTGTTTTTCAATTTGGGTTATATCTGTTGTGGTATAGTTGTAGTGCGTAAATATATTTCCCAGGAATTCCATTTTCATTTTGTCGGTCTCTGATTTCAGAATATACAAACCGCGCAAACTTTTACCTGCCATATTCGTGTAGCGAACAAAAACACGGTAACCTATAAGAAAGAAATCGTTACCCATAAATTTCGGAAAACCTTTTGGTCGCAACTCTTTGGTTTGAACCATTGCAACTGCAACAAAAGCCCATTTGTCTTGAAATGTATCAAGCTGCAAACATTCTGGAATAAGATTTTGCAATTGTTCTTTTGGAACTGCAAAAGTCATAACAAGCGAACTTTTAAAATACGCTTCAACTGCAAATGGATGGTTTTTCAAAAATGATAGCATCGAGTTATTTCAATTGTTTGCTGTTAAGATAAAATTCGTTGTAATAAACAATCAATATAAAAATAAATGCAAAAAGTGAGTTTAGCTTCCCCCAAAGCAACAAATCTGGAACAAGAATAAATTCAAGTGTGTTCATTATTGCAACTACAACTATTTGTGCTACAGTATTTAACTTTGTCTTATAGCGACTTACAACCCAAGCCGCCATAATGATTTCTGAAAGACCGATTATAATTGTCAATAGTCGAGAATATTGATCGCCTAAAATTCTTGCAACAATTTGTTCGTGTCTTGAAACAAGATTTAGAACCTTACAAAAAAGTCCGTTTGCGATCCAAACTGCCGCAATACAATAGGTCAATATTTTGTAAATTCTTGTCTTCGTCATTGTTGGTTGTTCGGTCAGCTAAGCTTGAAGGTATCGTTCACTCATAGCCTAAGGTGGGGTGTAGAATTGCTAATGTGCAATTATTACTCAAAAGAAACTATAATGTCCTAATGTTCAATAAAGCAGAGAAGCCACGCTTTGGCCAATTTCATTCTGCCTTTAGGCATATTTACTGGTCATTCTTCCCTACTTTTTAATAAAAATGTCGTAGCCATATCTAAAAGTCATTAAGATTGTTATAAACAAAAATATTGTCCTAACAAAAGTATTCCCTTTCATTAATGCGAGTCTTGTTCCAATTAAATTTCCTGTAATGTTACATACTGACATTATGATTGCAAGTTCTAACAAATAATTTCCTTGTCTGATAAAAACGATAAGCGCCGAAATATTTGTCATACAGTTTATGACTTTGGAATAGGCAGACGCTTGAACAAATTCAAATCCCATAATCACAACGAAACCCAAAACAAAAAAGCTTCCTGTTCCTGGTCCGAAAAAGCCGTCATAAAAACCAACACTAAGCCCAATGAGTGAGCCATAAATTAATTGTTTGTGAAATAACAAATTCTTTGTCTGCAATGAACCCAAGTCCTTTTTCAGAAATGTGTAAACTAAAATAACTATTAGCACAACTAAAATGACAGGTTTCAAGGTGTTTACATTAATAAAGCTTACTGCTTTTGCACCTAAAAATGAAGCAAGCCCAGCACAAATTGAAATAGTAATAAGTAATTTATAGTTGAACTTTATTCGTTTAGAATATTGTAATGCCGAAATACTTGTTCCAGCTAAAGCTGCGATTTTATTTGTCCCAAAGATTGTCGGCAAAGGTGTCTTTGGCAGTGAGATAAGTAATGCAGGAATTTGAATAAGTCCGCCACCACCTACAACTGAGTCAATAAAACCTGCAACAAAAGATAGAATAATTAATGAAATAACTGTTACCGTCCCATAATCTGCAAATATGTTTAAAAAGTCCATTCTTATTTGTCTAATCTTTTAGTCTAGGGTGTTTAAAATGCTTGCAGGAACTGTTCACGGCTTTGCGCAGCGCGGATTTCAGGGCTCTAATATATCAAAAGTACAGCAATCCCCAAGCAACTTGATGCCTTTTAGAAACACAAATACCTGAGTTTCGCAAAAACGCTATTAGCAGTAATTGTTTCTCTATTCATGCACTTTATTGAAGTTTGTAAATCCATTCAGTTCCTTCTCCCAGCGAATTGTCTTGATAAGTAACCAATTCCCAACCAAACTGTCAGCCAAGATTGAAATTTTCTTCTCTGTTTCAGGGTGAAGTTTAATCTCTTTTCCGTTTTCTTTTATCGTCTGTCCGACAACCAAGTTAACAACGAAAAAGGTCAATGCAAAAGCTGTGTATATGTTGTTTTTTTTGGTCATTCTTTTATAACTATTGCCAACGTTTCGTTATTTAAAGCTTTTCAGGACAGCTTACTCAAATGCATCAATTGAATATCGATTTTCCAAGCTTCCTTGATCTTTCTAAAGACCTCAAATTCCCAAATAGCATTAAATAAATGTTATGCCCAGCACTTTTATTTTATTTATCTTCTTTGCTAAATACTATGTCAAGCACAAAAACAGGTTTAGAGCGATCAAAAGGTGTGACTGATATGCATGATATAGCTACCCTATAGTATGGATCAAAGTGATCGAAGATTTTTCCAATACATTTTTCTTTGCTTTTTGAGAATTGCGCTTCCCATTTATCATCTTGTATTGAACTAGTGTCTGTGTAAATAGGTTGTACTAAATTTAATAATCTTCGATACTCTAGTTCAACGCGATCTTTATTGGAGAAGAAATATTTATACTCTAAAAACAAAGGATGTTTAGTTGTGTCTTCTTGTCCCCCTTTTTCAGTAACCAAAGCAGCGTTCCCATAAGCCAATAGAACTTTTATTGAGTCAGGGTTAGATCTAATAATACCTTTGTCTGCTGTAATACCTTTGAAAAAAGTATTGGCTGGGTAGTCATTGAAAGATGTGTCAGTTAAAATATATCTCTTGTCTTTTACAATTATTTCACGAAGGTCTAAACGGGATTTTTCAAGAGGTAAGTTGTAAAAAATATTTTCAATAACAGAATGAACTTGACTGGCTTTCACTGTGTCAGCCGTTCGAGTTATTTCTAGGTTTTGTGGATTCTTAGCCCCAGAGTTACTAGCTTTCGACGCTAATACTGCTGTTAAAACGGTAACAGTTAAAATAAAAAGTGCTTTCTTCATTGTCTTTTCATTTTTAAGTTCCAGATTCGAAGTTGTTGTGTCGTCAAAGTATGGAGTAACTAGTACTGAGTATTTAGTCCTTAGTGTTTAGTATAAAGGAGAAAGGTGAAAGGTGAAAGGAGAAAGGTGAAAGGAGAAAGGTGAAAGGAGAAAGGAGAAAGAAGAAAGAAGAAAGAAGAAAGAAGAAAGAAGTCCTTAGTCTAAAGACTCTAGACTAAGGACTTCAGACTAACGACTAAGCACTTCAAACTAAAATATCAAACTGCTCGAAATGGTGGTTGAAATGTTTGATGTTGAGCAAATCCCATTCGAATTTATCGAGCATGCCAAAGACTGCATTTTTGGTGGTAGCGTCGGGGTTGGCTTTGAAGAAAGCATCAAAGGCATCCCAAGCTTCGAGGAGTTTCGCTTTTGCCGATTTTAGGTCGCTGTGGCGAAGTGGCTCTAAGCTTTCCTTCGACATCAATGGATGCTTGAAATCGCGCGGCATCGCTTTGAAATTGTACACCGAATCGTGGTATTTCTCGATGTGCTCGGCTGGTGTAGAGAACTCAAAATCCTGAATCTCACCTGCTGCAATACGCAAACTAAATTCCATGTGCTCCACCATGTGCTGAGGCGTTAAATTGCCCCACACCGGTTGCGCTGTTTCCTTCAATTTTGCAAGGTAACCTTCCACATTCGAGCGATTAATCTGCACAAATGGAGATTTCTTTTGCACCATGGTCAGAATGGTCGCAATCGCCACCAATTCGTCGTTCTGGTCGAACACTTCCACGAACCATTTCACAATGCCACAAGGGATTTCCTTGCCCACACTGTCGCGCTCGATCTTCTGCTTGCACGTTAATCGCACATAAATGGTGTCGTTGTGGTAAATCGGACGAATAAATCTGCATTCTTCCAATCCATAATTCGCCGCCACTGGCCCTTTGTTCGGGTAGACGAATAATCCGGCAGCTGCCGAAAGAATAAAATACCCGTGCGCCGTGCGTTTTTCGAAAATGCTTCCCTTGAGAGACGTAATGTCGGTGTGCGCGTAGAAATGGTCCCAGCTCACATTGGCAAAACTGATAATGTCGGAATCTGTAACCGTGCGCTTGTGGGTTTTGAGCGACATCCCCGGAAGGATATCTTCCCAATGGTATTTAAACGGATGCTCAGGCGCTTCCTTGTATGCTGCATTGGGCTGATAAATGCCCGTAATCTCTGTTAAAGTCGTTGGACTACCTTGGATAGCACATCGCTGCATGTAGTGCTTTATACCGCGCACTCCGCCCATCTCCTCGCCTCCTCCGGCACGTCCCGGACCACCATGCACCAACAATGGAAGCGGCGATCCATGTCCTGTACTTTGTTTCGCATTTTCGCGGTTCAGCACAAGGATTCGGCCGTGGTGGGTTGCCGATTGAATTACATAGTCTTTTGCCAAGTGATCATCGTTCGTAACGATAGATGAAACCAACGATCCTTTCCCCAAACGCGCCAAATCAACAGCCTCGTCGATGGTGTTGTAAGGCATCAAGGTAGAAACTGGTCCAAAGGCTTCGGTTTCGTGCACGCACATGTTCTCGAAAGGCTTTTCCTCGCGGAGAAGGATAGGCGCTATAAAGGCACCTTTTTCGGCATCTGCACCAACCAATTCCAACACATCCACATTTCCATAAACGATGGAAGCAGTTTGCGCAATTTCAGCCACGCGTTCCTTCACTTCACGCACTTGGTCTTTGCTCACTAGTGAACCCATGCGCACTTCTTTCAAGCGTGGATCGCCCACACTCACTTTATCGAGGGCTTTTCCGAGCGCAACTTGCACATCATCGATGTAATTTGCTGGAACTATCAAACGGCGAATAGCGGTGCACTTCTGCCCTGCTTTCACGGTGATTTCGGAACGCGCCTGACTGATAAACAGATCGAATTCGGGGGTTCCTGGCGCTGCATCGAGCCCTAATACTGAACTATTGAGCGAGTCGGCTTCCATGTTAAACGGCACCGATTCGGCGATGATGCGCGGATGTGCTTTGAGTTTTCTACCTGTAGATGCAGAACCTGTGAAGGTAACCACATCTTGGTCGTTCAAATGATCGAGCATGTTGCCAGCAGATCCGCAAATTAGCTGCAATGCCCCTTCTGGAAGAATGTTAGACGCTATAATTTCACGTACAACAGCTTCTGTTAAATACGAGGTTGATGTAGCAGGTTTCACAACGGCAGGAACGCCCGCCATCCAGTTTACTGCACATTTTTCGAGCATCCCCCAAATGGGGAAATTGAAGGCATTGATGTGCACGGCAACTCCACGTTTCGGAACCAAAATATGGTGAGCCATGAAGCGTCCACCGCGGGAAAGATCGATCGGATCACCTTCCACATGGTAGGGCTGATTGGGAAATAATTTACGCAAGGAAGCATTGGCAAAAAGGTTCCCAAAACCTCCTTCAATATCAATCCAACTATCTACACGTGTAGCTCCGGTGCGGTAGGAAACTTCGTAGAACTGTTCTTTGCGTTTGGTCAGGTACAGCGCGAGTTTCTTGATCATGTTTCCACGTTCCTGAAAGGTCATACGGCGCAATTTCTCCCCGCCTTTGGTGCGACCATAATGGAGGATTTCGCCAAAATTCAATCCTTCGGCAGTTGCGTGGCAAATCACTTCACCCGTCACCGAATCGATGAGTGGTACACCTTCACCTTGTCCGTCGGTCCAATGACCGTTTACATAATTTTGAAGCTTCGTCATGATGTTTTTCTTGAAAGATTATGGGAAAATCAAGCGCGTTCTATGATGGCTGCATAGCCTTGTCCAACACCAATACACATGGTGATAAGGGCATAGCGTTTTCCAGTCAATTGCAATTCGAGGGCGGCAGAATACGCGATGCGTGCACCGGTAACACCAAGCGGATGACCGATGGCTATACTTCCACCATTGGGGTTTAACCGCGGATCATTATCGGCAATCCCCCAAGCGCGGGTGCAAGCCAAAGCCTGAGCTGCAAAGGCTTCGTTGAGCTCGATGATGTCGATATCGGCCATAGTTAAACCAGCTTTTGCCAATGCGCGGTTGCTGGCTTCTACAGGTCCGATGCCCATGATTCGAGGCTCTACGCCTACCACAGCCGAACTTACGATACGTGCCAATGGTTTGAGGTTGTATTTTTTTACCGCGTCCGCGGAAGCGATGAGCGTAGCTGCTGCACCATCATTCAATCCAGAAGCATTTCCAGCTGTAACTGTTCCATTCTTGCGAAATGCAGCGCGCAACTTGGATAATCCTTCAAGGGTGGAAGATGGTTTCACAAATTCGTCTTTGCTGAAAACGATCGGATCGCCCTTGCGCTGTGGGATAAGCACTGGAACGATCTCCTTGGCCAATCGCCCGGATGCTTGTGCAGCCGTAGCTTTCAATTGAGAATTGAGTGCAAATGCATCTTGGTCTTCTCGAGAAATGTGGTACATATCGACCAGATTTTCGGCAGTTTCGCCCATGGCATCAGTACCGTACATCTCGTGCATTTTCGGATTTACGAAACGCCAGCCGAAACTGGAGTCGTACATTTTGGAATCGGTTCCGTAAGCACTGGAAGGCTTAGAAACCACCAGCGGACCGCGGGTCATATTCTCCACACCACCAGCAATAAAGAGGTGGCCATCGCCCGCTTTAATGGCTCGGTTTGCACCGATGATGGCAGCCAAACCAGAACTGCAAAGGCGGTTCACTGTTTCGCCAGGCACAGTAACAGGCAACCCTGCAAGCAGAGCCGACATGCGTGCTACGTTTCGGTTGTCTTCTCCGGCCTGATTGGCACATCCGAGAATGACATCGTCGTATGCGTCGGTCGGGATGTTTGGATTTTTCTCAACGAGTGATTTTATAACAAGGGCACCAAGATCGTCGGTGCGAACAGCTGATAGCGTTCCTTGGTAACTTCCGATGGGAGTACGAACGCCATCGATGATATATGCTTCCATGCAAGATTAGCAAAAAGGAGATGGTGAATGGCCTTTTGCGAGGCTCAAAAGTAGGAAGAAAAATGAAAGAAGGCAGGACCTCAAACTGAAGTTTAAATCCAAGTAAAACTTCGATTATTGCAGGGGAATTTCAGGTAATAATTAGATAGTTTGAATGCATTCTAACACTTCGGAAGCATTCAAAGAAACACTTATATTTGCTATATGAAATCCTATCAGATAGATATATTGAACCCTAAAGCTGAAAAGTTGCTTCAGGATTTGGCTGATTTAGAGTTAATTTCCTTCAGGAAAACAGAAGAAAATCTACAAAGTGTTATCAAGAGATTGAGAAAAAAGGCTTCAGCAAATCCACCATCCTTAGAAGAAATCACAAAGGAAGTGGAAATTGTTAGAGCCAAAAGATATGCGACGAAGAAAAGATAGGATTATAATTGATACTAATCTTTGGATCAGTTTCATTTTAACTGGTGATTCTTCAAAGCTTGACGAAGTTATCAATGAGGATTCAAGTGTTTTGTTGTTCAGTATTGAATTGCTCGAAGAGCTTATCGATGTTGCAAGTCGGCCAAAATTCAGAAAATACTTTCCTACTGAAGATTTGATTAGTCTCCTTTATCAAATCGAGAAAAATGCTGAATTCATTAACGTTGTAAGTTCAGTTGAGATTTGCAGGGATCCAAAGGATAATTTTCTACTTTCTTTGGCCCAAGATGGACAAGCAACACATCTTATTTCAGGTGATAAAGATTTAACTGAGATAGAAAAATTTGGAGAAACGGTAATTCTAACAATTGCTGAATATTTAAAAGAAAAATAATTGTAGCACCTGCTCACATCGATTTTGATCGATACTGGCATTTAATGCTCAATGAGTCATCAAGTTGCTTGGGAAAAATCAACAGTGTTTTAAAAACAACACTGTACAAAGCGGCGGAACGATGATACACTCTTGATGCCTCATGAATTAATCAATTTGGTCGAATTGCATAACCGAATATATGCACTTCAATTTAACGGAATGCTTTGCGTGAGGGATTGCAGCGAAAAGTCCGCAATGACATCGAGCCGGAGGCTGGTGGCATGCGGACTTGCAGCGAAAAGCCCGACTCCTTTGGAGGCACGCCCAAATCATGAAATTAATAAATTGTTTAAAGTGGAAATAATTTACAAGAAAATGAATTCTAAAATATTTAATTACTATGGAAATTGAATAAACAACTTCTCCTTGTCGCGCCTTACTTTCTTGAGTTTTACCAAATAATCGGTCTTGATATCACGATAACCAAGGGTCATTAAAACGGAACTTTGTAAGCCCAATTCTTTTAGATTTAATAATTCATCCAATTGTTTTTTATCGAAACCTTCCATCGGTGTGCTGTCGATTTCGAGTTCAGCAGCAGCGACTAATGCAACACCTAAAGCAATATAGGTCTGTTTTGAATTCCAAATAAAATTATCGGCGTCGCTATGTTTGAGTTGTTCTTCAATGGTTGATTTCATTGGTTTCATGCTTTCAACCGTTACGTTTCTTTGCTTCGCAATATTTTCAAAATAGAGATCAATTTTTTCGGAAGTTAATTTATCCCATGTAGCAAAAACGAGCAAAGCAGAGGCTTCGGTAACTTGCGGTTGCATCATGGCAATTGGCTTAATTTTTTCTAATAATTGTTCATTTTCAATTACCAAAACAGAATAAGGCTGAAGTCCAAAAGAGGATGGCGCTAAAGAAATAGCATCTAAAATAACATCCAATTTTTGTTTCGGAATTTTCGTTCCATTCATTCTTTTGGTGGCATAGCGCCAGTGAAGAGCTGTTGTAATAGACATATAATTAATCTTTTAAATGTGAACGTAAAAACCAAGCCATTTTCTCGTGGGTTTCCATGAGTCCGGTGATAAAATCGCTTGAACCTAAATCGTGAAAATCGTTTGTAAATGGCTTGATATGCTCACGTAAAATGATAATAATACTTTCGTGATCCTGTAGAAGTTCATTAATAAAACCTTGACTAGTATTGGCTTGATTTGATTGCTCGGTTAGATGTGTAAGTGAGAGGTAGGATTTCAACGTAGCTGGCGCAAAATGTCCAATTGAACGGATCCTTTCAGCTACATTATCAATCATTTCATCCAATTGTCCGAATTGTGTTTCAAAAAACTTGTGCTTATCATAAAAATCAGTTCCAACAATATTCCAATGTGCGTTTTTTGTTTTAATGTACAATACAGTTTCATCAGCCAGTACTTTAAATAATTCTACAGCAACCGCAAGGCGATTGGCATCGTTTATTCCTATTTCAGTTTTCATATGTTTTAGTCTTGAGTATTTAGTATTTAGTATTTAGTATTTAGTATTTAGTATTTAGTATTTAGTATTTAGTATTTAGTATTTAGTATTTAGTATTTAAAAATAATAAACTAATCTCATTAACCTGATTAAAATTAAGCTTTATTTAATTTGAATATCCTTTTCATTCACAGAGACAATCACTTCATTTCTTCTGTCGAATAGCTGATAAGGTGGATTGTATCCTAAATAACGGAAGTTGCCATAGTAAGAAATATTGTATGCTTTTAATGCATTTCCAAGCAGTGCGGTGTGCTTTTCAATGTTGTCGTTGGTACTAAAACCTCCAAAGGTGATTGCAGCAACATATTCATCTGGTGTGGTTTGAATATTTACTTCTGCATTATTGGGTATTGGCAAATTGTCTTTTGTGTAATTGGAAGGCATTACAAAGCTCATACTGGCAGTGCTGTCGTTAATTTCCATGTGCACTGGAGAAGTCATTGCTATTTTTTTGTTTTCCTTATTTCCACCAAAGATGTAACCTGCCAATTTTGTGAAGCCAGAACTTCCTAATTCTTTGTAGGTTTTGGCTGTGGATGAAATTATTGCCATGGTTGCAGAAGGATAGAATCGAATTTCAAATTCCTTTTCCTTTCGAATCACCTTATAAGGATGAGTTTCTGATTTATTGGTTGACATACTTGTATAGAACTGAAATGCGGAAAACAATATAGTTGCTACTCCGATTGCGATCAAAGCTATTTTCATAATTATTTCTAATCTTTATATTAAAAAGGATCACTTAACTCGCTAATTCGGATGAGCTTTTTATTTACAAATTCATCCAAGCCCAATTGTGCCATTTCCCTGCCATAACCGGAGCCTTTTGTGCCTCCAAATGGAAGATCAGCTTGTGTCCACGTAGGGTGGTTGATGAAAACCATTCCAGTATCCATTTGATTGGCTACACGCTTGCCTCTTTCAATGTCTTGTGTAAATACCGAACCACCTAATCCGAAGGGAGAATTGTTGGCCAAGGCGATGGCTTCTTCTTCATTTTTAACTCTAAAGAATAAGGCAACAGGGCCGAAAAACTCTTCATAAAAAATAGGATTATCTGTGGTTATATCGGTTAGAATAGTGGGCAACATATATGCTCCTTCACGTTCAGCTCTGTTGCCTCCCATGAGAATTTTAGCCCCAGCTTTAACTGCCCTATTCACTTGGTCAACAATGTTAACTACTGCATCTTCAGAGCAAAGTGGGCCTAAATGCGTGGCATCTTCCATAGGATCGCCTACAACCAATTCGGCCATTTTGGCTTTAAACTTCTCGACAAAAGAATCTGCAATACTTTCCACGGCAATAAATCTTTTTGAAGCAACGCAGCATTGTCCGTTGTTATTGATTCTGCCTACAACTGCCCAATCAACAGCCTTATCTATATCAGCATCTTCGAGAATAATAAATGCATCGCTGCCACCCAATTCCAATACAGACTTTTTGATGTGCTTGCCAGCCACTTCTGCTATACTTGCACCTGCTTTTTCACTTCCGGTAAGCGAAACGCCTTTAATACGTTTGTCGGCTACTATGTCGGCAATTCGATCACTTGATACCAAGAGATTGGTATAAAGTCCGCTTGGTGCACCTGCTTCTGCAAAAATTTCTTCAATAGCAATAGCGCATTGTGGCACATTTGAAGCATGTTTGATTAATACAGTATTTCCGATCATGATATTTGGAGCAGCAAATCGTGCTACTTGATAAAACGGGAAATTCCAAGGTTGAATACCAAGCAAAACACCAATTGGACTGTGACGAATAAGGGCCTTTCCGTGAACTGGATTTAATATTATGTCTGCTAAAAACGCTTCAGCATTCTTTGCATAATAATCGAATATTTCGGCACTGAGTTTTATTTCACCTGTAAATACCCCTAAAATCTGGACTGGTTAGAATTAGGAATAAATCTTAATTTTAATCAACGATGAAAAAGACCAAATTCACAGAGACACAAATTGTCAAAGCTATCAAGGAAGCCGAAGGTGGCAGATCGATAGCAGATATTAGCCGC
>CANHIS010000021.1 GCA_947460255.1 Bacteroidota bacterium
AATTAAACACTTCCCTAAAAGGGGAAAAGTACTTGGGAAATAAATTGAATTATTTGGCAAATGCTAATAAAAAAGATCAATTTCCGATGAAGCAAGAATTCTCTGCATCTGTGATTTATCAAATGTTTGAGGCGATGGTAGAAGTGAATAGACCTGGAGAAGAATCCAATTGGCGCTATTTAGGAAATGGGAATAAAATTGCATGGAAAACCGGAACCAGTTATGGATTTCGAGATGCTTGGAGTATTGGATTAACAAGAGATTATGTAGTTGGTATTTGGATTGGAAATGCAGACGGAGAAGGACGTCCAGGGCTGACTGGAATTTCGATGGCAGCACCAGTTTTATTCGATCTTTTCGATAAATTACCGAGATCAAATTGGTTTGCCAAACCACAATATGATATGATTCCTGCAACAATTTGTCGACACAGTGGATTTAGATCAACCGAAAATTGCGAATTAATTGATACGCTCATTTTACCCAAAACAATGGCACAATTAGAAGGATGTAAGTATCATCAAATTGTTCATATAGATAGAAAAGGTGAATTTCAATTGAGTAGAGCTTGTGCCAATGAGGATGAAATTCAGACCAAATCATGGTTCGTTTTGCCTCCAGCGATGGAAGAATACTACAAAATGAAGTCTGCAGATTATAGCCTACTTCCACCATGGAAGGAAGGTTGCAATCCAATTACCGACAATGAAAATATGGCGATCCATTATCCTAAGAAAAACAGTAGAATTACAGTTCCGACTGGTGTGGATGGAAATAAAACATCGGTTGTTTTTGAGGCAAGTCATAGAAGAATTCAAACTGAAGTGCACTGGCATTTAGATGACCAATACTTAGGGAGCACAAGAGAAATCCATCAGATGAATATGCAACCAGAAGTTGGCAAACATCGGTTGTTATTAATTGATGAGCACGGAGAAAGCGTGAGTACTAGTTTCGAGGTGAAGTAAATAGTTGAGTGAAATCAATTGTTATCTTTACCGAGAGAAACAGAATGAATTTCGATTCAATGTTGAAGACTTCAAAATGGATATTGGTGCTTTTGTGCTGTATTGCAACTGAAATAATGCAAGCACAAAATAATAGGTTGAAGGATATAAGATTTCAAACTGAATATCAATACGGATATATTTTACCTGAATATTCGAATCTTAATTATCTGCTAAACGCTCCAGTTCAAGCAGTTAATTTAAGTGTAATCAAACAGTCGATTGGAAAAACTGAGTGGGAAGAATTGTACAAATATCCTCAATTTGGACTTTCTTTTTTTTATACCACTTTGGGAAATGATGAAGTAAATGGTAGAGAGTGGGCAGTTTATCCATTTTTCAGATTTAATATAATTCAATACAAGAGAATTAGTTGGTTTTTACAAACTGGAATTGGTTTTGGAAGAGTGAGTAAGAAGTTTGATTTGGCAGATAATTATCTGAATATCACCACCGGATCGAAAAACAATATTCATTACAATTTGAAATCAGGCATTGAATTTAAATTGAATGATCATCTTCGAATTAATGCAGGAATTGGCTTGGATCATTTTTCGAATGGAAATACCAAAGAACCAAATTTAGGATTGAATTCACTTACATCTATCATTGGATTGAGTATTCAGCCATATAAATCGAGTGAAAAAATTAAAAATGAATTCTCGAAACATGAGGTTCGAAATCGGCCTGAGTTAAGTGTGAGATTTGGAGGAAAAAGAGCGCGTGCTTTGGCTTCGCAGTATTTTAATACAGCCACAATATCATTTGCAGTTCATCGAAATATTTATCGAGCATTTCATTTAGGCGTTGGAATTGATGGATTTTATGATTCATCCACGGAAACAGAAATGATTGCTGCGAAATCTGGTCCTTACAAAGGATCAAATGATTTTCAAACAGGAATTTCTGTGTCACAATCTATTGTTTACAATAAATTAAGAATCATCTTTCAAGAAGGCATTTATGTTGGATTAACTTATAAAGTAAAGCGCCATCCAATATATACGAGAGGAACTGTGAGCTATCAAATTACGGATCCATTAGCAGTGAGTATTTCTATGAAATCGCATTTACATGTTTTAGATTACCCAGAAATTGGAATTAACTACAGATGGTGAAAATGAAAGGGATTGGAAAAACTGTTTTAGGAATTGGAATGTTGTTTTTGCTTTCAAACTGCAAGAAGAGTAATGATTCTGTAGAAATTAAAAAAGATGAATTATCGGCATTTAAAGAAATTGAATTGAACGATGCCTTTGATGTTGTTCTTTATCAAGACAGTGTGTTTTCAATTCAAATCGAAGCAAATGAGAAATTCATTGATGCAGTTGAATATTCAGTTCAGGACAGTATTTTAAAAGTAGATTACGCATCGGGTAAAAGATGGAGAAATCCTGAAATAAATAAAGTGAAATTGATTATTCGAGGGGATAGGCCACGAAAATTACAAGCCAATGAGAGCTGCTTCGTTAGAACTGGAAATGAAATTGTATCTGATGAATTTGGCTTGGTGTTGTTCGGTAAATTAAATCAGGCGGATTTACAATTGGGAGGAAGAGTGTTTTATTACTGGAACAATCATCCTTGTGGTGGTAGAGTAAAATTGACAGGAAAAGTTGATCAATTGAAATTGTGGAATTTTGCTATTATGCAAGTGGATGCGTCGGCTTGTGAAAGCAGATATGGATTGGTGGAAAATTATTCGAAAG
This sequence comes from Bacteroidota bacterium, assembly GCA_947460255.1. Taxonomy (GTDB): domain Bacteria; phylum Bacteroidota; class Bacteroidia; order M30B66; family M30B66; genus CAMCXT01. The sequence continues at coordinate 2,717 of CANHIS010000021.1, forward strand.
GTGAATGTAAAATACACATCACCGAAAAACTTGATTACAGTTTGGTTGGAGAAGGCAATATCATCCTAAAGGGAAATCCAGAATTACAATTACTTCAAGAAAATTCCTCTGGAATATTGATTTACGAATAAGGAAATTAATTATTTACCCAATTCTTCTGCGCGATTCAATGCTGCAAATGCACCATCAATAATTTCTTTGTGAATGTTACTTGAATCGAATGACTTTAATGCCGCTTCTGTTGTACCGCCTCTTGATGCCACCTTTGAAATCCATTCAGTACAAGAGAAATTGGATTTATTGAAGAGATCAACAGCACCAGTAAAAGTTTGGACCACGAGCAGTTCTGCTTCAGAATTCGAGAAGCCCATTTCTCGCGCAGCTTTCATCATGGCATCCATGAAGTAATAAACGTATGCAGGTCCTGAACCTGAAATAGCGGTTGCAGCATCAATCATTGTCTCTTGTTCCACATAAAATGCTTTTCCTGTTGTGGCAAGAAGGTTTTGAACCATGGCTAGTTCTAATCGAGTTACCTCATCAGACGCAGTAAAGACAGTCATCCCCTGCCCTATTTGAGCTGGAAGATTTGGCATAGCACGGATCACTTTTTTAACGCCAAGCATCTCTTGTATTTTTTCCATTTTCACACCGGCCATGATGCTTAGAAACACTTGTTGAGGATCCGTATTGATACGAATTTGAGAAAACAAATCCTCACAATCTTGTGGTTTCACGGCTAGAATAATAACATCAGCCTTTTTCAGACATTCGGAAGAATCGAGATAAATGTCTGCAATATTGAGTGAACTAAGTGCTTCAGCTTTTTGCGGGAGATGTTCAAGGATCATCAATTGTTCTCTTGAACTCACATGAGAGCGAATAAATGCCTGGGCATACGTGAGGCCCATGTTTCCCCCACCAATAATTAATATGTTCATATTCATAATAGCAAGAATGTAGGCTATCCCACGAAGTGAAACCCTATTTTTATAAATAGTAAATTATGCTTCTTTGAAAAACTTGATGAATATGTAAAGTGCAGCATAAAAAAAAGTAACCAATAAAATTCCTTTTCCTGTTTGCTCATATTCAGGTTTCTTCATGTAACGACTGAAGGGAATCAAGTTCACTGCGATTGAGAGCACCAGAGAAGTTGCCTGATCGAAACGAGGTGTTGAAATTCCATTGCGTTCAACTGTAAATCCTTCTTGAAGAATCATATACAACAAAACCGGTAGCACAGCACCTAACGATGCTCCAAATGCTAAGCTGTTCTTTTTAAACATTTAACTCCCAATTTTTATAATGTTCCAAAGATTTGTGAGCCGTGACATCGAACTGACAAGGTACTATAGAAACATAGTTGTTTTCAAGTGCCCAAATATCAGTATCCACACCTTCGTCGAAATTTTTAAAAACACCTGTTAACCAATAATATGGCTTACCATTTGGATCTTTTCTTTCATCAAACTCTTCTTCCCAATTGGCGCGTGCTTGGCGGCAAACCTTAATACCTTGAATCATTTCGGTGCTCACATTTGGAATATTCACATTTAAGCAAATCCCAGCAGGCATTTGATCGTTGAGCGCTTGGTTGATAATTATTCTTGCATAATGCTTGGCTACGGAAAAATCGGCATCGATGGAATGATCCAAGAGCGAAAATCCTATAGACGGAATACCTTCCATAGCTCCTTCCATGGCAGCCGACATAGTTCCAGAATAGATTACATTAATGGATGCGTTGGAACCGTGGTTGATTCCAGACACTAGAAGATCTGGCTTACGATGAAGTATTTTATTCACCGCCAACTTAATACAATCAACGGGAGTACCTGAACAAGCATATTCAAGAATGCCATCAGATCTCATTGGATGAACGCGTAACGTTGAGTTTATAGTAATTGCATGACCCATGGCAGACTGAGGTTTATCGGGTGCGACAACTACAACATCACCAAATTCACGTGCTACCTCGATAAGATTTCTGATGCCCGGTGCGGTGATTCCATCGTCGTTACATACCAAAATGAGTTTTTTGTCGGCCATTTTCTGGATTTTGGGGCAAATTTAGGGCAATGATCGGGTATTTTCACATGTTTCGAAAAAACTAATTCCCTATAAATCAAACAGAAAACGATTATTTTCAATGAAGTTTTTGGAAGTAAATATTTTTTATACATTTGCACCCTCCCACGGTGAGGTGGGTGAGAGGCTGAAACCACCAGTTTGCTAAACTGACGTACGGGAAACTGTACCGCGGGTTCGAATCCCGCCCTCACCGCGCACCGAACGAAAAGAATTGGCTTAGGCCGGTTCGGGATGTAGCGTAGTCCGGTCATCGCGCCTGGTTTGGGACCAGGAGGTCGCAAGTTCGAATCTTGCCATCCCGACAAAAGCCTGTGAGAAATCACAGGCTTTTTCATTTTAATGCAATTCAATTTATTGAAAAAAAAACAGATCGAAATTTATTTATTAAAATTTAAATGATACGAAGGATTATTATCAATTCATTCAAGAATTAATTAATAATTCATATTTGTCCCTTGAATTTCCCTTCAAAAAAACGAAAGAAAATTAGTATTTTATCGTTTCCCCTTGCTTGTTCGACTTCTTCCTTTGCTAGGATTGGAAGTTGATCTAGTTCTACCTTTAGTTCGATCTTGTTTATTCACGCTCGATTTAGACTTGGATCTTTCTCTGTTTTGCCCTGGAGAATTTGTTTTTGAATAATCGGCAGATTTAGATTGAGTAGCACCAACACGATTTTGTGCATTTCGTTTTGAAGAATTAGACTTCTTAGTACTTGGTTTAGCTTCAGATGGCTTTACAGTATCTTGATTCTTGATGGCCTTAGGAGAGGAATTAGATGAACCAATCAACATAGATTGAATTTGAGCCATTTCTACTTGATTTAAATTTCTCCAATTCCCTTGTCCTACATCAAGTTTAATATTCATGATGCGCACTCTTTTCAACCTAATTACCTCGTAATTTAAATATTCGCACATCCTACGAATCTGTCGATTCAAACCTTGCGTAAGGACAATTTTGAATTCATCAGCTTTTGTTTGTTCGACCAAACACTTTTTAGTTGTACCACCAAGAATTGGAATACCACCGCTCATTTTAACAACAAAATCCTTGGTAATTGGACGATCAACTGTAACAATATATTCTTTCTCATGCTTATTCCCTGCACGCAAAATTTTATTTACAATATCACCATCGCTTGTGAGAAAAATTAATCCTTCGCTGTCTTTGTCAAGTCGACCGATTGGGAAAATTCTTCGTTCATGCTTAATAAAATCAACAATATTATTTCGCTCATTCAAGGTGTCGGTTGTGCAAACAATCCCGACAGGTTTATTGAAAGCAATGTACACATGTTCTTCAACGTCATTGTCAATAAACTGGCCATTCACCATTACTTTATCGCCTGGTAAAACCTTAGCTCCTATACCGGCAATTTGTCCATTCAACTTGACCTTGCGACCTTCAATCAATTTATCAGCTTCTCTTCTTGAGCAGAATCCGATTTCGCTTAAAAATTTATTCAGACGAGTACCTTCGTTAGTGCTCATAAATTATTTGGACTTGCGTTTCAAAGCATTTGTATACATGATTTCTACTTTCTCTCTAGCCCAAGGAGTTGTTCTAAGAAACTTCAAACTTGACTTGACTGATGGTTCATCTTTAAAGCAACGAATATTGACCAGTTCTGCCATCTTCTCCCAACCTAGATTCTCAACCAAGTAATTTAGCATATCTAGCAATTTAACTCCATGAAGCGGGTTATTAGCTTGATTCTCAAAGCTGGTAGGTTCTGACATTATCTAACGTTGAAAAACAAAAATAGGAATAATTCATGATTACAAGATCGACAATTGCTGAAGACTTTTGAATTCAATAAACGAAACACAATCTGAATAACATTTTATTCAAACTATTGCTAGATGTGTAATAATGAAATAAATATATTTGCAACGAAATGAGCACATTGAAGCAACTATTTTTTGTTTTATTCATAAATATATCAAGCATAGCTTTTGCTGGTATTTCCAATAAAGCGGATACAGTTGATGTACATGAAGTATACCGATACATTAAATGCAGTGGAATTCTTTATCCAGACATTGTTCTAAGGCAGGCTATTTGGGAAACAGGATGGTTTAAATCGAAACACTCTATACAAAAGAATAACTTGTTTGGATTTCGATATTCAAAAAAATATATGTCGTTTGATAGCTGGAAGGCTTGCATAGATTATTACAAAAGTTGGCAATTAAGAAAATATACGAATCCGGATGAAGATTATTATAAATTTCTAATTCGGATCAAATATGCCACATCTCAAAAATATATCAGCAGCTTGAAAAGTCTTAAAATAGAGATTCCTGAGGTAAACTGTGATGAAGAATAAAATCCACGAACCTTTACTTATCTTGTTATTCTCCAGTGCAATTCTTGCAATGGTATCATTTATTCCAAAAGGTTTAACCAACTTTGAATTGCCTGATTATTTAAGTGATTTAAGAGAAACAGAAAAGAAACAAACGATACACCCCGAGCAAAAGAAATACAAAGGCCAGAGGGATTCTTCATTCATTGCACCAGCAAAAATGCTTGCAGATACAACTGTAAACAGTTTTGGTGATTTAACTAAATTCTTCGAAGCTCTTTATGCATTGCAAACAAATCCAAATGCAATTCATATCGCATATTTCGGAGACTCCATGATTGAAGGCGATTTAATTACCATGGATTTACGTTCGATGCTTCAAAAAAGATTTGGAGGAAGAGGTGTTGGTTTCATGCCTATGACGTCTATCACAGCGGGTTTTAGATCAACCATCAAACATGAATTTAACGATTTGTGGCTTACGAGTAACTTCAATGAAAAAACAGTAAAGGGCAAATCTTTGGGATGGAGTGGATTCTGCTTTACTGCGCCTCAAGGAGCAAACACTACTTACAAAAAAGCCAAAGGTTATTCTGCATTTAACCACGTAAAGGCTTATCTAAGAAATGCATTTCCAACAAACCTAGAAATCACTGCTGGAGAGAATACTTTTGAATTAAACTTAGCAGTTTCTGATTCGATCCAAACAATAGAAATCAGCGATAGCTTAGAGTTTGATAAATTAAAGATTGAAGTAAAGTCAGGTAATACTGATTTTTATGGATTAAATTTTGAAAATGGAAATGGGATTTATGTTGATAATTACTCATTCAGAGGAAATTCAGGAATTCCCTTGAACACAATTGATGACAACATTTTTGCTTTTGCATCAAAAAACTTGAATTGCAAACTTGTTGTTTTACATTATGGCTTGAACGTTGTGGGGCATGAATCGGGAGATTACTCCTGGTATTTGTCACCATTTCGGAAAACAATAAGAAAAATTAAAGCTGCCTTTCCCAATGCAACAATTGTTTTAGCAAGTGTTGGGGATAAATCGTATAAATATGGAAATCAATATCACACAGAACCTGATATCCCATTGTTTGTTGGCATGCAAGTTAAATTGGCACGTGAAGAGAATATTGTTTTTTGGAACATGTACAAAGCGATGGGCGGATATGATAGTATGAAGCGATGGGTGGAGGAAAGTCCGAAGAAAGCAGCTAAAGATTACACACACTTGAACCATGCAGGAGCTAAGGAAATCGCAACGCTATTCTATGATTGGCTGATGGAAGAATACAATACATTTTTGCAAAAGAAATTAGAGGAGGTTTCGGAATCAAATCCGAAGAATAAAGAAATTTTGATTCAATGAAAAGGACGATAATACTATTCTTGCTGATTTCATTCAAAATGTATGGTCAAAACGATAGTTTACCATTCATTCGCGACTCATTTAATGTTATTCAAAATGCATCAGGATTAGATAAATATTTTAAATCCATAAAATCTTATAAAAACAAATCATCAAATGAAATTAATATTGTTCATGTTGGAGATTCGCATGTTCAAGCGGGTTTTTATAGTGAGCCTATTAGAAAAGACCTTCAAGCAAAACTAGGAAACGGGGGCAGAGGTTTGGTATTTCCATATCAAGCAGCTAAAACAAATGGTCCAACAGATTATTCATTTTCATCAAATCAAACCTGGAAAGCCAAAAGGAATTGTATTGAAAAGGGGAATCTTCCTACAGGAATATCGGGGCATGCCATTTATAACAATTCCAAAGCAGCTGTTTTGACCTTTAAACCTCGAGATAGAAACTTGATAGGCAAACCAACAGAAATTGAAATCTATCATCTTTCCAATCTTGACAGCAATTTCACGTATCAAATTACCGATAGCTTAGGACAAATAATTGGTAGCATTGATACGATTAAGAGCACTCCTACCAAGTCAGTTTTCAAAGTTTCGAAACCTGTATTTCAATGGAATATCATTCCGAATTTAACAAATGACACCGGCAAGTCATCTACTATTTTGGGCATGAATTTGATTAACAACGCTGGCCTAAAGATGCATACAATTGGTGTAAATGGTGCTGAATATAAACACTATCTCAGAAGTGAATTTTTCAACATACAATTAAAAGAATTAAATCCTGATTTAATTATAGTTTCATTGGGCACAAACGAAGCCTATAACACAAAAGACTTTGATCCAATTAAGTTTGAAGCTATCGTTGATTCATTTATAGTTATAACCAAATTAAATAATGAAAATGCATCGATTTTACTCGCTTCGCCTCCTAGCATTGGACAAGCAACAGTAACTCGAAATAAGAAAAAAAGGAAGGTTTATCAATACACAGAAAACAAGAATATTCCGATAGTTTGTGAAATATTGCAGCGACAAGCAATTAAGCATCAATGTGCATACTGGAACTTTTACGAAGTAATGGGTGGGTACAATTCAATAAATAAGTGGTTTGCAAAAGGAATGACAGATAAACGGAGGATTCATTTCAGCAAAAAAGGATACCTAATTCAAGGCAATTTACTCAAGAATGCTTTAAATTCTGAGATGCAACAAAAAATAATTCAAGAGTAATATGCTTGATTTGGATCGTTTATTATCACTATTGGTCTATAATCCTGATGATCGACTACTGTTCAACTCAGGTTTTTTTCTGTATTTTTTACTGATCTTTTTCATTGGATACTTTTCACTGAAGAAATACTCAAACGCAAGAATTGCATTTGTATCATTGTTCTCGCTTTACTTCTTCTATAAAGCTTGTGGATGGTATGTGGGCTTGGTCATTCTTGCTGCAGTGGTTGACTTCAATTTGAGCACAATCATTTACAAATCAAGACACAAAGCAAAAAGAAAATCACTTTTAATTTTTAGTTTAATTTTAAACTTAGGATTACTAGGGTATTTCAAATACACTGACTTTTTTATTGGAATAATCAATGACATTCAGAACAAAGACATTCAACCGCTTAAACTAATATTACCTGTTGGGATTTCCTTTTACACTTTTGAAAATATCAGCTACACAATAGACATTTACCGCAGAAGCTGCAAGCCAGTGAAGCGGTTTATGGACTATTTGTACTTCTTATCATTTTTCCCAAAGTTGATGATGGGTCCTATTGTGAGGGCTGCAGATTTTATTCCTCAAATAAGAAAACCAGTTTGGCTTACCGGTGAAGATGTTTCAAAAGGTTTGTTTTTAATTCTAACTGGGTGCTTTAAAAAAGTCGTTATATCTGATTATTTGAGCACACATTTAGTGAATAGTGTTTTTGATGATCCATTACGATATTCTGGAATAGAGTGTTTAATGGCTGTTTATGGATACGCACTTGTGATATATTGTGACTTCAGCGGTTATTCTGACATGGCCATTGGAATTGCCAAATGGATGGGCATTGATGTGAATATCAACTTCAATGCACCTTATCAAAGTAAATCAATCACAGAATTTTGGAGAAGGTGGCATATTTCATTATCGAGTTGGCTTCGAGATTACCTATACATTTCGTTAGGAGGGAATAGAAAAGGAAAGCTAAGAACCTATTTCAATTTGATTGTAACAATGGTCATTGGAGGTTTTTGGCATGGAGCAAGTTGGAATTTTATTTTTTGGGGTGCTGCGCATGGAATTATCCTCGCAATTGAAAAACTTTGGAAAGACAATAGAAAACCTTCAACTCAGCAAAGTGGCTTCCTGATTAGAATGTTCCAAACCTTCATCACCTTCCACATTGTTTGTGCTTTGTGGGTTTTCTTTAAAGCTGAGTCTTTCAGTATTTCATTGGATATGTTTAAACAAATAATATATGGTTTAGACATTTCAATCCTTCCAGCCTTCTGGAAAGCATATCAAGGAACGATTTTAATTATGGTTGGTGCATTTATTCTTCATGCTTTTCCAATGAAATGGAATGATAATGTAATTTCAATTTCAACTAAATTGCATTGGACGGTAAAAATGCTTGGAATGACGATCGTTCTTGCTTTGATGTACTATTTCAACACTGCAGGACAAGTGCTACCAATTTACCTTCAATTTTAATTTGAACTCATTCCCAATGCTCTAATTCTTATTGAATTTTAACACCTTCCATGCCCAATATATTAATAGGAATTGAATTGGTAAACGAATGTAAGCAACAATTTTAGAGCCTATTGCAGGAAACTCTTTGAAAACATCTATTACATGCAAAGGCAGAAAAACAATCATCATCAAAAAAATTACCTGAGCAGATAACAGCCTTGTAGGCTTATAAAAATATGCTAAGCCAACAATAATTTCAATAAATCCAGATATGTAATTAATAAATTGTCTAGGAAGAAATTCTGGAATGAAAGCTTGAAACATTTCTGGTTGAAGAAAATGGGAAACTCCACCCAAAATAATGAATACAGGCAAAATAAAAGACAGTTGCTTCATTTGATTAAACTTTAAATTAATAAAAAAAGATCGAACTAATCGATACAAATTAAATCTATTCTAACAAATAAAACATGATTATAAACAGAAAGCAATAACAATATCTTCTAGATTACAAAATAAAAAAGCCTTTCCGAAGTCAATCAGAAAGGCTTTATCAGTGATCCCGTTTGGATTCGAACCAAAGACCCACAGCTTAGAAGGCTGTTGCTCTATCCAACTGAGCTACGGGACCGGAAAACGGGTGCAAATATAGGAAAAGATCTTTCGGTTCAAGCAGTTTATCCAAAAACAATCATTAGCCTAATATTCAAGCTAATACAATCTAATCATTCCAAAGCAAATTGTTAAAAATGACTATTAAAGCAGTTTGACGAACGAGAATCTTCAACCTAAAGAAGCAGTACCCATCACTAGTATTAGTGATTGACCAACACTATATGCAAAGGTACTTTTGGAAACAACCTAACCGTTTTACTTATGCTTTCCAGAATCCTTGCGCTTACAGTAATTTTGATATCCTCAGCGGAATTGCTGGGTCAAGATCTGGAAGGCATTCGTAACAAAAAACCATTGGAATTCGGAGGCAGTCTTTCAGCTTTTGCAGATGGCTATTTTGTAGATGGAATCGCACCACGCAGCACGCCATTCAATTGGAGATTAACGGGAAGCCCAACACTTACTATATACGGAATTACACTGCCATTTTATTTTAATATTGGTTCTCAGGCACGAAACTTTACACAACCATTCAATCAGTTTGGCGTGAGTCCGAAGTACAAATGGGCAACAGCTCATCTTGGATGGAGAAACCTAACATATTCACAATACACGCTTTCTGGTATTTCATTCTTTGGAGCTGGTGTTGAATTGAATCCTGGCAAATTTAGGTTTTCCGCCATGTACGGTCGATTTAATAGAGCGATCAGATTTGATACAATACCACAACAATTTGTAACACCTGAGCCAGTATACGAAAGAAAAGGCTTTAGCACCAGAATCGGATTTGGAAATGCATCAAATTTTTTAGATTTCATTTTCTTCAAAGCGAAGGATGATTCGAGTTCATTCCAAAATGCGCCATATAAAATCAAACCAGCAGAAAACGCCATTTTTGGAATTACATCCCGGTTGCTTCTCTTCAAACATCTTCAAATACATTTAGATGGAGCATTGAGCGGATATACAAGAGATTTAAGATCCGATTCAGTTTCTGATGAATCATTGCAACGACTAGACTTTATCCTAAAAACAAATGCGTCCTCGCAATTACTATTTGCAGGAAATGCAAGTTTGGGATATGTATCAAAATATTTTGGTTTGAAAGTGCAGTATAGACGAGTAGATCAGGATTATAAATCCATGGGATCCTTTCAATATCAAACAGATATACAAGCCATTACGGTAGAACCATCTATAAACATCCTAAAAAGTAAAATCAGATTAAGTGGAAGTATTGGACAGCAATCAGACAATATCTCCAGGTCTAAAATGATTGCTACTTCAAGAACCATAGGATCAGTGAATTTAAGTCTAAATCCTAGCAGAAAATATGGATTAGACATTCAATACGGTAATTACGGAGTTACCCAAAGAGCAGGCATCATCCCATTAAACGACACAATTAGAATGGCCATAGCCAATCAAAACGTGAATGTGATTAATCGTTTCACTACGATCAATAAAACACGTGCATTAACAATTGTATTGCTCAATACTTACCAAGAAATGACCAATTTAAATCCTCTGTTTCCTGCATTTATTGAAAGTCAGGTCATCATTGGAAACTTAAATGTTAATTATACAATGATTAGGAATGGTATTAATTTGAGTGGAGGATATAACTATAGCAGAAGTTCGTTTTCCCAAGGTATCATTGAACTGAGTGGACCAATCATTGGCTTCGGAAAAAATATGCTTAAGAATAGAATGAACGCATCAGTTAGCGGTGGATTTCAATCGAGTAAATTCAATGGAAATTCGAATGGAATTACAATTAATTCTGGGGTTAACTTAAATTATAGAATTTCAAAATCAAACAATTTCACCTTGAATTTTAGGTTGATTAAAAACACTTCCAACAATCCTGTTTCAGTTCCATTTACAGAAGGATTTATCTCAGCTGGTTATCAGTACACACTCGGAAAATGATGAAATTTCAAATAAATTCAAGTCAAAAAATGTTTAGAATTGCTGCGTTTATTGTTTTTAGTATTGCTCTAATATTAGGAAAAAGCAATAAACTGAAGGCACAAGGTCAACCGATAAACATAAGCATTTCGGTAAATCCACCATATTCTGTGGATGCTTTGGATTACTTCAATTCTCCAACACAAACCACACTCACGCTGGTAAATACCTCGCAGCAAGCTCAAAGTGTATTTCTTGCTGGAAGTTTAAGAAATCTTAGCACAGATCAAAGCGTTACCATTCGAAATGATATAATACCGGCAGTACCGGCACTTGTATTAAACCCAGGAGTAACTGTGATGACTGGTGTTGATTTACAAATATATGTGGATGAAGCTGCTCTTCAATTTGCAGGAATTACCCAACAAGAAGCGCTCAATGGAAATTTGCCAGAAGGAGAATATCAATTGTGTTTGCAAGCATATGATTATTCGAATTTAGAATTGCGATCTCAGACAGAACCTTTGGGATGTTCAAATATTTTCACCATTCAATTTGTTCAACCGCCGCTTTTAATTACACCAACGTGTTCAACAGAAGTTTCATTTAGCAATCCTCAAAACGTAGTATTCAGCTGGGTTCCACCTTCGGTAGCAATAAATCCAGCATTTCTAAATTATGAGTTTAAATTAATTGAAGTTCCTCAAGGAATGAATGCAATTGCAGCAATGAATGCCGTTGGAGTTCCAGTAATTACATTGAATACGAACTTCACCACGATTGTTTATTCTGCAATTAATCCAACATTAAATCCTGGACGACTTTATGCATGGCGAGTAAAAGTTACTGATGCATCAGGAACTGTGGCGTTTTCTAACAATGGAATAAGTGAAATTTGTGAATTTACTTATGGCCTTCCTTTCACTCCTGATTTACCCAATCGAGGAAAACTAATTTATCCAGTACCTGGAAAAAGAACTCCATTTAGAAATGTTCCAATGATTGTTCAATATGAGCCATATGATTCAACATTCAGAAGCTATAATTTCAGAACAACAATAACAGAAAATGGAGAACAACACGATCTCATTGAGAATACAGTGAATTGGCCCAATGGAGCAGAAACATTTTTACAGCAACAACTTACATTTCCGCCATCATTGTTGCAATTAACGAGCCTTCAGGTTGGACGAAATTTAATTACATCTCCAGGATCAACAACACTTAGAGCCAATAAAACATACAATTTAAACAGCGCAATTACTTTCACGAAGAATGATGGAACAGAAGAAATTGTCCAAATAAATGACAATTTTACTCAAGGATTTGAAAAACCCTTGCTCAAGCAACCAGCGAGAGATACTGCCATTTTAAATCGTGTGGTTAAATTCAAATTCACCAATTCTGATACTGTGAGATTTAATCCTGGTGATGCGGGTTTAATTCCACCTTCTGAAGTAACAAAAGCACTAAAAGGAACCAGTGATAAATTATTCAAAGCAGAAGTAAGAGAACGATATCGAATTGAAGTATCTAAAACAATTCAATTTGATACCATAATTGCAGCCGGAAGTAATTTATTTAATGCGTCGTTTAATGTTGTTCCTGGAAACATCAGTAATTTCCTTAAGAATACGATTTACAAAGAACTTGAACATGAACTTTATTTACCTGACACTGGACAATATTACTGGCGTGTTCATTGGCTAACTGATGTTGCAGACACAGCATCAATACCATATGAAACTAGCGCGATTCAATCCTTCAGAATATTCAATGCGCCTTCGGCAGATAGCATCAGCAGTGCTTGTGTCGACGATTGTAATGCACCAATAATTACGAATCGAAACCCTTCAACCGACCTGCAGCCGGAGCAAATCGTACGTGTTGGAAAATTCCAAATGACTGTTAGATCCGTTAATTTCAATGGACCAATGGCAAGTGGACTAGGTGAAATCAGAGTGCCATTCATGAATACAGTTGTGAAGGTTCAATTTTCTGAAGCCTTAATTAATTCGGAAAAACAACTTTACCAAGGAAATGCAGTCGCACGCTACGATACCATTGGTTTTATGCCCAATATTCCTGGATTGGGGAAACTCACAGTCACAAATGCCAGAGAATTGCTGAAATATGTTGAGAATGATAGATATGCTTCTGTTTTCGATCCAAACATCCCAATGGGACTTCCGCTAGGATTAGACAAAGAATACACAGGAGAAAGATTTATGATTGCCATAGTTGGTATAAATTTCAATTCTGAAAGAGCGACATTGGCCGCTGCTGCAAGTGTAGAACTTCCTTTCCTTGATGATCGCTTGTCGGATGGTGGAAAATACTCCGTCGGACTTGGGGCTTCAGATATTTGTTTTCATCCTGATGGATTAGCAGGAACAGGATTAGGTGCACTTTACCTTACCGATCCAGTTGAAATTCCATATTCGGAAGGACAATATGTGATGCTAAAAAATTCAATCATTGATCCATCAACGGGTTCAGTTGCAGATTCAGGCACTTACTACAGCTGGGATTGTCATGGTTTCAGACTTTTGCATGTGGAAGGTGAAGTTTCATTTAGCGATTCAGTTTTAATTAAAGCTTCGAACAATAACAGCAAAGCGTTAGGTGATGTAAAGGCGAGATTTGGATTTAATGTGAGGAGATCAGGAAACTGGCTTGCGTCAATCGATGTAGATCCATTTCAAATACCAGGATTAGAAGATTGGAATTTCATTATTGATGAGGCAACAATGGATTTTAGTGATTTAGAAAATCCGCAATCGATGGTATTTCCGGCAAATTATCCTGGGGAAAGAAGCACGTTATGGAATGGTTTTCATTTCAAAAGTTTAAGGGTCGGATTGCCAAAGAATTTCAAAATTAGAACACCAGAAACCGATGTAGCATTAACAGATTCATTGCTAAAGGATCGTGTTGTAATTGGAATTAACAATGTTTTAATAGATAGAAGTGGTGTTTCAGGAAAATTGGAAGCACTTCGGTTATTGGAAATTGAAAATGGAATGCTTGGTGAATGGGGATTTGGCATTGATACCATGAGCATTGAAATTACTTCCAACAGTTTTGTTCGAGGTGGATTTTCAGGGAAATTAATTACTCCACTCTCCCCTACTCGAATTAAATACGCGTCAATTTTATCACAAGGAGCCAACAATGCAGGACTAACCTATCAATTTAATGTAAAGCTTGATACGCTTACTGTTCCAATTTGGGCAGCAAATATGACTTTATTGCCTACTTCTCATATTGCTGTAACGATTACATCTCAATCGTTTACACCCGAATTAAATCTGAATGGATCTTTTGATATCACAAGGAAAATTGGGGAAATTCCTGTAAAATTCGCTGGAGTTCAATTTCAGCAGTTAAAATTATCATCCACTGCACCTTATTTATCTTGCAATTCATTTGCCTTTGCTAGTCCGCAGAAGGAAATGTCGGGATTCCCAGTAACCATAAGTAATATAAATCTTGGGCAACAAGATTTCCATGGCTTGTTTAGTTGGGATGATGCGCCTGGACCAAGGATGGCTCTGAATTTTACATTAAATGTGAATTTTACAGGTGAAGCAAATACATTCGGAGGAAGCACTACACTTGCGGTTCTAGGAAGATTTAAGCCTGGATCAATACTTGGAGGTGATGAAGAAAATCCATGGCCAAGTTTAGCATTATCGGGTGTTGACTTGAAAAGCATCAATATTCAAGGTGATTTAGGTTTCGTGGAATTAAAAGGATATGTGAATTTTTATGCACAAGATTCTATCTATGGACAAGGCTTTAATGGCGGAATTGAAGCTACATTCATCAAAACAATTAAAGTTTCTGTAGTTGGTGGATTTGGCGAAATAAATGAGATGCGTTATTGGTATGTAGATGCCATGACCAAATTCGTTCCTGGAATTCCAATGGGAATTACACCGTATCAAATTCCTATGGATATTTATGGATTTGGTGGTGGTGCATTTTATAAGATGCGACTGGCAGATCCTCCGCCACCGGCTGGCAATATAAGTACAGCTGCTGCGCCAACGACACCGCCACCTGGAACTACATTAACAAATGTTCGCTTGGTGCCCGATGAAAATACGTTATTCGGTTTAAAAGCCACGGTGATAATTGGAACTACTGGCGGTGGACAAGCATTTAATGCCGACATTACACTTACCGCAACATTTAATAATTCAGGAGGTATATCTCAAATTGCATTCGATGGTGATGGATATTTCATGACCTCGGTAATGGACAGAAGTTTTACTGCAGTGAGAGCAGGAGTTTTGTTGCAATACGATTTTAATGCAAAAATTCTCACTGGAAATTTTGATGTGATGATTAATGTTCCACTGACATTAAAGGGCCGACAAGACAACAACATTGCAGGAAATGCATATTTGTATGTTGGTCCAGACAAGTGGCAAATTTTAGTTGGGGAACCCGTTCCAGATGCAGCAAGAGTTGGTGTGAGATTAGCAAATTCATTTGATGCAAGTGGATATTTAATGGCAGGAGAGGAATTACCTGCACCACCTCCTCCTCCATCCAAAGTTTTAGAAATCTTGGGAGAATTAAATTCAGTAAGAAGTCCAGGCATTTCTAACGGTACAGGATTCGCATTCGGAGCTTCATTTCAACCGCCAAAAATCCAAACTGAGATTTCGCCATTCTACTGTAATTTGGATGCAGAAGTTGGGTTTGATATGAATTTGTTTGACTATGGATCTACACGTTGTGATGGTATGAATCCAGGTGAACGAATGGGCATAAATGGATGGTACGCCAATGGCTCAATTTGGGGCTATTTTGATGGAAATATCGGTATCGAAGCGAACATTTTCGGTGATATTCAGAAGTACAATATCCTA
Source organism: Bacteroidota bacterium (assembly GCA_947460255.1). Classification (GTDB taxonomy): domain Bacteria; phylum Bacteroidota; class Bacteroidia; order M30B66; family M30B66; genus CAMCXT01. Next base: position 18,603 of record CANHIS010000021.1, read on the forward strand.
AATGTAAAAGCTGCAGTTTTGATGCAAGCGGGCTTTCCAAATCCTTACTGGATAAAAGGAACATTAGGTGGAAGTTATACTTTGTTGGGCGGATTAATTGAAGGAAATTGCAGATATAAAATAGAACTCGGCGATTTTTGCGCACCTGCTCCAGAAACGCCTATATCTGGTGTTAAAATGATTTCTGAAGTTTCCCCAGCCAATGCACTAGCAGATGTTGACTGTGGAATTTCTCCCGGAGCTATTTTCAATGTTGATGTTAACAAGGTGTTTGATCTACCTGAAAATGCATCAGACGGTTCCGTAATAAACAGGAAATTCAGATTTATAATTGAGAATTTTAGCCTACGTAAAAGCAGTGCATCTGGAACAATTATTACCACTACACAATCAACAAGTTTAGATGGCTCACAAGCCATGTTAAGCACTGCTGATTTGTTGGATGCCTACACAAATTATTTCATTTCAATTACAATTGTGGCTCAAGAATTTATCAACGGATCATGGAGAACAGCGAAGCGGAATAACAATACTGAAATTCGTGAAATTGTATCACAAAGCTTTAAAACTGGAGCTAGACCTGATAAAATTAGAGACCAAGATGTTTTGTATTGCTATCCATTTAATAAGCAGCGCTATTTCGTGAAAGACAATACCGAATTCGGCTTGATTAAATTGAAGTATTCAATGGCATATTTATTTAACACAGCGCCAGCTGTAGGATACAATAGAACCTACCATGTAACATTTCAACCAACAACTGGAGGAACTCCAATTGAAAAAACTGTTACATACGTTAGTTCAGAAAATAGAGTCAAATTTGATATGCCCGTATTAAATCCAAATACAATTTACCGAATTAGAATTCTACACAGGGATACCAGAAATCAAACAGCATCTAATAGTTCGAATTTATTGGGTAATGGTTTTCAATTAGCCAATAATCAATTTGTGTCGATATTGGGCGACAATGTACTTATCAGAAACAGAAGATTTTCTGAAAATCAGATGATCAGAGATAACGAACATCTCCTTTATGAGTATTATTTCAGAACCTCTGGCTTCTCAACTTATACAAGCAAAATAAATGCGCTTTCCGTTACAGGTACAAGCAGAGAATTTAGCAGTCCGATTGAGAATTTAGTCCTAAAAATGGGAGGAAATGAAGGTTTCGAAAAATTTGAGGTGGATGGATTCCTTTATGTTATAGGCTTTCAAACCAATTACTTAAAAAGATTAGAAATAAAAGATGCTTATTCGAATACCGCTTGGCATTTTAATTTCTTGAAATCTTCGATGTATGACCTTTATTCTCAAGTGGTGAACAACAATTATTCAACCTTAAGATTCGGCAGGTCAAATCCTGATGAAATTGGCATTCCTCCAACAAAAATTGAAGCCTCCTATCAAACAAAAGGACCTCTAACAGCAAGTGAAATAAATCCTTCAGCGGAGAACAGTACCAGTCAAAATCTCACTGTACAAAACCCAGGAATGAATCTTGGCTTCTTCAATCAATCGCAACCAGAACAAATGTTGATTCTCTCAACTTCTTATTGGGCAAGAGAAGATTACAACGACTTGAAAGCCATCGTTGCGAATATGAAAATTAGATATGGCAGCAGTTTAAATGGTGTGAATACATTTACAAAATCAAAGATTTCAGCATTCAACAATATTACATCCTACAAATACATGTCGACTGGAAATTACGATGTAAAATTCACAACAAAACATATCACAGGAAGTGCAAATTCTTTGAGTCCAATTATTCTCACAAAGACCTTCAATTACCCGCAAACAATCACACTCATGCAATTTGTTACCTTCTGATGAAAAAGCAACAACTATCTAATGCTAACTTCTTGCATAATTTAATTGTGATTGGAACCATTGTGCTTAGTACAATTTGCAGTTCTGCTATTGGACAAATCAGCAATCAACCCAATACACAAGATACTGCCTTGATACAAATCATTTCGAAAGTATCGGCAGACAGTCTTGTTCTTCGCTGGGCACCAAACCATCCTGGAGCTTGGGAACAAGCACTTACAGTTGGTTACACAATTGAAAGAGCCGAAATTCCAACCGATAGCACGCGGCAAATACAAATTGAAAAATTGAGCAATCCAAGCATTCTTCCGTTGCCAAAAGAAAGTTGGAAATTAATCTTCAAATCCGACAATACAATGGCTGCATTGGCCGCTAGTCAGATTTACATAAATCAGGGTTCACAATTATCAATTGATCCAATTGCCCTTCAAACCAAGCAAAATGAATTGCTGAACCGACATGGTTTTACATTGTTTGCATCCGATCGAGATCTAAAGGTTTCTATCGCTTCGGGCTTGGGATATATTGATAAATCCTACAAAAAAGGGGCGAATTACTTGTATCGAATTTATTTCACAAAACCATTAGTGGGAATTTATGCAGATACTGCGCTGATATTTATTAATACAGGAGAAATAGATAAAACTCCACTCACAAGAACTCCCGCCGTAAATGCAGGTGACAGCAAAATCGAATTAAGATGGGATGCAGGAGTTAAAAGTGGATTTAGTGGTTTTTATGTGGAAAGATCTGCTGCAGGTAAAAATGAATTTAAAAGACTAAATACCGAGCCCATCGTGAGTTTCAGGAATGAAAATAAGGAACAAAACATGAGCTATTTTATAGATTCAATTTCCAACTACATTTCATATGATTACAGATTAATTGGTCTCACGGCATTCGGAGAAATGAGTCAGCCATCTGAACCAATTCGTGCCATGGCCACCGATCAAACACCTCCATTATCGGCAGTAATTACTGCTGTTAAAAATGAAGATAAATCCAAACTAAGAATCAATTGGGTATTTCCACAAAAATCCGCTGATTTTGATCACATCACCATTGCGAGAAGTTTGAACAACGATGGTCCATTTCAGAATATTAGTCAATCGTTAAATAAAGAGCTTACAACCTATCTCGACGAAAATCCGGAGCCACATCAAGGCAATTTCTATGTTGTATTGTGTTATGATACAGCTGGTAATATTTCGAAATCACTACCATTTTATGGCATTGTACAAGATGATACACCACCAGAAATTCCATTGAATTTATCAGGTTATATTGATACATCTTCGGTTGTTCATTTAAATTGGAATTTAGGAAAGGAAAAAGACTTGCAAGGATACCGAGTGTACTATTCTAATTCTCCAGATCATGAATTCAGCAACATTACTCCTCAAATATTGAAGGATACTATTTTTCTAGATACTATTCAAAAACGAACCTTATCGAAGCATATTTACTACAGAATTGCAGCAGTCGACAATAACTACAATCACTCAAAATTATCTCCTTGGATACAAGTTAAACGACTTGATGTAATTGCTCCTGTGGCTCCAATTTTCAGCGCAATTGAGGTACTTGATACGGCTGTTGTTTTAAAGTGGATTAATAGCAGCAGTGATGATGTTCAATCGCAATATCTATATCGAAAAATGCAAGGAGAAAGTGATTGGACAATGCTCAACAAATACGAAAATCATCCTTTCCCAACTGTATTTTTGGATCGCAATTTTGAGAAAAAGAAATTCTATGAATACAAATTGCAAGCATTGGATAGTAGTGGATTAAAATCTGAATTTTCACCCATAGGAAGCGTTAGAACCTACGACAATGGTTTGAGAAAGGGTGTTACAGAATTTGCATTGTTGTTCGATAAAGAAAAGGGCAAGAACGTACTCAATTGGAAATATGAAGAAAAGGGAGATTACCAATTTTGGATTTATAGATCAGTTAAAAATCAACCGATCACCAAACACAAAGTTGTAAAAGGAGATTCCAGAATGTTTGAAGAAGAAGTGGTAAATGGAGTCAACAATCAATACCAATATGCTGTGAAAGTTGTGTATAAAAACGGTGGAGAATCGCCACTTTCGCCTATTCGGGTACTTGAAACGAAATAAGGTTATCTCGAAATCTTAGGAGATTGACACACCTGTAGAATCGAACATTTCAGGAAAATTCGCCTTCTTTGCAAACAAATTAAGCCTGATAGGGCTTTAATAGCGCAATGAAGGAAATCATCACAAGTATCATATTGCTGTTCACAATTCAAGGAATAGCACAAAGGGGAATTGTTCAGGGTAAAATACTTGATGCACGAACACAGGAGCCTCTAGAATTCGCAGTTGTTGCAATTTACAATGCCAAAGACAGCTTACTGGGCGGATCACTTGCAAAATCCAATGGAGACTTTCAAGTTGACCGATTGCCTGCAGGCAGTTTAAAAGTCAAATTGAGTTTTGTTGGCTACAAAACACAGGAAATTCCAGTAATGCTTCCCCCTGGGAATTCATTCAAAGATATCGGAAACGTAAAATTGGAATTGCATGAAGCTATGCTCAATGGAGTGGAAATCGCAGAGGAAAAGTCAACAGTTCAAATTGGAATTGATAGACGAATTTACAATGTTGATAAGGATTTGAGCGCTCGTGGAGGAACCGCCATTGATGCCATGAAGAACATTCCGGGTTTAACGGTTGGTTTAGACAATTCGGTGACTTTGAGAAACCAAAATCCTACAGTGTTTGTAGATGGTCGTCCTACTTTGATGACATTGGACCAAATTCCAGCAGACGATATCGAAAGAATCGAAGTGATCACAAATCCTTCTGCGAAATACGTTGCAGATGCCACGGGAGGGATCATCAATGTGATCATGAAGAAAAACCTCAAACCAGGCTATTTTGGAAACATTACTGCAGGAATTGGAACTGGAGATCGTTACAACTTAAACAGCAGCATCAGTATTCGTGAAAAGAATTTAACGGTGCAGCTTTCAGGCGGATATTACAATGCGCTCAACAACAACAATGGTTTATCGTATCGAGAGAATATTCTATCGGGCAGAGTACTTGGTGGATATGATCAAGATAACCTAAATGAATCCACAAGAAATGGCTTCAACAGTAGGCTTCAAGTGGATTACAAAACCAGTGTGAGAAGTTTGTTGAGTGCATCATTGAGCTATTCAGACAATGATTACAATTCTAGTGAACGCCAGAACTATTTCTTTTTTGATAGTTTGGATGTGATGACAGCTGATGGATATCGCCAAAACGAACAGATAAATAATTGGAAAACATTTACTGCTGGAATTAATTACAAAAAAGCATTTGCAAAAGCGGGCAAAGAGCTCACTTGCGATTTAAGTTTAGTGAGTTCATGGAATGAAAACAATGGAGATTATCGCACATTCGACAATGCCACTGCAACAGAGAATGCAGTTCAAATAAAGCAATTAAATACAGGAAATCGTGAAGCTGATTTAATTACTTGGCAATTGGATGTTGTTGATCCGAAAGGCGACAATGCAAGATTGGAATATGGTGCACGTGCTGCTTATAAATTATCGTATTCTGACTTCCTGGTTCAATATGAGGATTTACTTAACAACAGCACATTGTTGGATTCTGGCTTGAGCAATGATATTCGCATTGATGACTTCGTTGGTGCAGCATATGTAAATTACGCTGGAATGTGGAAAGGAATTGGCTACCAAGCTGGTTTACGTTACGAACATACTTGGTTTGTTGGGGAATTAACAAATACAGGAGAAACGTTTAATTATATCTATCCTAAATCGTTAAAGGAAATTGATAAAGTTTTATTTCCAGCTATTTATTTGTCGAAGAAAATTAAAGAAAAACATGAATTTCAGATGAATTATTCGCGTAAAATCGGGCGACCAGGTTTCATGCAATTGATTCCATTTATCATGTATGCAGACCGTCAAAGTGTGCAAATTGGAAATCCAGTATTGGGGCCAGAATTTATTAATTTGGGAGAAGTGAATTACAGTTTCACCGGAAATAAAGGCAGTTTGTTAACCAGTGTTTATGCGAGACAAACTTTGTTTTCAATTACGCCTGTGGTTTATACATCAGAAATTGATCCTGAGATATTAATTTCATCTTATGTAAATGGCCGTGATAAATTGGATTTAGGTTGGGAAACCACCATAAAAAGAAGCATTACAAAATGGTTAGATTTCACCACCAATGGAAATGTGTTTTACACCAAAGTGAGCTTAGAACAGGGCGGAATTTTGGTCAATAATGAAGGGTTAAGCTGGAATATCAAAGGTATGTTGAGCGTGAAAGCTTCTAAGAAATTAAATTTCCAATGGAATGGGAATTATGAAGCGCCGAGAATTATTCCGCAGGGGAAAGTGAATCCAATTTGGTTTATGGATTTCTCCTGTAGCTATACGTTTAACAAGAAATTCTCAGCATCGGCAACCTTGAGTGATGCATTCAATACGAAACAATACGGCACCTTATATTTGACTGACAATTTCACACAACGTAGCGTTAGAAGATGGGAATCGCGCTATTTCCGGGTGAATTTAACTTGGAAATTCGGAGAACCAGATGTGTCGATATTTAGAAGAAGATCGGGAGGCCGCAGAGAACCAGGTAGCGGTGGCACCGAAATGGAAATGTAATTCTCACTGTTTTCATGATGCCCGCGTTAGGGATTGAAGCGGAAAGCCTTTTGTGAGGTACGAGCAAAAGCTTGAAGCAAAAGCCCGACCCTTGGGGAACGCCCAAAAAAAATATTTAACCTCGGACTAAAGTCCGAGGCTGCGGGGAAAGAAGCTGCTTGCGTAGAGGTCGGAATAACACATTTGCCTCCCAGCATCCATGGACTTTAGTCCATGGGCAAAGGCTAAACAAATCACGAGCTCACTTCAGTTCTGAGATTTTTTCTACAATTTCCCAGCTACAATCTCATCCACAATTAAAGGATCTAGCAAAGTTGAAGTGTCGCCCAAACTGCCCAATTCGTTTTCGGCAACCTTGCGCAAAATGCGGCGCATGATTTTTCCTGAACGCGTTTTTGGTAATCCACTCACGAATTGAATTTTATCGGGTTTTGCAATTCTTCCGATTTCTGAACTCACTGTTTCATAAATGTCTTCGCGCAATTGCGTAGCATTATCGGGCATTTTATCGCAGATCACAAAAGCATAAATTCCTTGTCCTTTGATGTCGTGCGGATAGCCCACTACTGCACTTTCGATGACGTGCTTGTTTTGGTTGATCGCATTTTCGATTTCAGCAGTTCCAAAACGATGTCCCGAAACATTAATCACATCATCAACTCGACCGATGATTCTGTACAATCCATTTTCATCGCGACGCGCGCCATCTCCAGTGAAATAGTAGTTTTTATAAGCTGAAAAATAGGTCTGATAGCACCGTTCATGATCGCCATAAGTGGTTCGAATCATCGATGGCCAAGGGAATTTCACTGCCAAATAACCTTCTTGGTCGTTTCCTTCGATTTCCTGCCCTTCTTGGTTGAGCAATACAGGCTGAATTCCAGGAAGCGGCTGACCTGCATGCGCTGGTTTTGAAGCCGTTACACCAGCCATTGCAGATATCATGATGCCTCCCGTTTCGGTTTGCCACCAAGTGTCTACCACTGGACAACGTTCTTTTCCAATGTGCAAATAATACCAATGCCAAGCTTCTTCGTTGATAGGCTCTCCTACTGATCCTAAAATCCTCAAAGAGTGAAGATTATAAGCCAAAACATGGTCAATTCCAGCAGCCATTAACGAACGAATTGCGGTTGGCGCGGTGTAAAAAACTGTTACACCATGTTTGTCGATCACCGACCAAAAACGACCTGGATCAGGATACGTTGGAATTCCCTCAAACATCACCGATGAAATGCCCGACATCAGTGGTCCGTAGAGTAAATAACTGTGCCCAGTAATCCAACCAATATCGGCAGTGCACCAATAAATATCGTTTTCCTCGATTTGGAAAACATTGCGAAAACTATAATCCACGTAAGTCGCATAACCGCCACAAGTATGCACCACGCCTTTGGGTTTTCCCGTTGAGCCCGATGTATACAAAATGAACAACATATCTTCAGCATCCATCGGTTCTGCAGGACATTCACTGTCAACATGTTGAAGCTCTTCATGCCACCAAACATCACGACCAGAAACCATTTCCGGTATCCAATTCAGATGGTTGTAAACGATCACTCGATTCACAGTTGTACAACTTTCAAGTGCTTCATCTACAACACGTTTCAACGGAAGTTGCTTAGGTCCACGGCTCATACCATCGGCAGTAATTACCACCGAACAAGCTGCATCATTGATTCGATCTGCCATTGAATTGGCCGAAAATCCAGCAAACACGACCGAATGAATCGCTCCAATTCGTGCGCAGGCAAGGGTTGCAACCGCCAAAGCAGGAATCATCGGCATGTACAAGCAAACACGATCTCCCTTTCTTACTCCATTGCGCTTCAGGACGTTAGCAAACTTGCACACTTCCACATAAAGTTCCCGATAGGTAATTCTTCGGGCCAAATCTTTTGGATCATTCGGTTCGAAAATGATCGCTGTTTTATCGCCACGTTCAGCCAAATGTCGGTCGAGGCAATTCTCAGTAATATTCAATTTTCCACCAGAAAACCACTTCACATCGTATGGATCAAACGACCAATCAAGCACTTTATCCCAAGGCTTTTGCCACTGCAAATTAGAAGCGACTTCAGCCCAAAAGCCTTCTGGATTCTCAATACTAGCTAATCTTGCAGCCTCATATTCGGCCTGTGTGCGGATTCTATTTTTATACAACATCGGTGATGGTCAAATTTTATTTTTGGTGAAAGTAGATTGATACGAACCTTTCTGCAATGATAAAAGTCAGCAAATTTCCGTTTAGAACAAGCAGAACATTGCTAATTTGATATAGTTAAATTTTCCCTCCGGGGAATGGCATCCGAGTTCATCTGAATTCGAAACTTGCGGTGAACAATGAGTTAAGTGCGCGAAATGGCATTTTCCTCCGGGGAAACGGAACTTTAAAAAACCAACAAGCGCGTTTCAGTGAAGGCTTCCATAGCATATCGAATACCTTCCAATCCTTCTCCAGAATCACCCAATCCTCCATAAGGCATGTGATCAAGCCTAAATCCTGGTGCTGAATTGATGATTAAACTGCCTACACGAATCTGTTGCAAGGCCAATTTCATTCTATCTAAACGCTGAGTAAAATAACCACACTGCAAACCAAATCTGGTATTGTTCGCCAATTCAAAAGCATGCTCAGCATTTCTGCAAACTTCAAAAGTGATGATTGGACCAAATGTTTCATCAGCATTTACGGGCATTTCAGGCGTTGTTGCAGTCAAAATAGTTGGTGCAAAAATATTCCGCTGAAAATCGATGGTTTGTCCACCAGCCAAAACCGTTGCACCACCTCGAATTGCTTCCGAAACAAGCCTTTCCATGCGCAACAAAGCTTCTTTAGAAATCAATGGACCATTCAATGTGAGCTCGTCGCTCGGATCGCCGGATTTAATTTTCGCAGTTTCAGAAATCAACAAATCCCTGAACACTTCTGCAATCGATTCTACTACATACACGCGCTGTGTAGAGATGCAAACTTGCCCAGCAAACATAAATGCTGATGTTGCAATTTGCCGAGCAGCATCATGTAAATCGGCAGTTTCATCAACAATTACAGCAGCATTTCCACCCAATTCTAATGTGCAACGTTTTTTACCGACATCTTTTTTCAACATCCACCCTACTCTATCACTTCCTGTAAATGAAAATGCTTGATAACGCTCATCTGCAAGCATGTTGTATGCTGTTTGATTGTCGCAAACGGTGATATTCAATGCGCCATCTGGCAATCCAGCTACTTGAAATGCAGCAGCGAGCGACAAAATGCTCAATGGTGCTTGTGGCGGCGCTTTCAGGACGATGCTACATCCAACTGCCAATGCTGGTACAATCTTGTGAAGTGCTAAATTCAAAGGAAAATTAAATGGTGAAAATGCCAAGACTGGCCCAACCGGAAACTTTGCAGTGAAAGCATGTTTTGCGCGGCCACGACCAAAATCCATTGGAACAACTTCACCACTATAATTCATTACTTCACGTGCACCAACATGAAGCGTTTGAATCGACCGTTCTACCTCAACTTTAGCCAATGAAATGGGTTTTCCTGCTTCAGCTGCAATAAGTTGAGTATAAAAATCTATTTTGGAATTTAAATGTGAAGCTACATGATTGAATATTTGGGCTTTTTGTGAAGCATCGAAATTCTTAAGTGCTGCAAAACCGCTGAGTGCAGACGAAATGAATAAATCGTGCTCTGCATTGGTGGTTTGGGGAATTGTAGCCACCAAAGAACCATCATACTTATTAAAAACATCAAGTTTATTGCTGTGTAAATTCACCAAATAACGGCCTCCACAAAAGGGAAAAGGATGCGCAATCATATTTAAATTTTATGGGTATAAGTTAGCAGAAGTTCTGCAAACTGAGCGCTAAAGAAATCTAAACTTCCAAAAATCGATTACGATTTAATTATTCTTTGCGATTGAATTGAATTGCCCGAATAGATTTGAATCATATAAATTCCGGCACTTAAATCCGATAAATTAATTTCCACTTGATTTGAATTGCCTGTAGCAGTGAAAGCAATCTGTCCGAAAATGTTTACCACTTCAATTTTATCTATCAATTGATTTTGTTGAATCACCAACGACAGATCAACTGGATTAGGATAAATTAGAAGATTGCTCGAATGATTAACTTGTGTATTTACGAAAATACCAATCGTACAATTCACATAATCTTCCATGGCATTATTGGCCGACTCATAACAAAGTGTGGTGTTTCCATCGGTATCTTCCAATAAAATCTCACTTTCATCGAAGCCAAGTATGCCCAAATAATGTTTGTAGAGCTCCGACCTCAACACCACTTTTTGCGTAAATGCGGGTGAAGAACTTGAGCGACATTCAAGTCCGCCGTTGATGATGTTGTTCGTATGCGCAAAACCTTGCAAATACATTTTCGGTGAAGTATATTCACCTGATTCAGGAAGCCACACACCTTGCATTACTTGGTGACAGGAAGGCTTTGGACATTGAGGCATCATCCAAAACCAAATGGCCGATTTAAAAGCCAACACACCATCTTGCTGCACCAAATCAGGATAGTCAAGAAGCACGCTAATATCATTAAAAAGGAATTTGGAAAATTGTCCGTAATTGTAATTCCAAGACAATTGAATTGGACCTCTGCCGTAATATCCAACATTAGGATTGGGCGGATATATTGAGCTGGCTTGAGAATAAGTTCCGGCTCCATTGCTGGCATTGTAGCCTACTTCATGCACGAAATACAATCCCCAATTTGCATAATCGCCTTCTGAACCTCCACCAATTGGCATTTGCCATCCACCTGTAGTTTCTTTAGAGATATTCGCTAAAAATGCAGCCAATTCTCGTTTGTTATTTTGTGCTGAATTTGTATTGAGGAAATCAGCAAAATAAACATTGTTAATTGTAATTGGAACTTCTGATAAATACCATGAAACATCTACATCAGAATAATTATAAGAAATTCCATCCAAAGTATTTGTGACAGTAATTAGTTCTCCATATACACCCGCTTTACGTTTAATTTCTACCACATAATTCGACATTTCATTCACTGCCTGATTCAAATTTTCAAACGAATAAAAATCATCTGTATATCCTTGTGGATGAACGCCATAAGTACCAGCCCGACGAGGGAATAAAGAATCCCACTGTGCAGTGCTCAACAAATTTCCCAAGTTGGAATTTTGGGCGTTGAGACATTGTAAACTTGTGAAAACGAACAATAAAATAATATTTCTTATTGAAGAAAATGATTGCTTCATAGACACTTTGTTTTTTATCCTTTGCAAACAATTCAGGTTTAAAACAGCAACAGTTATTGAATTTTTCATGATCCGAAATTTACTATAATGTCTTAAAGATTTATCGTGTTTTTCATTTTATAGTGTAGCTTACATTTCTGCCTTGGCCTTGTTTTTCGATCAATCCCTTTTCGATTAAAGCAGCTAAAATACGTTTTACTGTAGGTGATGGAATCGACAATTTATTGGAAATTTCTCCCGACTGAATATTGGGGCGATTTTGAATAATATTAACGATTGATTTTTCTTTTGGAGAAAGTTGAGTTTCAACCCCGCTATAATTCAGTTTAGCCATTAATTGGGTTTGAATATTTGAAAGACTACTTAAAAAGAACTGCATCCAAACAGTAACATCTTCATTGGGGCGCTGTGACTGACAACTTCTAAGCGCTTGATAATATTCGCTTTTTCGGTTTTCTATTTCGTGTTCAAAACTCACGTAATGTATCCACTTGTATCCATTTTTAAGCAATAATAGTGTTGAAATTAATCGACTCAGTCTTCCATTTCCATCTTGGAAAGGGTGAACGCTCAAGAATTCATAAACAAGGGCTGCTATTCTGATTAAAGGATGAACTACCCTTTCAGAATTGTACCAATTGAACAATTCTCTGATTGCATCCTCTGTTTCAATCCCAGCTTCTGTTGTTTGAAAAATTAATTGTCGTGTGCCATTGGGCAATGTTGCTTCAACTGAATTACTGTGCTGCTTATAACTGCCTTTATGCCACTGGTCTTTATCACTATACTTCATTAAAGTATTGTGTAAACTTTTAACATGGCTTTCAGTAAGAACGATGCTTTGGTAAGATTCAGAAATCAAATCTAATGCTTCAAAATAACCAACAACTTCTTGCGAATCTCTATCGGTCAGTTTTGTGATATCAATCTTTTGAAGCAGCACATCAACCTCTTCATCACTCATTTTGTTGCCTTCAATTCGGTTTGATGCTCCAACACTTCTTACCGTCGCAATACTTTTTAATTCTTTTAGACTTTGACCTTCCCTTCGCTCAATCGCTGTCCAATTTGCATCAAAGCGATCAATTTCACTTATTAAATTAATCAGCGGCCAATCAATAATTAGATTTAAATTATAAACTCCACTACTCATTATGATACGAATTGATACGCAAATATGCGATTATGATTTGAAACCACAAGTACAAAATGATACGATTTGATACACTTTTATTCGATAATGATACGAATGATTAACCTGCTTGAATTGACGATTCTATTTAGCATTGAATATTAAAGCCAAACTAACAATCAATCAAAAACTTAAATTAGTTTAAGCGAACCACTTAACGAATCAAAGTAATCGAACCAGTCTTCGTGAACCAATTGTTGTTCATCCATTGTACTTCGATAATCCAGCCATAAACATCCGACTGCACCATGCGTCCTTCGAAAGTTCCGTCCCAACCTTTGTCGATATCATCAGATTCAAAAATCACCTTTCCTCGTCCATCGTAAACCCACAATTTGTAAGTCTTCACACCATTACCACGAGGAAGAAAAACTTCATTTAATCCATCGCCATTCACAGTAAATCCTGAAGGAACAAACAAATTATATGGTTCTTCCAAGCAAATCGTGCGACTATACACATCGCTACAACCGTTGCTATCGGCTACTTCGAGAGTTACTTCATAACCACCATGCAGAATGTATTCATGTGTTGGATTTGAACCTGCTGTATAAATTAACTCCTGTGCATCACCAAACGACCACAATCCCTGACTAGCTCCGGTACTCAAATCGATGAAATTGATATCTCGAATTTCGGCTGGAATACACTCCAAATCAGGATTAACGCTAAACTGTGCTTTCACCAACGGGAAGCCAGGCAAGGTAACGGATGAATCCAATGTGCAACCACTTGCTGGATCGGTCACTTCGAGCGCGTATGTATTTGACGCAACTCCAGACAAACTTTCGCCCGATTGGTATTCATTTCCTCTCCAATTAACGCCATAAGATTGAGCCGAAACGGGTGTGACGGTCGCGAAACTAGGTTCACCATAACACAGTCTTTCCTCGGTTTCAATGGTAAAATCGATCTTATCAGCCACATAAATAGAAACCGTATCCCGAATGCGTGAGCATCCATCTGTAATGGTTAAAGTGTAGTCTTTGCTAATCGGTGGACTCAAGATCTGCTGTTGCAAAGGCGGTAGATTGTCGCTCCAGATGTAACTGATAAAATGTCCATTTCCACCCCAAGCGGAGACATTTACAGAAGTGTAATCTCCATAACAAAGCGAATCATCGTTCACGGCAACTTCATAGCCAATACGCGGTGCCACGGTTACAATAGCCGAATCAACGCTGCGGCAATATCCTTCTCCAACTTCATAGATCAATAAGTGTTCGCCCTCATCAGCCAAATAAGGATTGAAAAACAAGGTATCCACCAGGCCAATTCCTGTGAGCGTTCCACCGAGCGGACTCACCTCTATTTCCAACAAAGTATCTACATAACAAACAGAACCACCTGGCGCGTCTAGATCGGCTTGAATGAATGGCTCTACCTCAACAGAAATAGTATCGGAACAACCATAATTGCTCGTGTAGATGAGCTCAATTTCACCATCACCAGCTTCCGATGGTGAGAAAATCCCCAAACTGTCATTCACGATTCCATCACCCGAAAAGATCCCTGGCAATGCGCTAGACTCGACTACAATTTGAATTTCCGGTGCTGATTCACAAATGGTTTCAGCTGGTGCTAACATCGATTGTTGCACAAAAAACCAAGCTGTATCGGCGCATGTATTGTTCGTGTATACCACCTGATGAATCCCATTACCCGCAACATTTGTGTAGAAATAATCAGGTTCATCATCCTCTCCTTCTACAACACCCAAACCCGACCAACTACCGCCCCAAGGGTAATTCCCCATAATACTTCGAACCAATTCCAATTCATTGTCACCCTTACAAAACACAAAGGTATCCTGCTCAATACGTGTGTATTCTACATAAACAATCGCCGTATCGGTGCAGCCATTTGCTAAGGTGTAAATCACATCGGTTTGAAAGTTTTGACCTCCATTAAAGGTTGCATCTAACAAGCCATTTGTTGGATCTACGATGCCATCGCCCGACCAAGTACCACCAATTGGATAAAAGTTCGCCAATTGAACAGTGCCTTCGGCAGGACAAGAATTCGAATTCCAACCTGCAAAGATCTCACGTACAAATACATCCACGTCTTGAGAACATCCAAACAGGCTGTAAGTGATGGTGTGTAAGCCGCCTTCAGCTTCACCAGGATCGAATGTGCCCAAAAGAGAATCAACAATTCCAGGTCCCGACCATCTTCCACCAGGAGGTTGCAATGTATACGAAATAGACGCTCCGCTTTGACAGATGCTGTCGATCGCCGTTGGAACACTCGAGATATTGTCGACAAAAATCTGCAAATCTTCTGTACATCCGTTCACTGAATACGTAACAGTGAAAACTCCATTTACCGTTGGATCAAACACACCCGAAGTGCTAATTCCACTGCCCGACCAGGTTCCACCTAAAGGAGTGAATCCATTCAATTGGAAAGATGGTGAGCCCGGACAAGCTGCCACTGGCAAGCCTGCATCAATAGGTAAAATGTTGATCGCCACATAGGAAGAACATCCAAAAGTTTCGGTGATCGGTAAGTAATAGCCTACCTGATTGATTCCTGATGCGGCAGAATCTCCGTTGAAAGTCCCAACCAATGTATCGGTAATGCCCGAACCAAACCACCAGCCTGTATTGGGAGTCGCATCCAAATCCACCGGAGGTGCAGATTGGCATTGACTAATTGCTTGAGGCATCACAGCCGGAGTGAATACCGTTATCGTAGTACTTCCAGAAGCAGGAACCGCAGGCGAAGTGTCATCTACAGTTAAGGTGTAAGTTGTCGTGGCTACAGGACATACATTCTGTGGACCAGCATTGGGCGGAAGACCATTCGACCAAGAGTATGAATACACCCCATTTCCACCTGTTACCACAGCTTCAATCTCGGTGCATTCACCTACGCAAATACTATCTCGATCAGGAAATAAATTCACGACAATCGGACAATCGTCAACGCGAAATGAATCGACCGTGGTGAAGGTCCACAAACTGTCGCAAGCATCGTAGTAATTGGTTGTTAGTTCAAGCTGGTAAGTGCCGCCCTGATTGAGTCCAGGCGAAAAAGTGAGTGCAACTTGCTGGGTACTGTCGCCGATGCAATTCACAGGCGAAGCCGACATAATCGCTTGGTCCATCAACCCTTCTAGGATTTCGGGACCTAATAGTTCGAAAGCTCCAGCATACACAGAGTCGCAGTGAAGCTTTTTACTCAAGTTCACAACAGCAGTGGTGGTTGAACAAGCAGGAGCGGGTAAAACGGCATCAATTTGAGGCGGAACTGGAGGAATAACTTGGGTTGTCCAACTTGCTTCCCAACCTGTACAAGCCACGTTGGCATCGGTAACAAAATGCAAAGAAAGACAACCTTGTGAAATTGAAATCGCTGGAGGAGTTGTCGTTCCTGAATAGGCGGGTCCAATTTGCGGATACGTTTCGTCGGGTCCTGCGTGAAACGTGAGTGAATCAAAGCCCACTTCCACACAGAAATAATCAAAACTCAATGTCGTAATTCCGGGTGCATCAAGGCAAATGGTGAAAGTTTGATTGGTGTTGTGCAAATAGTTCACGCCATCTCCACCATTGTCGTACAAAATGCCTTTGCATTCTGTAACTACAGTGTCGGACATGTTAAACTCCAGCTGTGCAGATAGATTTTCAGCCATCAGCAAGCAAAGAATGCCCAAGAGATATGTGAACTGTTTCTTCAACATTATCGAACGATAGTGATAGGATCAGAAGTAACTGGAGCGCTCCATTCGCCTGATTGATCGCGCAAACGGATAGTGAAAGTGGCCGTTTCTTGGTCGCCGATTCCTAAAAGGAACAAAGTGCTCAACCGGACGCGCAGATTACCGCTAATATCAAGCGTAAATCCTGCAGGCGCCAAAGGTTTTACATGGAAAAAATCGGGCTGACTCAAACGGCTGTCTTTTACTTCCAAATCGTTTACATCAGGATCGATGCTTCCTAAGTTCCCTTGTGAGTCTTGATACGAAATAACTACAATCACTGAGTCGACAAACTCCTTCACAGTATCGGTCGACAAGCTCACAATGCTGATAACAGGTGCAGTATTTTGAACCGGCTCTTCCTCGTCCTTCTTGCAACTGTTGAGCAGAAAGGGCAAGGCGATCAGCACCAATTGTATAATGGGCAGTCGGATTCTCATTGTTCGCCTACTTGAAATGAATAATAGTTTCGAATATGTTCAGCGCTGTTCACCGAAGGAATCTCAGTAACAACAGGCTGATCGTCTTGCACATATACCCGAATAAATTGCTTCTGATACAAGGTTAATCCACTCACGGATAAGGTAATTTTGTGCTGATAATTCACCTGACTTCCAGAATATCCAACCTGCGAAACTCCAGCAATAGCAGTCAAACTAAGTTCAGGAAGGGCCGAAAAATTGTTGAGCGTAGCACCCGTTCTAAGCTTCAACACGCCAAGTTGATTTACAGGCGTATTGTCATCGCTGATTGATACGTAAACATCGATGCTTGAAGTACCTGTTGGGACTACCAAAGCGCCTGTAGAAACATTCCTTTCTAACGGTACTGAGCCCCCTGAAACAGTAATGAAGATACCGTTGAGTTGTGGCGCCAAGTTGCTCGTTCCCGGCGAATTGCCGTAAAGATCTTTCGCCCCGTTTTGAATCCAATTGCGAACGTTCTGAATGTACTCGTTGCGTTTGGCGTCCCAATCGCTTCCTGGTTCCACTACAAGCGGCATGATTCCAGACTGTCCGTCGATGTCGGTCATTAATCGCGTAATCAAAACGCCTGCATCTGGATCTCCTGGCACGACCCGATAGTCGAAGGTTCCTTGCGGGTTATTTTTTATCACCGGTTGAAGCACCAAGGTATTGTAAGTGCTTTGAATGGTTCTAAAATCTGGTTCGAAGGTGCCATCATGACAACCCGAATTGGCACAAGTAGGTTGAAAGATGTTCTTGTGCAAACCTGCAATCGAATTGGGATCAGGTGAATAAGTATCCTCTTCGCTCTCAGGTGCCTTGTTTTGAGGAAGATCGTAAGGATTCTCAACTGCTTCGTCCTTCTTGCAGCCAACCATGGCGAACAAGAGGAATAAAATCAACCACTGCTTCATATCCGATCGAATAAACTGGTTGAACCTGGCGCCAAGAAACCTGCATTGAGAATTTCATTCTTCACCCCTAGAATTTCGCCGATCGTTGGAACATTGTCGGACGTTTGACCAATTGGGTTTCCTTCACTTCCAATGCTCAAATTTGCAGGTACATTTGGACCAGCCATGATGGTAAACACACGGTCTGTATTGGCATCGGAATGATCATAACCATACCAATCGTTGATGTCTTTGATTGGATTTGGATTGAGGTTTCTGCCACATTCAGGGGAAGCTATCAAAATGGTGTTGTTAGCCATTTCTGGAATCTGGTTTTGTATGTAGTTCCAAAGATGTCCTACGGCATGATCAGCGCGGTGCAACGCTCTGAGATAACCCGTAAAGTCGGCATGACAACCATCAACATTGCTAAGGTTCACCACAGTAATTGCAGGCTTGAACCACTTCATCACCTCACAAGCAAAACCCATTGTAAGCGAATCTCCATTGTCGGTAACTGGTGGAAATGCAATGGCATTCTGCGTTACACGCTCATACATGGTGCGCATAAATTCTTTGATGTCTTGCTTCTCTTCTTCGGTATTGCCTAGTGAATCACCACCTTGTCCGACAGACGAAAAACTTTGATCCAAAAAATACTTCATTTGATAGATCGGATCTAGCTCATTTTCTGGATGATACACCCTTGCATTGGACAAATGCTCGAACCCTAAATTGCCAAAAGTAACAGATGGTGCAAAGAAGTTTGCTCCATACCCAGAACCATAATCTGGGTGATTTGAATAGTTCAACAATGGAACTGAATTGCCGATACCATTGCCGACAAACCAAGTCTTTGTAGCTGGATAGCCGCCATGACGTCGAAGGTATTCGAATATGGTTGGATTTCTAGGTTTCTGTTTTAGCCCTTGGGTGGTGACAGAACTTCCTTGCAAAAGATTGTTTAGTCCACCATAATGCCCAGCCGATCCTCCACGAACTTCTTTGAAAAGTAAGCCTTGGGTTTCGAGCGTCTGACTAAGAATCTGCGGAATGGGCGTACCACCTGCAGCTCCATTTCCTTGATCGGTTCCGTAAACAATCTTGTTGTCGGGTGCTGCACCGTTAAACATATTGTACATGATATTCCCCGCCCATGGCAAACCTTGAGAATCATCGAGATATCGTTGAAGTACGGATTCCTGCTGACGAACACCGCCCGCAAAAAGCACATACACCACGTGTGGTGCTAACTGCTGACCAGTAGAGGCGAACAATCGTCCACTTGGCAAAATATACGGAACTCCAAACGCTCCAGCAGCGGCTATAGAGGCATTTCGGATGAATTTACGACGGTTCATATCAGTAATACAGATATTCGTTAGACAATGCAAATGCGAAATAGACCAATTCGGAACTCAACTGCGGATTGGATTCAATGAAATTGATGAACCATGTTTTTTCGCCTTCCGACGGTATGCGCACAAAGAAACGCTCGTAGGTTTCCATCACAAATTTCTCAGGATTAGCGCGCATCACAGAATCGGATGGAAGAATGACTGTTGGCTCATTCATGAAATTGGAAATGAGCACTTCACGTCCAAGTTCTTTGTCACCGATCGACTCCAAACAATCGATTATTTGCACCAATTCATTTCCCGACAAGGCTTGCTGGAAAAGGTTGGTGTGCAAGATGGAGACGTATTGCTCCTGCGATTTCATTTTGTCTTTCGCAGCAATCGATGGATATAAACGTACCTGATTCACCTCGAATTGGTCTTCTGCCAAGTCCTTTTTGCACGATTGCAAACCAATGGCGACGAGTAACATCGCTGCTAATGTGAGACGTTTCATATCAGAAATTTGCATATTCGTTAGTAATCAGAATGCGTTTTTGTAGGGCTTTCAGGTCCTTGTCAAGACCAAACTTCTGCATCTCTAACTCCATTTCGGTAGATGTTGGATTGCGCGCCAAAAGTGTATTGTAGGCCCAAATCACAACACCAAGTTTACATTCGTTCGATTGTGTGAGAATACGAACAAAGTCGGGCCGATTCTGCCCTGGTTGACCAAACAGAGATCCTGCTGTGTTGTCTTCCACCATCGAAAATCCGATTTGAAATTCGGCAGATGAAGGAAATCTGAAGAACAGATCATCAAAACAAGCATTCACAAAGTTGAACGTATTCATGTTGATCACATCATAAACCTGATTGTCGACCATACGTGCAAATACGGTGTATAAATCGATTGCTTGATTTTGGTATTCGGAACGACTATTTAAGATACTTACCAAACGATTGTACTTTGCCATCTTTTCTTCGTAGCCTACCATGTTCCCGGCAAGCGAATCACTATATGCGCCAAATCGCTCAATACCGGCAGATTCCCGCAACGATTCATCTGAAATACCCTCGATAAATCGAATTTTTGCCAATTCATGCAAACGTTTGTGGTAGGTCAATGTGTAAGAAGTATCACCATCTCGAAATGTATCATCCTGCATCAGCTTGTTAATCAGCGCCTCACGAGATGTTTTACTCACATTATCTGCTTGAAGTGTAGCCGTTTCTTGGTCCATTTCTGCATCTAAAGGCTCTCTTCCCAACAAGTCGATAAACAAACGATTCACATAATTCCGCACCTTCACCGATGGCACTTTATCATAATAAGGCGCATCATTGTCGGTAAAAATCTGAGCTTCATCTTTCTTGCAACCCGCTATCAGCAGTGAAATCAGTATCATTCCTAACTGAAATGCCTTTATCATTTTATAACAGATTAATTATTTCTCAATTTACCAATGAGCTCAGCATCAAAAAGTGCAAAAAGCATTTTCAACTTACACAGCGCAAACAATATTCGGATATATGTCTTTTTAGGGGCCACAGGCGCGCTTTCCACGTTACGTATCGGCCCTTCGGAGCCTCAACGGTAACTTGTTCCAATCGCTGGGCCGAGCAGTTCTTAAGGTGATCAGTTGGGCTCACACACTCATCTGCAGTAGCGTACAAATACACTTGTAACTGTTGAACTTTGAATGATCTTATTGGTTAATTTCATCGCACCTATTTTATGCAGATATGGAAGACAAATTCGCACGAAGGAATTTCATGAGACGAGCACTGGGAGCTGTTGGCGCTACTTTATCGCTCTATGTGCCAGGAATTGCCAATGATAGCCGATCGAAAAATGAATCAACCAAAATGAGTCCTATCAAGTCCATCAAGCCGCTCGGTTTCCAATGGGAAACTTCCGATCCATTTCTCTTCTGTGTGCATCACGAAGACGACTTCCCTTCCGGAAACGCTCAAATGGGCCCTGAAAAAACACACTTCCAAGGCCGTCATTTGGGCGATGATTTCATCATCAAAGACGGATTTCGCATGTACCACGGCAAAACAGTTCCCGGGTTTCCCGGACATCCGCATCGAGGCTTCGAAACCGTAACAGTTGTGCGTAAAGGCATTGTTGACCATGCCGATTCGCTCGGAGCTGCCGGAAGATACGGAAACGGTGATGTGCAGTGGATGACAGCCGGACAAGGTGTGCAACATTCCGAAATGTTTCCACTCATCCACAGCGACCGCAAAAACACCATGGAACTTTTCCAGATTTGGTTGAATCTTCCTGCCAAAAAGAAAATGGTGAAACCTCATTTCGCGATGTTGTGGAAAGAGTCGATCCCGATTTTCAAACATACCGATGCACTTAATCGCAAAACCCAAGTGGAGATCATTGCTGGAAAAATTGGACAACTCAAAGCACCAACTCCACCTCCAAACTCTTGGGCAAATGATCCCAAAAACGAAGTCGCTATTTGGAACATTCTGATGGAACCGGGCGCTGAATGGACACTCCCGAAAGCCTCCCAAGGCATTAACAGAACAATCTATTATTACGAAGGCGAAGGTTTGAAAGTCGCTGGTCAGGTGATTGGCAAATACCAAGCGGTTGAACTTCAGCCTGACGCAGAAATCACTTTAAAAGCAGGGAACAACGAAACAAGCATTCTCGTTTTACAAGGGCGACCAATTGGCGAAACTGTTATACAATACGGCCCATTTGTGATGAACTCGAAGGCTGAAATCAATCAGGCATTTGAGGATTTTCACAAGACGAAATTTGGCGGTTGGCCTTGGCCGAAATATGACCAAGTGCACGACCGAAATATGAAGCGATTTGCCAAACATGCAGATGGTCGAATGGAAACCAAGGAAAGTTAAACCCAAAAAAAGCCTCCAATCACAATGAAAGGAGGCTTTTTTAATTTTATTTAAATCGAATTATTTCTTGAATCCAATTCTAAAATAGAATCCTGATGCCAAGAAAGTTGGAAGAATATTCGCCAATTTCTGATCGATTTTAGCTATCGTTTTCAAAGGGATAAAAGGCAAATAGGTCTCAATAATTGGTGCGAGGAAATAAGCCTTTTTCACCTCCAACACTTCCAGTCCAAGCGGAGCCAATTCGCGCTTCATACGAGGAACGGTGAAGAAATTCACGTGTGGTGTTTCGTAATTCTGAGAATATGGTTCTTTCTTTCCTAACACGCGTTTCACCTTGAGAATGAAATTGTTCAATCCCATTTTGCGCATCAAATACAAAGGTTGCATCGCAATTTCGAACGGCCCTCGTCCATTGGGAACGGTAATCATTAACTGCATGTCTTTGTCGCCATTTTTGGCCAAATAGTCGAGAATTTCCGGGTAAATATCGATGTGCTCAAGTACCTCAGTGAGGATGATAAATCGATATCCTTGAAGTGGACAATCCTGCAAATATTGGAAACGGAATTTCACATTGTCCAACTTGTTGGCAGCAATCGCGATATCGAGTGTAGGCTGATGGATGTCGATCCCGAGGATTTCGGAATTGTCGATTAAGCCCAATGGAATTGTTACGTTACCTGTTCCTGCACCCACATCAAGCACTCGGGCTTGTTTACCTGGTTCTCGGAGACGTTCGATGGTGTCGTAAATCCACTCTAAACGGCTTAGGTGACAAGGATATTCGGTGTAATCGGTGTATTTTAAAGCTTCTTGTTTCATTAGAACTTTACGCCGGCTTTCTTCAGAATGCGTTTGGCGGTATTTTTTAAGGTTTCCTTAACGTCGGTTTTTACTTTTTTCATGATACCTTCTTCAGGACGCGCCTTGAAAATGGTATCGTGGTATCCTTTGGCATCTTCACGCAATGTGGTGTAGTAATAACCATAAAACGATTTGCGCGTTTCGCCTTCGGGAACAGAAATTTTACCATAACCGTGGTATGAGATTTCGTTGGTTTCGAAGATCACGCAGCGATTAAATGCTGGCAAATATGCTTGTTCGAGCTTCGTAACATCCTTATTCCAAAGCTCAATTTTTCCACCGTATTCTTCTTTCCAATTTTTATTGAGGAAAATCAAAAGGTTCACCCTGCGGTGGATGTTTTCCTTGTGGTGAATATTGAAATCGATGTGAATATCGAGGTAACTTCCATTTCCACCTTGATGCACACCCATTCCCAACGCATCTTCAACCGAGAAAAGTTCATCGATGCTGGTAATTTGACTCACTGCCTTGTAGAACTCAGGTGTATTGAGTGCTGCTCGAAGCTCAGTGAATGATGGATCGAATGTTTCGAATCCTGAACCTTCCGATTTGTTTTCATTCAAACCCGTGTAGGTGCGTGTCATTTTGTCTAACCCAGGGAAATTTGAGTACAAATGATCAGCAAATTCTTGATTTAGAAAATTATCGATGGATATATGTCGATAAGGTTTTCCTGCATTAAACTGCGCTTGTAAGGCTTGCAGATTGGCAGGATCGAAAAAGGATGCAGGTATAATTTCCATAGCGAGTTACAACGATCAAAGGTAGTAAAAGACGATACCTTTCACGTAGCTGAATCGGTTAAGGTTTACAGGATATTGATTTGGCGTGAAAATCCTTGCTCTAGCGTGATGAAGGTCTCGGTACGTTGGATTCCACTCATCGGTTGAATTTTCTCATTGAGCACTTCACGAAGGTGATTGGTATCTCTACACAAAACTTTGGCAAAAATGCTGTAAATGCCCGTTGTGTAGTGCAATTCTACAATCTCAGGAATGGCTTTCATTTGTTCGCGAACATCCATGTAGGCAGACCCTTTATCGAGGAAAACACCAATGAATGCACAAATATCGTAACCAACAATGGCTGGATTGATGTTTAAGGAAGATCCAGTGATCACGCCAAGATCGATCATTTTTTTCATCCGAACATGGATGGTACCTGCAGAAACATCCAAGGTTTTGGCAATTTCTGTGTACGGAACCACTGCATCATTCATTAAAACGGTAAGAATCCGACGGTCGAGGTGATCAATTTCAGTTCCTTTACTCATGGCGTTTTTGTTCGATAATGTTCGGCAAACATCCGAATTCTTTAGCAATTACACAAAGAAATCGCCACTTAATTAACAAATTGCTAATTACACGCCGATGTAAATGCTATTTTTCAAAATTGAGATAAATTTTGGGTTAGTTGAACCTTGAGATTAAACCCAAACAATGATTCATTGAAATTGCACTACAGCGATTGCACTGCTTGAACTTCTGCTTACTAAAGTTCAGATTTATATGTATTTCGCCTCATCGAGGTATTTGCGCTCAAACCAAAATGTGCCCAACGGAATAAATGAAACCGCCAATGCCAGCAATGCTTTCATGAAGCTCCACCCACATTTCAGCCAAACATTTAACAACAATACAGCGTAGGCAACGAATAAAACTCCATGCATCCAGCCCAACAATTTCACTGGCAAGGGAATTCCAGCATAATACTTCAAAGGCATTCCGATTAACAACAATAACATAAACGACCAACCTTCAATAATAGCAATCATCTTGAATTGCTTTTCTGCTTTATCCATAAATTATAGCCATTTAGGAAAACGAAATTCCTATTTTTTTAGCGGTTTC
>CANHIS010000022.1 GCA_947460255.1 Bacteroidota bacterium
ACCACCTGCATTTAGGATAGTGTAGCCAAATGGAGGAGAAGTAGTTACACCACCAGTAAAGCCCATTCCATCACCATAACTATCAAACATTTTGAATGAATAACATTTGTTTGTTGCAAGTGTAACTTGATGCGTCTTAGTAGTTGTTGCATCAGGACCTCCACCACCAAATTGGTCTGCAGTACCAGCAACATATTGCTGAGAAGTTACAAGAGTTCCATTGTCTTCACGAATTTCCCATCTAGTTTCACCAGGATAGTAATCTGTTCTAATTTGAACTGTAATGTTCAATGATGCATAAGCTGCAAGACCAACTTCAACCGCTCTTGCGTCGTTAGAAGTATTCTCATCTGTACTTCCGTTAGGATTAGAAGTAGTAACGTTCAAGATGTTAGAAGCATCAGGTGTAAAGTTAATTGAACCTAGACTTACGTTAGCAGTTTCATAGAAACCTAGATTACCAGTCCATGGAATTGAACCAGTTGTACCGTTAATTTCGTAACCAACATTCAAAGAAGTTAATGCTGCAGAACCATAGTTTTGGATCGTAACAGAAGGAGTAATTGAACCTTCGCAGCTAAATCCGTCAACTCCAGATACAACTGATGCTAAAGCGTCAGTTGTGAAAGCAGCAGTCACAGGAAGACCTGATGCTAATTTCGCTTGCATCACTTCTTTGTTCGCATCGTTTTGGATGAATGCTACAACAGCAATTTCGTTGATGTCGTAAACGTTCTCAAGATCCCAAGTTTGTGTTGTAGTAAATGTTTCACCTACTGCATATGAAGAAGCCATTGCAACTCCATCAGCATTTGGAAGAAACTTCTTCATTACATTGTAGAAATCTGTTTCTCCGTTTGATCCCGGTGCAGATGCAAATGAAATTTGTTCTTCGATAACCGCAATACGCAGTTTGAAATTACCTGAGGTAGCTTCAGAACAAGTAGTTGTTGCAGTAACTGTAATCGTTTCAGGTGTAAGTGAATAAGTTAATTCAATGTCAAAAGGAGATGTTACAGCGTGGCGAGTATCGATCAAGCCTTGTGTAAAACCTGCTGGTGCTCCATCGTAAGGGGTTCCACCAAAAGAAGGAATTGTTCCATCAATCATTGCGGTAGGCACACCATTTTGACCGTAGTAAGTTTCAAAACGACCATTTGCCTCAGCTGGATTGTGGTTGTGCATTGGATCGAAGCCAGGGAAATACCACTGATACTTTAATGATACAGCTTTAGCAGTATTGGCATCCAAAAGAACTTTGAATGCAGGATTTTGCGCCGCGCATGGGCCACAAGATGCGTTTGAACCTTCTTCAATCAGCACCGTTCGCTGTGATTGCGAAAATGCTGAGAATCCGATGCAAAGTGTCAAGAAAGATGTAAATATTCTTTTCATGTAAACTTTTTTTGAAGAATTCTGATTGTGTGTTGTAAGCCACAAATATAACATTTTTATAATCCAACCGTAAAAGGTTCTTTTTTCAAAACAATATTTTTCCTTACCATTGTTCACACTTCATTACGAAATCTGCAAAAAGTTTGGATGCAATCTGAATGATCTTCATTTTTTCTGCTCAATTCTTCCATTCCAGAATTCATTGTTGTTTTCCCGATAATCACCTAAAAAAGTTCTCGCATTTCAAAAAATGCTTTTATTATATTTGTGTCAAAGTTAAAATCATGAAAAACAATCTACTCGCTTTCGCACTCTCTATTGTTTGTTCAGCATCTGCCTTTGGTCAGACGCTACAAATTGAAGGAGTCTCCAGCAATTATTATGATCCGTTGCAAGATGCATTGGCTATTAGTTGCGATATCAGAAACCTTGGAAGTACCTCAGAAAACATCCTTGTAAAAAGCGCTTTGCAATCTGCTCCAAGCGGATCAATCAATTTTTTATGTTGGGCACAATGCTACGGGCCAGCAATAACGCTATCGCCTGCTCCAATGAATGCAGAACCCAATGGCGTAATTGATGCATTTCATGGTTATTACAGAAGCAATGGGGCACAAGGGGAAGCAAACATCAGATATACATTTTTCCTTCAAAATAATCCGAACGATTCTATTGTGCTCAATGCCATTTTTGATCCTGCTACAGTTGGCATTTCAAATGCATCTTCGCCTTTACTTATTAGTGCATCGCCCAACCCTGCTAATGATCAATTTGCTATCACCTATGCTAACATTAAGGATCCAAGCACTGCTGTGGTTGAAGTGTACAATATGTTAGGTTCAGTAGTTTACAGCACAAAGTTAAATTCAGCAAACGGCCGGATCGAAATTCCTTCAAATAATTTCAAATCAGGATTGTACTTATATACCATTCGCCAAAATGGCAAAGCTGCTTTTACAGGTAAAATTGTTGTAAAGCATTAAACGATTAAAGTTCGACTTTCATAAGGCCGGTTCTCCGGCCTTTTTTATGCAATAACATATGGATATCACTCCCGGACATTGGATTTTCGCAGGCCTGTTTTTGCTAAGCTTTATCGGTATTCTTACTTGGTCGTTCATGAAAGATAAAAAAATAAATAGCCGTCAATTTGGTAATGTAGGCCTCGTCGCACTAATCATAGGCGGATCAATCATCATGTTGATAATTATAAAGTTTGCACTAAGAAATATCAATCACTAAATCAGGATACAACATAGCCAAAAGCTCGCTAATCATCATTGCTGTGGCTCCCCAAATTACAGAACCTCCCAAGTCAAAGGCTGGCACATTCATTTGGTAATTACCTTGAACTTTCACTGTTACATTTTTAATGTTCAATGGGTTAGCTAAATAATGAATCGGTATTTCCAATACATCGCCTACCTCTCTAAGATCTGGAGTGTAAGGAGTTTCGCGTGAAACCTTCGCTAAAATTGGTTGAACACGCATTCTACTCACTGGAATTGTAAGTGGCGACAGTCTTCCAACAATTTCTATTTCCAAAGGATGAATCCCTAATTCTTCTCCTGCTTCCCTCACCGCTACTTGCTCTGCGTGTGTTTCGCCTTCCTCAAATTTCCCTCCGGGGAAGGAGATCTGCGCACTGTGAACTCCATCATAAGTGCTACGCATGGTTAATAAAAGACTCCAGCCTGATTCACGCAAAACAAATGGAACCAAAACGGCCGACTCTTTAAAACCTAAAATGCTCAACGATTCATCTTGAACTTTAACTCTTCCCAAAGGAGCCATTCTCCATTGAGCAGTTTCTCCAGGAAGTTTATGCTTAATTCTTTCCGTTATTTCTTCCCATGTTAGCATAATGTTCGAACATTCTCGTTTTGAAGTGCGATAAAATTACAACTTAGTGCGTTGATTTAATATTTCAGAAGATTCGATAAAATGCTTCACAAGGAAATAAGTGCAGATGGTTGGATGAAAATTGAGTGTATATTTGACCTCCGATGAAATTTGCGAATCCGGTATTCTTTTGGGCACTGCTCAGCCTTGCCATCCCTATTGTAATTCACTTATTTCACTTCCGTAGATTCCGAACGGTTTATTTTACCAATGTTCGGTTTCTCAAGGCCTTACAAGAAGAAACACAAAGTCGTTCGCGCCTCAAACACCTGCTCGTATTACTCGCTCGATGCCTCGCATTAGCGGCATTGGTGTTTGCCTTCGCACAACCTTTTATACCGTCCGACAGAAAATCAACTGGAGCCAATCGTGCTATCAGTATCTATATTGACAATTCATTTTCGATGGATTCGCGAGGGGAAAGCTCAAGCTTGATAGAACTTGCAAAAAAACATGCCGCTGAAATTGCTGCCTCATACAAAGCAACGGATCGTTTCAACTTGATTACGAACGATTTCGAAGGTAAGCATCAACGTCTTGTTACCAAAGATCAATTCATCGAATTACTCGAAGAAGTAGATTCAAGTCCTGCAAGCAGAAAAGTCTCTGAAGTTGTTGGTCGCCAGAAAGATATATTGAAGCAGAGCGCAACCAGTCAGCCGATTGTGTACCTGATAAGCGATTTTCAGAAAAATACTTTCGATCTAAACGCGATAAAACCCGACACTTCGATTTCTTTAAATTGTGTGCATATTAAGCCCCAACTTGCCGACAATATTTCGATCGACTCAGTTTGGTTCGAATCTCCTTACCGCGAAAAAGGCAAATCGGATAACATCCAATTGAGCATCCGAAATTTTTCAAGTGGTCGCGTTGAAAATCTGCCTGTAAAACTTACTGTTGATGGAGCACAGCGTGGCTTGGGTTCTGCTACAACTGGACCCGATTCAACGCTTAACACTTCAATTTCATTTACGGCAAGTGGTTCAGGATACCACAGCGGATCCTTAAAAATCACTGACTATCCGGTGGTTTTCGACGACGAATTTTTCTTCAGTTACAGAATTCCTGAAAAAATCAATATTCTCACTATCCACGGAAGTGGCGAAAACCAGTACCTCAACAGATTGTTTCAATCGAATGCCGCATTCGAATATTTGAATACATCAGATCTTCAAGTAGATTATGCTGGATTTTCGAACAAGCATTTGATTATTCTGAATGGATTGAAAACGGTTTCCTCAGGATTAATCCAGGAACTTAAGAAATTTGCCCAACAAGGTGGAAGTGTTTTAATATTCCCCTCTCTGCAGAGTGATATTGGAAGTTACCAATTACTGAGCAAGGAGTTGAATGCAGGTGAATATCAAGGAGTCCAGCAGGTTGCTCAAAAAGTGGCAAAACTGAATGATGCACACCGAATTTATGATGATGTTTTCGAGAAAAAGCCCGAAGGCATTGATCTTCCGACGGTAAAAACATATTTATCATTTAAACCTGGGAAAGATTCGAGGCAGGAAGAAATCATGCGTTTGCAAAACAGTGATCTATTTCTTGCCGACTATGATTCTTGGAAAGGACATACTTATTTGTGCGCTGTTCCGCTTGAAGAAGCTGCCGGAAACTTTCAATTACATGCGTTATTCATCCCCACGATCTATAAAGTTGCCTTGTATTCTATTCCACAAACGAGCCTATTTTACACGATCGGGAAAGATGAAGCCATCGAAATTCAAGGCCTCCGCCTGAAAGGCGACCAACCACTGAAAATTGCAGCTGCCGATGGAACTTTTGAAATTATTCCAGAGCAACAGGCCGACGAAGGCAAAATGCGCCTTTTTGTGCGTGACCAGATTGCGAAATCAGGCATTTACAAGGTGAAGCAAGCTGATAGTACATTGGCAATTTTGGCATTCAATTATAATAGAACAGAATCGCCCAATAACTACGAAGCGGCCGACGAGCTTAAAGAGTTACTCGAAACAACAGGCTGGAATAATGCTGCAGTGCTTGATGGCAGCGTGAAAGAACTTCGGCAAGCCGTGATGCAACTCGACGAAGGCCAACCGCTTTGGAAAATATTCATCATTCTAGCACTACTTTTCCTTTTGGCCGAAGTGCTGCTGATCAGATTACTCAAATCATGACAAAAGACCCTGTTCTGATTAAAAACGTGCTGGTGATCGACCCAAAAAGTCGCTTCAACAAACAAAGAATTGATTTAGAAGTTGCGGATGGAAAGATCCTTATCAATCAACCTTCAGATAATTCTAAAGAAATTGACGGAACGCAATTAGCCGTTTCACCTGGATTGTTCGACTTTCAAGTTTCCTGCGGAGAACCTGGCCAAGAAGAAAAGGAAACTGTTGCTACACTTGCGCAAGCAGCAATCAATGGAGGAGTCACAGGATTGCAATTAATGCCAGCATTGTCGCCTGTTACAGATAACCGAGGCTCGGTTGAATACTTGAAATCAATGGCAGCAAAAACATCAGTTGCCATGATTCCAGCTGGTGCACTTTCGGTGAATTTAGAAGGTAAAGACATGGCCGAACTAGCCGATATGTTTGCTGGTGGATGCAGAGGATTTACCGACGACAAGAAAGCCGTAAAGAATCCGGTACTGTTGCATTTAGCCCTTCAATACGCCAAAATATCGGGCGGATTAATCATGACACATGCCGAAGAAAGCGCTATGAGCTTGGGCGGAAAAATGAATGAAGGCCTGATGAGTGTTCAATTAGGAATGAAGGGCGCGCCATCAGTGAGTGAGGAAATTGGTATCATGAGAAACTTGGCCTTGGCCGAATACCACGCAGCGCCGATACATATACTAGGTGTAAGTTCAAAAAGGTCTGTTCAGCTTATCCGCCAAGCGAAAGAAAAAGGAATAGCAGTAACCTGCAGCGTTTACGCACATCATTTGTATTTCTGCGACCAAGATTTGGCTGGATTTAATTCGAATCTCAAAGTTTGGCCTCCTTTGAGAAGTACAGAAGACCGCACTGCATTAATTGATGCTGTTAGAACGGGTATTATCGATGTGATTTCTTCGGATCATCGACCAGAAACAATAGAAAACAAAGCGGTTGAATTCGGTTTTGCTGCAAATGGTATTTCGGGAATTGAAACTTTGTTCGGTGCTTCCCGATTCGCATTAGCCAAAACAGAAGATTTAGAAGTGCTGATTCAAAAAATGGCAATTACACCAAGAGAGTTGCTTAGACTTCCAGTTCCAACGATCGACAATGAATTAGTTGCTGATTTGTTTTTCTACAATCCTGACGAGGAATTTACGTTCAGCAAAGAGCAGATTCTTTCTAAATCGAAAAACAGCCCATTTCCAGGCAATAGGTTAAAAGGCAAAGTCTACGGTGTTTCTACAAGTTCAGGATGCAAATTTTCAAACATTTAACCTTACTTTATTTTTTCATTTTATCTATTTCGACCTTCAGTTTTGCGCAATCTGAATTGTGGAAGGAATCGAAGGTGATGTTATATGATACGTCAGAAGTAACTAGAAACACTGCACAAGTTCGTGTTTCAAGAATTGTTGATTCGTTGCTTCAAGTTCCCTCAGGATGGGATTATCCACTCGATACTATTCGATTTATTTCTGCTCTTCGGGCTTCGGATGGTGCATTTCGAATCATCACATGGAACGTTCCTCAGGCAGATGGAACTTATCGTTTCTTTGGTCGTGTGCGTATGAAAAACAATGGTAAAATTGCTGGTAAAACCATTGTTTTAAATGATGCATCAGCTTCAATTACCAAAGCTGGAAGTAAGCAAATTGGCTCGGAAGAATGGTTCGGTGCACTTTATTATCAAATCATAAAAACCAAATACAAGAAATCGATTTACTACACATTGTTAGGCTGGGATGGCAATACAGCGTTCAGCAATAAAAAGTTGGTAGATGTGATGATGATCCAAGCCGATGGTACTTTGAAATTTGGGGCTCCAATTTTCGATGATGGAAAGCGCACACGACACCGTTTTTTTTTCGAGCATGCAGAAAGAGCCGTAATGTCGCTGAAATACCAAGAAAAAACAGGACTCATTATTTTCGACCACCTTGCTCCATCTCAGCCGAGCTTGGAAGGCCAATATGAGTTTTATGCGCCCGATTTTACGACCGATGCATTCAAGTTTGAAAAAGGGAAATGGGTTTATATTAAGAACTATGAAGCACGAAATGAGGATGAAGTGCAACCCATCAACCGAAAAAAACCTGAGAAAGGTTTAACACCTCAAAAACAATAATTATCGATTTAGAACTGTGCGGCAGCTTCCTCCAAGAGCTGTTTCCTATTTAGTTCTGCGTATATGCCGTCTTTGTTTATGAGGTCTTGATGAGAGCCTTGTTCAACAATAGATCCATGGTCGAGCACAATGATTTGGTCGCAATGCTTAACGGTAGAAATTCGGTGGGCAATAATCACAGATGTTCGACCTTTCATGATTCTTCGGAGGTTGCTAAGAACTTCTTCCTCCGTGGCAGTATCAACTGCACTCAAACAATCATCAAAAATCAATATTTCAGGCTTTCGGATAATGGCTCTTGCAATTGAAATTCGCTGTTTTTGTCCGCCAGATAAAGTAACTCCACGCTCACCTACTCTCGTATTGAACCCTTCGGGAAATTGGCTTACACTATCGAATATGGCAGCATCTTTTGCCGCTTGCTCAATCGATTCTTGGTCGGATTCACTGGCAATATGGCTTGGCTTAAACCCAAAAGCAATGTTATTGGAGATCGTTTCAGAGAAAAGAAAAACCTCCTGAGGCACATAGCCGATTGCGCTTCTAAGACTGTTTAAGTTGACTTTGTGAAGTGGCATGTTATCAACAAAGATCTGCCCTGAAGTAACGTCGTATTGTCGTGAAATGAGCGCTGCCAAAGTAGATTTTCCAGAACCAGTTCGCCCAATTACAGCGAGTGATTGACCTGCTTTAACTGAAAAGCTGATCTTATTGATTGCTACTATTCCTGAATCTGGATAAACGAAAGAAACATGATCGAAACGCAAATCTCCAATAATCGGTGTTGCAGCTGATGTATGATTTACTACACTTGGCTCATAGCTAAGAAATTCATTTATCCTTGTTTGAGATGCCGCTGCTCGCTGTACAATAGAAGTTACCCATCCAATGGAAGCAACGGGCCAAGTAAGCATATTTACGTACATGATAAATTCGGCAATGGTTCCAGTGGTGATTTCCCCAGAAAACACTTTTATCCCTCCGGCATAAATGGTGATCAGTGTACTTAAACCGATAAGCAAAATAATCATCGGAAAAAAAAGAGCATTCACTTTAACAAGCTCTACGTTTTTGTCTTTGTATAGATTAGCTTCTTCGGCAAATTTGTTTTGATTAAACTGTTCTCTATTGTAAGCCTTCACCACCCTAATCCCGGAGAAACTTTCTTGCACCCAAGAAGAAATTGTGGAAAGCTGTTTTTGAACTGCTGCGCTTTTCTTTATTACCCGGCTGTTGACGTAATAGATTGTAAAAGCCAATATTGGTAGCGGGGAAAGAACATAAAAAGTAAGTTCTGCATTAATCGTAAGCATTCTTAAAGTAACTAAGAGAACTAAGGTAATTGTTCCGATAGCATACATAATTGCTGGCCCAACATACATGCGCACTTGGCTAACATCCTCGCTGATGCGGGCCATAAGATCGCCTGTTTTGTTTTTTTTGTAAAATGCTAGATCAAGCTTTTGGTACTGTTTGTAGATGTCGTTTTTAAGATCAAACTCAATCAATCTTGACATAACAATAATTGTTTGACGCATGAAAAACATGAAGAGACCTTTCAAGAGCGCAGTGATGATCACAATAATCCCAAAGAAAAGAAGGATATTAAAAAAATCGGACCTTAACTCGTTTTCCATCGGAAGCCCCTTGAAGAGATCGTAGACATGAATGCCATCTTGCACCATGTCGATTCCTTTGCGGAGCACCTCAGCGGGATAAATAGCAAAGATGTTAGAGATCGTAATAAACAATGTGCCCAGTATTAACCTGGTACG
Source organism: Bacteroidota bacterium (assembly GCA_947460255.1). Taxonomy (GTDB): domain Bacteria; phylum Bacteroidota; class Bacteroidia; order M30B66; family M30B66; genus CAMCXT01. The sequence continues at coordinate 9,339 of CANHIS010000022.1, forward strand.
ATAGCGAAAGAGATACGGATTAAGAAATTTTAACGATTTCATGAACGGCCTGAAATGCCAAATTTTGCGGGGTTTCGAAAAACATCTACTTTTGTGCCCCGCTATAGAAACGCGGTATTAAAACGGCATTGCAAAATTACCGATTTTCTTCTGCACTTTTCCCAAAAAGTATTTTCCCAAAATCAATCTAAAGAATTATGTCAAACACAACTGATCTCGCAACAGCTGCCGCCAGTGAAGTAGCTTCTGCACTCAGCGGAATGCAAACAGGTGGCCATGAACAAGTCGTTCATTTCTACGATCATGCGACAGGACTGAAGGCTATCGTAGCCATACACAACACACATCTTGGTCCGGCTTTAGGAGGAACCAGAATGTGGGCATACAAATCTGAATCAGAGGCCTTAACCGATGTACTCCGCCTTTCACGAGGGATGACTTACAAGGCTGCCATCACTGGCTTGAATTTAGGCGGTGGAAAAGCTGTTATTATTGGTGACGCTAGAACACAGAAATCAGAAGCGCTTCTTCGTCGTTTCGGGAAATTCGTGAACGGCTTAGCTGGTCGTTATATCACTGCTGAAGATGTGAACATCAGCACACGCGATATTGAGTACATCGCTATGGAAACAAAGCATGTTACAGGGTTACCGGAAATTCTTGGAGGTGGAGGAGACCCTTCGCCTGTTACAGCTTATGGAGTATTCCTAGGCATGAAAGCGTCTGCTAAAGAAGCTTATGGCAGCGATAGTTTACAAGGAAAAAAGGTATTGGTTCAAGGAGTGGGTAAAGTAGGTCAAAGCCTCGTTGAGCATCTTACAAAAGAAGGCGCTAAAGTTTGGGTGAATGACATCAACCAAGAAAACTTAAAAGCAATTACTAGCAAAGTTTCGGGCGTTGAGATTGCAGATGCATCAACAATGTTCGACCTCGACATCGACATTTATGCACCATGTGCTCTTGGTGCAACTGTAAATTCAGATACACTTTCTCGTTTGCGTTGTTCAATTATCGCTGGTGCAGCAAACAATCAATTGGCAGATGAAGATATTCATGGCTCGATGGTACAAGAAAAAGGTATCCTTTACGCTCCAGATTTCTTGATCAATGCCGGCGGTTTGATCAATGTGTCGGTTGAATTGGACGGGTATAACCGCCAACGTGCACTATTAAAAACAGAAAATATTTACGATGCAACCATGAACGTGTTTAGCATCGCAAAAGCTCAAAATATCCCAACCATTCAAGCAGCGAAACATCTTGCTGAACAGAGAATTGATGGTGTGGGACGAATTCGTTTATCATACTAAGCCCAACATGCTCAACAGAAGGCACATCAGAGAAAAAGTATTAAAAACACTTTACGCATACTTTCAATCGGATCACACCGAAATTAAGGTAGGTGAGAAAGAGTTGTTTCACAGCATCGACAAGGTCTATGAAATTTATCTGATGTATCTATCTTTGGCTGCAGAGTTAAAGGATATAGCTGATAATCAAATCAATGAACGAAAGCTAAAAAGACTTCCTACTGAGGAAGATCTTGACCCGAGCATGAATTTTGTGAATAATAGGTTGATTGATGCTTTCGAGAGACATTCCGACTTATCGGGAAAACTCAGCAAAGCAAAAATCAACTGGGTTGGTCATCAAGAAATGATTCGCAAGATCTTCATGCAGTTTAGAAACGATGAAGTATTTACGACCTATTTGCGAAATCCTGCACCAACTTTTGAGGACGACCAGAAAATCCTTCAGTGGATTTACGAGGAACATATTTTCACTTCCGAAATCCTTGAACAACTTTTTGAAGAGCGAAGTATTTATTGGCTTGATGAAATTGGTTTGATGCAGGCTGGCGTTTTGAAAACTATCAAATCTTTGAAGGCTGATAATCCGATCGATTTCAGACTGCTGCCTTTGCACAAGGAGGAAGAAGAGGATCGAAAATTTGCAACCGATTTATTTCGACAAACCGTTGCGCACAATGAGCAATTCGAAAAAGAAATTGCATCCAAAACTCAAAATTGGGAAATCGAACGTGTGGCAAAAATGGATGTGATTCTCATGAAGATGGCGATTTGCGAACTCACACGTTTCCCATCTATTCCGGTAAAAGTAACCCTCGACGAATACATCGAATTGTCGAAAGATTATTCTAGTCCTCAGAGCAAAAACTTCATCAATGGTATTCTCGACAAAATCGTTGTAGAATATCGTCGAGATAACAAAATTGTTAAGGCTGGAAGAGGATTGGTCGAATAACTAATCCTTGAAAGATTTCAAAGCCTGTTCAATCGACATTAAAATGATTGAACAGGCTTTTTTGATTTCATCTTCCGAGATTGTGAGTGGTGGAGCTATTCGTAAACAATTGTCGGCAAACAAAAACCAATCTGTTATTAAACCATTGTTATAGCAGCACTCCATTGTTCTGAGCACCAAGGCATTGTCGCGCATTTCTGCGGCAAGAAGTAAGCCTTTTCCGTGAATACTAATAATTTCAGGATGCACCAATAAACTTCTGATCAGCGATTCCTTTTCGGGTATAGCTTGTATAAATCCGGGTTCGAGAATCACTTCCAAACTGGCTGCTGCTGCTGCACATGCAAGTGCATTTCCACCAAAAGTGGTGATATGGCCCAAAAGCGGATTGAAGCTCAATTGCCGCATTAGGTCGTTAGAAGCCGCAAAGGCGCCAATGGGAATTCCGCCTCCCATTCCTTTGGCCATCAGCACAATATCTGGCACAACGCCAAAATGACGAAAAGCAAAACAGGCACCTGTTCTTCCAAATCCCGTTTGAATTTCATCCAAGATCAGTAGAGTGCCTGTTTCGGTGCAGCGCCTTTTGAGTGCAATTAGCCAATCACGATTGGGGAGCTTCGCGCCTGCTTCACCTTGAATGGATTCGGCAATTACACAGGCTGTTTTTGTGGTGATCTTTGATAAATCGGAGAAATCGTTGTATTGCAAAAAGCCAACATCTGGAAGCAACGGCCCGTAACCTTTCTTGAAAAAATCGGAGCCCATTACGCTCAAAGCTCCATGTGTGCTTCCATGGTATGCGTTGTGAAATGCCAGAATCTCGGAACGACCAGTTGCCCGCTTCGCTAATTTGAGTGCACCTTCAGTGGCCTCGGCTCCCGAATTCACGAAATAAATGGTATCGATTGGATTAGGAAGAATATCAGCCAGCATTTTGGCCAATTTCACTTGAGGCCCTTGCACGAACTCGCCATACACCATTACGTGTAGATATTTATCCACCTGATTTTTGATGGCTTCCACCACTTTTGGATGCCGATGCCCTATGTTGCAAACCGAAATCCCGGAAATGAAATCTATGTATTGTTTTCCAGATGTATCGGTGATAAACACACCCTTTGCCCGATCGATTTCTAACATCGGCGGAAATTGGGTAGTTTGAGCAACATGCTGCAGAAACAGCGATCGCAAGGAAAGGCTGCTTCCCATGGTTTTGAATTAGTAAGGTGTTACAGAATTTACGAATCCTGAAGTTGGACGGATACTTAAAACTGGAATGGTTGAATGGTTTACAATCTGTTGAGCATATGGCCCCATAAAGAAACCAGTGGTATTGATTTCTTGTTCGTTCATAATGATAATCAAATCGGCTTCCTTCTCGATACCGAAATCCATGGTGGCGCGTGCAATGTTCGAGCAGAAGACGGTGGTTGCAGTATAATTGACTTCTCTTTCCTTGAGGAAATCTTCTACTTGCTTCATCTTCATTCGGAATTTGGCGTTTATCTCTTCATCATTGTGGTCGTGTGAGCGAAGTCCACAAATGTGAATAGTGGAATCATAAGTTGCAGCCATTCTAACAGCGATGCCCAATTTTTCTCTCGAATGAAACGAATTATCGATTGGAACGACAATATGATTGAATCCAACTTGTTGTGCCGACTGTTGAACAGAAAGCACTGGGCAAGAAGCTTCAGATACGATCCGAAAAGCATTGCTTCCCATAAAAAACTCGCGAATTCCACTAACGCCGTGGGTTCCAAGAATAATCATATCGGCATCTGTCTCTTCCGCTACTCTCACCACCTCTTCTCTAATTCTGCCGTAAGTGATCATTGTGTTCACTTTAACTCCATGGACTCGCTTGATATCTTCGGCACATTCGGCCAAGCGGGCGCCAATAGCCCCAGATAATTTGGCATTTTGAGCTTCATCTAAATCAATTTCTGGAAGATTAACACGAAACGAAAAAGTTGAAACTACATGCAGCAGTGTAATCTCTGAATCTAGAAGTTTCGCCATTTTCACTGCATGTTCAAGCGCTAAATTGGCTGTATCTGAAAAGTCGGTAGGGATTAAAATCCGTTGTACCTCGAGCTTACCCATAATAGTGAAGAGTTAAATTTAGAATTGGGAAGCTAAGAAACTCATTGCATAGAAACAACAACGGCCCGCCACTCTTCTGAATAACAGGCCATTGAAATTATCGCATCAATTAGTAGGGTAAGAAAACAGTAGTGTCTTTCTTTACGTTTGGAACGATGCTACATACAGGAATTGCAGCATTGTTAATGACTTCTTGCGCGGCCGAACCGATAAAGAGTTCTGTGAAGTTGGTTTCTTGCTGGGTCATGATCATGATGAGATCACCATCGTTGTTATTCGCATAATTCACCACTTCTTCACCCAAATTATCTTTGCCTTCGGGCGCATTGATAAGTTCGGCGGTATATTTAACTTCTGCTCTTTCGAGGAAGTTTCGAACTTGGTTCATTTGAAGCTGTAGCTTATTGACTACCTCTTCATCGTCGGTCATTAAAATAGATACAACTTTTACTTGTGCATTGAAGTTACGGGAAAGTTCAATGGCCTTATTTACCTTTTCGCGTGTTTCTTTCGTTAAATCTAAAGGAAGAATGATATTTCTGAACCCAACATGCTCAGGCTTTCCTTTGATGGAGATCACGGGAACACGACTTTCGCGCACAACGCGCAGCGCATTTGATCCAATGAAACGCTTGCGGATAGTTTCAGAGCCGTTTGTGCCCATCACGATGAAAGTTGCTCCAGTGATTTCTGCAAGGCGCACAACTTCTTCATAAACTTTTCCTTTTGCTACGAGCGGACTTGTTCTAATTCCTGAACGTTGCTCTACTTCATCGCAGAGTGTGTTCATTCGTGCCCAAATCTCTTGGGTTACTTTATCGTCTTCCTCGGCAGAGAAAAAACTTGTTATCAAACCTTGCTCAATCTGAACATGCAATAAAAGCAAGGTTCCTTTGAGTGTTTTTGCCATCTCTTCAGCATGGCTCAGTGCGATCAAACTTTGTTCTGAAAAGTCGACCGGAACAAGTATGATTTTTTTTGTGGTATTCATTCCCTTTGTTTACTTTGAGTTGGTGCAAAAATACACATTCCGCATGAAGCCTATTCCAAGTTCTGAGCTAGTTCTTAACCCTGATGGGAGTATTTATCATTTAAAGTTACATCCAGATCAAATATCTGATAATGTGATAGTTGTTGGCGATCAAGGAAGGGTAGAAACTATTTCAGCTCACTTTGACCACATTGAACACAAGGTTCAGAATCGTGAATTTGTAACACATACAGGCACTTACAAAGGCAAAAGATTTACAGCTTTATCCACCGGAATCGGCACCGACAATATCGATATTGTTGTAAACGAACTCGATGCACTTGTGAATATCGATCTCCAAAATCGGGTTTTGAAAGCAGAACATCACGCCCTGAATATTATAAGGATTGGAACTTCGGGAACCTTAATGAAAGATATTCCTGTTGATTCGGTGGTAATTTCTAAACATGGATTGGGCTTCGACGGCTTGATGCATTTTTACGGATTTGAAGAAAATGCGGCAGAAAAAACCATCCTCCAGGCAATCGATCAGCAACTGAAACTGCCCAGCATACTGAACAAGCCATATTTGGTTGAAGCTGATGAAACACTTTTCAACATTCTCAAGCCTGATTACTTTGAAGGAATAACGGCAACTGCATCTGGTTTTTATGGGCCACAAGGCCGAACTTTGCGACTTACGCCGGCAGTGGCAGATTTAAATGAGCGAATGATGGAGTTTGCCTTTCAGGGAAATAAAATTACAAATTTCGAGATGGAAACATCCGCCTTGTATGGCTTATCACGGATGCTTGGCCACCGAGCATGCACTGTTTGTGCAATTATAGCCAACCGTGCCACGTTAGAATACAGCAAAAATTATAAACCTGTAATTGAGAACCTTGTTAAATCTGTGCTCGACAGGCTAAGTGCTTAAATGGAAAATATCAAAGACAACGAATTAATAGCGCTCATAAATCTTCTGGAAGATCCAGATGAAGAGATATTTAGCACCATTCGAGAGCGCATTCTATCGATGGGGGAAGAAGTGATTCCTGCTTTAGAAAATGTGTGGGAAAACACCTTCAACAACGTACTTCAAACCCGCATCGAAGACGTCATTCAAACAATTCAGTTCAACAACGTACTGGAAGAATTGAAGCTTTGGGCTGATACAGGTGGTGTTGACCTTTTGGCTGGGACTATGCTGGTTTCAAAATACCAATATCCAGATTTGGATGAAGATCATGTACGAAAGCAAATAGAATTAATTCGACGTGATGTTTGGCTAGAACTTAACTCGAATCTCACTGCTTATGAGAAAGTTAGGGTGATCAACCACATCCTATTTGATGTTTACACCTTTACAGGAAATACGACCAATTATCACGCACCACAAAATTCCTACATCAACAACGTAATTGAAAGCAAGCGTGGTAACCCATTGCTTTTGAGTATTCTGTATTCGATTATTGCACAAGGATTAAACATTCCAATTTACGGAGTGAATTTGCCCGAACATTTTATTTTAGCCTACCGGGATGAATTTACGATACAACACGAAGAAGAAGAAGAGCCTATCTTATTTTATATAAATCCGTTTAGCCGTGGAGCTGTTTTCAGCAGAAGAGAAATAGATACATTTCTAAAACAATTAAAATTGGAGCAGAATCGGATTTTTTACGAAAGCTGTTCTAATGTCGATATAGTTTGTAGGCAGCTGAGAAATCTCATTGTAGCCTACGAAAAACTAGGCTATCCAAACAAGGTAGACGATTTGAAAAAGCTACTTAATGTTCTCAGTTACTCTGGTTGATTCCTTTTTGATTTTCTCCTAACATATTGAGGAAGTCGGATTTTTTTTCCTCTAGTTGGATATTTTTTAAGGATCAATTTCGAGACTTCATCCGGCGCTTCAGAGCACTTCCTTTGCCAACCATCCGTGGGATTTAACTTACGGTAAAAGAAAAACGACCCAGTTTGGAGTGCGTCCACTGGAGCTAATATTAAGGTGAAAATTTCTGTATACAAGGTGGTATATCCGAAACTTTCAAAATCACTCCAAGCATAAAATATCCGCTCGGTTTTTCGATTGATTCTTCTTTCCAATTGAACCGAATCACAATTAATTTCAGTGATTTTTCCTTTAGAAGGCATGGCTGTAGTATCGCCCTTTAGCCTAAACAACAAAGTGTTCCTCAATCGAAAAATGGGTTTCCGCTTAATAGTTGGGTGGAAGAACTCCATTTGGTAAATGGTTGATTTTAATTGTTCTCTTGCTGGATCATCGAGCAGAAAGCCATATACATCGGAAGTGGAAATTTCATATTCATGGGTATCGCTTAAATCCAACACCCTGAAAACAATCATACTGTCGTTTGAAGAAAGTATAATACAATCGATTACTTGGTTGTCTTCACGCAAAAAAATATGGTCCTGAGCCATCAATTCTCCATGAAGAAAAAGCGGTCCAACAATTAAAAACAGATATCTAAAAAATACTGGCATCAAGAATTGCAAATTTACGTTGAAAGAGGCTCAGGACTTTGTAAATTCGGGACCTGATGAAAGGCAGATTAATTTTAGATTCCCGCAAAGTTAAACAGAAGCTTCAGCGGATGGCGCTTCAGATTCATGAACGCAATCATGATCAACGTATTATCTTGGTTGGAATTCAAGGTGGAGGTTTTCAATTAACCGATATGTTAGCCACTTATCTAGAAGAATTTAGTGGGAAAAGCCACGCCACCCAAGCAATTTCGATCAATAAGTTAAACCCATTAGAAATTGTTCCTCAAACAGATTTATCTGCTGAAACACTGAAGGGCGCTGTGGTGATTTTGATTGATGATGTACAAAATTCTGGTCGCACAATGATGTATGCGATTAGGCATTTCTTGCAATTCGAAGTGCAATCAATCCAAACTTGTGTCTTAGTTGATCGTGGGCACAATCAATTTCCAGTGCATTCGGATTTCGTAGGATTGTCGTTATCGACCACTTTACAGAACCATGTATCGGTCGAATTTTCTGCCAATGAAGCAGAAGTTTATTTAGGTTGATCGGCAGGTAAAATCCGCTTCATTTCGACAATTATTTCTTCAAAGCTCAATCGATGCGGCTCAATTCTATGTGGAATTTTATCATAACAAGATTTCCTAGATTCAATAAGTGATCGTAGCGATTCAACCATATTGTTTTCGTTGATCAGAGGACGCGCTCCAAGCTCAGCTTGCTCTAAACGCCGAAGAATCATGCCTTCTAGAACATCTAAAAAAACACAAGTTCCATGTTGAAGCATCCAAGTTAAGTTGTCTTCAAAACAAGGTGTTCCTCCTCCACAAGACACAACGGTATCATCCTCAAAATTGATCTTTCTCAATGATTCAGCCTCCTTTTTCCGAAAAACCTCGTCGGAATGCGCTGAAATCCAATGTGCAGGAGAATTTCCTGTATCATCCAAAATCTGAATATCTAGATCTATAAACTTGAATTTCAACTTGTTGGCAATCTTTTTTCCAAGTGTACTTTTACCACTGCCAGGTAAACCGCAAATGAAAAGAGTACGTGGCACTTGTCGATTCAATTTTTTTCTATTTTTGCCATCCCTAAATGCCCAGGTGGTGAAATTGGTAGACACGCTACTTTGAGGGGGTAGTGAGCTCAGCTTGTGCAAGTTCGAGTCTTGTTCTGGGCACTTGGTTAACAGCCGGAGATTTATTTTCCGGCTGTTTTGTTTTTAGCGTAATCTGCATTTAAAGCGTCAAGCATATCCTTAGAAATGTCGAGCGCTGGATTGGTGTACCAGATTTGTCCACCTGGAATATAGGAAATGACGTAACTGAAGTTGTTCTTTTTTGCGTAATCCTTTAGAAATGCCTCTACATTATCGAAAATTCTCTTGTTAACTCCAGCTTCTTTCGACTGAAGATCGTCGGTAAGTTGTTGCTCAAGCTGCATTAATTCCTGCTGCCTTCTTCCAAGTTTTTGTTCGCGAGATTCGCGCTCGGTAATGGTCAAAAATTCGGCACGTTGCTGGAATTCTTGGACATCTTTCTGGAATTTCTTCTGCTCTCCAACTAATCTGTCTTCAGCATTTTTCATTTCGGCCTCGATGGCAATTTTCTCCACTTTAAACAGTTCGTAATTCTCGCGTACAGTATCGGAATTGAAGTAGGCTATTCTAAGGTTTGAGCTTGCTTCGGCTACATTGTCAGCAGCAGATTTACCACCTCCCGATTTTCCGGAAAAGTGCAAAGCGAATAAAACGACAACTGCCATGGTGAGCAGTACATTGAAGATCAGATTGATATTTTTCATAGCGATTAACAGTTGCCAAATATAGACAAAGCCTTTATCTGTCCATCTCTGGTATTTTCATATTCTTAGGTCACGTTGCTTCCTTTACATTTGCAAGTGAAATGGAAGAACCAGATCTGATTCGAAAAATCCGCACAGGAGATGAGATGGCCTTCGAAAAGTTGTTTCGACTTTTCTATGAAGCTCTTTGTCGATATGCGCAAAGCATGGTGAATGAGCCTGAATTGGCGGAGGAAATCGTTCAAGATATGTTCGTTCAGCTTTGGGAAAAACGCCAAAGCTTAGATCTCCACACAGGTATTCGTCCTTACCTGTATAAGGCAGTTCACAACCGCTGCCTCAATCAGATTCAGCATAAAAAAGTACGTGTACTTCATCAACAGGAAGTCTTAAAAACTTTCTCAGATATAACGCAGCCTGCATCTAGAGCCGAATTCGGCGAGTTAAAAGGGAGATTCAACAAAGCCCTTTTAAAACTTCCCGAAGAATGCAGAAAGGTGTTCAAGCTCAGTCGAGAAAATGAGTTTTCCTACCGCGAAATTGCTGATTTCTTAGGTATTTCGATCAAAACAGTAGAGAACCAAATGGGAAAAGCCTTGCGTATTATGAGAGATGAATTGAGAGACTTTCTTCCATTGATTTCCATTGTGGTTGGCTCTACATTTTTTTTCATATCCCACGTAGGGGTAATTATCATGTTAACGGTCTAATTGAAACAAGATGCAATCAAATCAACAACCTTCTGATGAGCTGATCGCCCGATATTTGGCCGGTGAAGCATCCGCAAACGAACGGACGGAGGTTGAATTATGGGCAAATGACAGTGAAGAAAATGCGACAGAACTCAAAAGATTACAGCAAATCTTCCATACGCCTTCAAAAGCTGAAACTCAAACCTACAATACAGATGCAGCGTGGAAGAAAGTTAAACCGCGGCTAACGCCGGATGAAGTTCCAGTTGTTCAACTCCATCCAAAGAAATCAAATAAACGTTGGATTGCACTTGCAGCAGCTTCCATTGCCATTTTCGCTGGATTATCTGTGATTTTCAACAAAGGAAACACCCCTGAAATAGCCTACAATCAGACCATTGAAAGCGGAAACTCACCGAAAGAAGTTGTACTTCCCGACAGCTCTATTGTGATGTTGAAACCACAATCTACTTTAAGTTATGTTGAAGGATTTGAAGGTGATGAGCGACGATTAAGGTTAGAAGGAAGCGCTCGATTTGTAGTGAGAAAAAATCCAGCTAAACCTTTTATCGTTGAAAGCCGTGGTGCTTATGTTCGCGTTTTAGGAACAACGTTCTTGATCGAAAATTCTCGCAGTAAAAATGAAACAGTAGTTCGCGTAGAAGAAGGGAAAGTTCTGCTTTCTGATGAACTAACAAATCAAGCGAAAGATGATTCTTCGGCGGTAGTCTTGGTAGCCGGAAAATCAGGAAGCATCAGCGATGAACATCAAGTTCAGGTAAAATCGATCGATCCAATAGAAGCCGCATTTTCTTTCGATCAAACCATCGTATTCGAAAATACTGACCTAAAAAGCGCCGTAGGACTACTGTCCAAATTCTTTGGAAAGGAAATCCAATTAGGTTCTGAAAATATTGCAAACTGTCGACTTACGGCTACTTTCCGTCATCAAAGCCTTCAGGAAATCTTGCAAATCATTGCGACAACTTTCAATTTGGAAGTGAAGGAAGAAAATGGAGTGCGCATCATTTCAGGAAATGGATGTTAGAAAACTTTTGATTTTTCTTTTGCTCCTGAGCCCATCCTTGAGCGCTCAAGACAATCCGTTGAACCGCAGAATTTCAATTCAACTGCAAAATGTTACCCTGCAAGATGCGCTCAAGGAAATTTCGATCAAGGGCCGACTTCTATATTCGTACAACACTGGAGCAATCGACCTCAACAAAAGAATTAGTATCAATGCAAGCAGGAAATCGGTTGAGTATTGTTTACAGAGCATCCTTGGAAAGGATTTTAAATTGAGGTCCGGAGGAAATCATGTGATTATTGTTCCTCAAAAAATCCCAGTCAACAAAGAATCTACTGAAAGTTACGTGCTAGAAGGTGTGGTAACCGATGCCATCACTGGGAAAGCAGTGAAATATGCGTCCGTGTATGAAGCGGGGAGACTCAAAAGTGCACTCACAGATCAAAATGGGAAATACGCCATCAACTTAGGCAGAGAGCCCGAATACGTTCAATTGTTGGTGAGCAGAAAAAGTTATCGGGATACAGTGATCACCATTCGTCCGAAAAAATCTGCACAAGTAAATGTGAGGATTCGGCCTGCCACCATTGCGGAACTAGCGATTCTTCCAGCGGAAATTCCGGATCAATTGGCATCAAATGGATTGTTCAAGGCTGTAATTTCTGATGAACAATTACGCGTTACCGAAAATCTCGCTTGGTTTGAAGAAAGGGTTTTTCAAATCGGATTTTTACCCACACTGGGCACCAATCGCAAGTTCGGCGGATTGATCGAAAACCACTTTTCTTTCAATGTATTGGGAGGATATTCGATGGCATTAAGTGGGGCCGAGATGGCTGGAATTTTTAACATCACCAGACGAAATGTGAAGGGCTTCCAACTGGCAGGATTCATGAATATCACAGGAGGTTCTACCTCAGGATTTCAGTTTGCCGGATTCATGAACAATAACATCGGTGCAGTGCGCGGAGTTCAAACTGCCGGATTTTACAATTTATCGCTCGACTCCCTCAACGGAGTTCAAACTGCAGGCTTCTTTAATATGGCAAGAGGACGAGTGAAGGGTATTCAAACAGCTGGTTTTGCTAACATTTCGGGGAAGGAATTGGATGGTGTTCAGTTGGCAGGTTTCCTGAATGTGAGCGGTAAAGAAGTTGATGGTGTGCAAGTTTCAGGCTTCGCCAATGTGGCATCGGGCGACTTCCGCGGAGCGCAGATTGGAGGATTTTTCAACCTCAATACCGGCGACATGAAAGGCGCACAGATCAGCGGTGGGATAAATATTGTTGCCGACAGTTCTCAAACAATCCAGATCGGAACCATTGCGAATTTTGCAGGCACAATTAAAGGTTCGCAAATTTCCTCTCTTTTTAATATTGCCGGAGAAGTGGGTGGATCTCAAATTGGATTGATCAACATCTGCGATACTGTTAGCGGTTTCACATTTGGCTTGATCAGCTTAGTAAGAAAAGGATACCACAAACTTGAGTTTTCGACCGGAGATGCTAACCAGCTATTGGTGAACTTCAGAACTGGAACCTATCGGTTCTATAATATCCTTAGCGCGGGAATGTTTAAGGTTACCGACCCAAGTTTCGCCACTTTTGGTTACGGAATTGGAACAGAATTTCGAGCCCGAAAAAAATTCTTCTTCGGATTAGATGTGGTGGCTTCCACAGTTTTCAATGAAGCATTTCAAATTAATGTAATCCCCGACTTATGGGGAAAAAGCAACTTATATGTTGGTTGGCGGCCTTGGAAAGGTGTTCAACTTTTTGCTGGTCCAACATTTCACGCTTACCGAGTCGATCAGAAAAATCTTCAAGGTTTAAGACCTGGAATCGAACGAGATGATTTGTTTTTCTACAATGAACCCACAGCTCAATATTTTGGCTGGATGGGTTGGCAGGCAGGAATTCGACTCTTTTAAAAACTTAATTCAAGAAATCTTCACACATCAATCACATTATCAAAGGATTTAGAATCATCTAAACATGTATGTAGGTACATATATATTGAATACTTTTGTTCAACTATGGAAACAAATAAACCCCGCAGCGTTCAAGCTTTGCTTCACGCTAAGGAATACCCGATGGGAAAACTTCGGGTTCGTCAGCCATTCCCTTCACATTATGTTGATTATCCGGATCCATTCATCCTTTTGCATCATGCAGACATGAAGATTTCGGAGTTTTTCGATCCCAAAAACGATGGTGTTGGCCCGCATCCTCACCGCGGTTTCTCGCCTGTTACGTTCATCTTCAAAGGTGGAGTTCATCACCGCGATAGTTTCGGTAACTCATCTGTCGTACTCGAAGGTGGTGTGCAATGGATGAATGCAGGAAGAGGAATCATCCACAGCGAGCGCCCACCAGAGAATATCCACGATTTGGGCGGCAGGCAAGAAATCATCCAACTTTGGGTGAATATGCCTGCAGAAAACAAAATGGACACTCCTGCCTATTATCCACTAAGTGCAGAAGAAATGCCTGTGATTGAAGACCCAAATGGGAAGTATATTATTCGTGTTGTTACAGGAAACCTTGGTGACAAAAAAGGGAAGATCCCTACCCTATCGCCTGTAAACTCTGCTACAATCGAAGCACAAGCAGGCGCTGAAGTAAATGTCGATCTTCCAGAAAATCATACTTCTATCCTGTATTTGTTGGATGGTGAAATTGAAATTCCGGGATATGGACCGGCAGAAATGCACCATGCAGTTCTGTTCAAAAACGACGGCAACAGCATCACTTTCACTGCAAAGAAAAACACACGAATGCTCCTGCTGAGCGGACTTCCACTCAATGAACCAATGGCATCTCATGGTCCTTTTGTGATGAACAATGAAACCCAATTGCTCGAAGCGATGCGGGATTATCAATTGGGAAAAATGGGAATTTTGATTGAAGAATAATTTTTTCAATCAGGCATAGGGGTAAATCTATGCTAGCATGTCAAAAGGGAAACATACACCATGAAAACTGTATTTTCCCTTTTGACATTTTTGTTTTTGTGCACATCATTAGAGGCACAAACCGATTCCATAAAATCAACCACGCAGCCATTCCAAATGAGCTTCATTCCGCCCATGAGTACCAACGGAATAGCCAATCAAAATAGCACCAACAATTTATCAATCAATATTATAGCAGGTTATTCGGGCGGATTGGAAGGCATCGAAATGGGCGGATTAGCCAATGTGATAAAGCACGATGCGAAAGGTGTTCAACTTTCAGGGTTCACCAATGTAGTGGGAGGCAAAGTGGAAGGCGTTCAGTTAAGTGGTTTTGCCAACATTAACAAAGGATCAACCAAAGGAATTCAAATGGCGGGCTTCCTTAACATGGTGAACGACTCCAGCTCAGGAATTCAATCAGCAGGATTTGCGAATATCAACAATGGAAGCTTCTCAGGCTGGCAAAATGCTGGGTTCGTGAACTTGAACCAAGGGAAACTTCAAGGTGTGCAAACAGCTGGTTTCACTAATGTGACTGCTGATAGCATCGAGGGCGTGCAAGCAGCAGGTTTTTACAATCAAACCAATGGCAGCTTAAATGGTGTGCAAGCAGCAGGCTTCATGAACCTGTGCAATGAAACAGTAGAAGGCATTCAAGCTTCAGGATTTTTGAATGTGACAAAACGCTTGAGAGGCTTGCAAATTGGTTTTATCAACTTCGCCGACACCTTAGAAAAAGGCACTCCAATCGGCTTCCTAAGTTTCATCAGAAAAGGTGGATTTAAAGCTGTAGAACTCACAGCCAATGAGACATTCCCAATGGGCATTCAACTCAAAACAGGTTCAGACATTTTCTACAACATCTTCGCACTTTCAGCCAAAACAGGCAACGATTTTTACTGGGCTTGGGGAACTGGCTTCGGCTCGAACCTAAAAAGCAAAGGAAAATTCAGGATTAACCTCGACTTTACTGCAATGCATGTAAATGATGGAACGGTTTATACCGATCACCTGAACATTCACGGGAAAACCCAATTAGGCTTCACTTGGCAAGCAGCCAAACATTTTGCTATATCAGCAGGCCCAAGCTTTAACTGCTTGGTAGTAAACAAGATGAACAGTGAAGGCATCCAAAATGACGCATCCGTTGCGCCATACTCAGTACTAGATAAGATGTATAACGATACACGAGTAGTGCTTTGGCCTGGCGCATTCGTGAGCGTAAGATTCTAAACTTCTAAAATCATCATTTTCAATTGGCAGCCTAATGGCTGATAGGAAACATATTGCCCAATTTCAAATCATAAAACAACATGAAAAACTTCCTTTTTCTAATCTCCTTCTATTTAATATTCAGCACCTTACAAGCTCAGTCGCTCACCCAAACTTTGCGAGGCGAAATACGTGATCAAATCTCAGAAGCCCCAATTCCAGGTGCAACTGTTGTGCTTCAACCGAGCGAACCCTTGATCGGAACAGTTTCTAATTTGGATGGTCAATTTCGACTCAATGCTGTCCCCATCGGTCGCTATACATTGTTGGTAAAGATGCTTGGTTATCAGGATTTTAATTTACCAAACGTAGTGATTGGATCAGGAAAAGAAGTGGTCCTTCAAATTTCACTTTCGGAGACTACAGTTGAGATTTCTACCGTCGAAATATCAGCCGAAGGCACGAATAAGGCAGAAGCCATTAATGAACTTGCCACCGTGAGTGCTCGTCAATTTTCGGTGGAAGAAACCAAAAGATATGCAGGTGCATTGAACGACCCAGGAAGAATGGCGCAAAGCTTCGCTGGGGTAACCGTAAACTCCGACGGTAGCAATGAAATCGTTGTGCGAGGAAATTCTCCGCGAGGCCTACTTTGGCGGATGGAAGGCATCGAAATTCCGAATCCAAATCACTTTTCCAATCAAGGTTCGTCTGGTGGCGCGATATCAATGCTGAGCAACAACATGATGGCCAATTCGGATTTCTTTACTGGTGCATTTCCAGCCGATTATGGAAATGCTGCTTCTGGTGTGTTCGACATCCGCTTGCGAAAAGGCAACAACGAAAAACGCGAATATGCGATTCAGGCGGGAGTAATTGGAAGTGACATAGCCCTCGAAGGGCCTTTCAAGAAAGGAAAAGCAGGATCTTACTTGGTAAATTATCGCTACTCATCTCTGTCGTTGCTGCAAAAACTCGGCGTTGAAATCGTGGGCGATGCCATTCCTGTGTTTCAGGATTTGTCGTTTAACATAAATCTTCCTACAGAAAAAGCTGGGCAGTTTGGGCTCTTTGGGATTGGTGGAATCAGCAGCATCAACCAAGAATACTTCGGGAAACAGAGCAATTACAAAGACCGATTCAGAACTTACTTAGGCGTTGCTGGACTCACACATAGCTACATGTTCAATGACAAAACTTGGTTGAAAACGATCGTTGCAGCCACCGGAACAGCCAATCAGTACAAAGGGATTAGTCTCGACACCAACGATGTAGTTCAACATACTGCAGTGGATGAAGGACACCAAAACTATGCGCATCGTGTTGCAAGCACTTTGAATCACAAGATCAACCGAAAGAACAGCATCAGGACTGGATTCATTGGAAGCTTGCTGAATTTCAATCTAAAAACCATCGTTTTCGACAATGAATCGGATCAATACCGCACTGATATTGATCAAGTAGGCACCACCGGACTTCTTCAGGGATTCTTTAATTGGCAACACCGAATTAATGAAACAACAACTTTAAATACAGGTCTTCATTACAGCAGATTTTTGCTCAATGGCCAACAATCGCTCGAGCCAAGAGCAGGAATTAAATGGAATTTCAACGGTTCTCAAATTCTAAGTGCTGGGTTTGGCGTGCATTCAAGATTGGAAGATCCTGCAGTATATTTCGCTAGAATTTCTGCTGCAAATAATCAAGTTTCCACGCCGAATACAAACCTCGGATTTTCAAAAGCGAGACATTATGTGGTTGGGTACGAAACTATGCTTTCAAAACACTTGCATTTGAAAACGGAATTATACTACCAAGACTTGTACGATGTACCGGTGGAAGCTGGCCAAAAAAGCGCAAGATCAACCATCAATATGAGCCAAGGCTTTTCAATGTTTGCAGCCGAAAACTCAGGTGCAGGTCGCAATTACGGAGTCGAGATCACCTTCGAGAAGTATTTTTCAAACCAATACTACTTTCTGATAACGAATTCATTCTTTGATTCCCGTTACCGCGGATCAGATCAGGTTTGGCGAAATACAGCATTCAACAACGGTTACGCTGGAAGTTTCTTGGCAGGAAAAGAATTTGAGATTCGGAAAAAGAATACGCTAAGCTTAAACGTGAGAGTAATTTATTCTGGTGGAAGGAAATATACACCAGTTTTACTGGAAGAGTCAGTGGCTTCTGGCGAAGGCGTTTACGATGACCAAAATGCATTTTCAGCTTCAGCCGCCGATTATTTTCGAACCGATTTAGGCATTAGCTACACGATCAACCGAAAAAAGACTGCCAGCGTATGGAAAATAGACATTCAAAACGTGAGCAATAGACTCAACGAATTCAACCGCTATTTCAACACCGACAGCCAACAGGAAGAAATTCAAACTATGACTGGAATTATCCCGACGCTGAGCTACAGAATCGAATTTTAATTTTCTTCGAGGGATTGAATTTTCTTAGTCTGGATGCGTAAGAATTCCAAACAATACCTTTGTAATGAGGATTTGTTAGCTTAGATTTGACATTCGGTTCATTTTGAGTTTTATTAATCTGCTATGAAAATCACATTACTCACTTGCTTCACAGCCCTGCTGCTTTTGCTGGGAAGCAAATCGTCGGCACAGGTGCTGATTAACGAAGTTTCGGCATCAAACCGAACCAACATGGCAGACGATTTTGGTGAATTTGAAGATTGGGTTGAACTTTACAATGCCGGAGCAGCAACGGTAGATATCAGCAACTTTTTTTTAAGTGATAATCCTACCAATCCTACAAAATGGCAAATTCCAGCGGGAACTTCCATTACACCAGGTCAGCACCGTTTGTTCTTCTGTTCAGGAAGAGATCTAGACAATGGATTGGCGATGCACACCAATTTTAAACTCACGCAAGGCAACGGTGAAACGGTATTGTTTTCAGATAATGGAGGCGCTTTGGTAGATCAAATTGTACTGCAACCAACATTGGTAAATCATAGCCGTGGGCGTTTCCCAGATGGCGGAGCTTGGAGAGTTTACACCACACCAACCGCAGGAACAGCCAATGGCGCAACGGCCTACACCGATTATGCCGAAAAACCACAAATGAATTTGGCTGCAGGATTCTACGGTGGAGCGCAATCAGTTACCATTTCAGCTACCGATAATGGTGCAACCATTCGATACACGCTCAACGGCGCCGAACCAACTGCCACATCACCGGCTTACACAGGCCCAATTGCGGTGAACAACTCAACTGTAATTCGCGCAAAGGCTTTTCCTCCAGCTGGGTCACCTTTAACCGCAAGTTTCACAGAATCAAATTCATACTTGATCAACATTAACCACACAATGCCTGTTGCATCATTGATTTCGGATCAATACGATGAGTTGTTTGCAGGTGGTGGTTGGGGCGAAATCACTTCAGCAATTGAATACTTTACTGAAGATGGCGTGCAACGTTTCGAAGCGTACGGAGAAGCCGATCCACACGGAAATGACAGCTGGGCATACGATCAAAAAGGGGTGGATTTTGTTGTGAGAGATCAATACGGTTATGGCGACGAGGTGGATTACCAGATATTTCCAACGAAACCTCGTCAAGAATTTCAACGCTTCATGTTTAAAGCTGGAGCTTCAGACAATTATCCATTTAACAACGGTGGCCCAGGCGGAAGTTGTCACTTGCGCGATGCGTTTATTCAATCATTGGGAGAACGTGCCAACCTAAATGTAGATTTCAGAACCAACGATCATTGCGTGGTTTATATCAATGGAGAATATTGGGGATTGTATGAAATCCGTGAAAAGGTAAATGATCCAGATTTTACAGACTATTATTACAACCAAGAAGAGGAAGACCTTGATTTTCTTTCTTACTGGGGAGGATTAAATGTACGTTATGGCTCACCGGACGATTGGAACGACCTGTATGCTTACATCATGGCAAACGATTTATCACAACCTGCCAATTACAATGCTGTAGATGCTCGATTGGACATTGCTTCCGTTATCGATTACATGATCATTAACACCTGGTCGGTGAACTCAGATTGGATCAACTGGAACACCATGTGGTGGAGAGGACGTGGCACTCCTGCTGTAAAATGGAAGTACGTGCTTTGGGATATGGACAATACGTTCAATCTTGGACAGAATTTCTCAGGTTGGGAAACCACCGATTTCAATGCCGATCCTTGTGATTTAGAAGACAATCCAGGATTCGTGAATGCTGGCCCTAATGAAGGTCACTTGGATATGTTTGGAAGATTGATGGCCAATCCTGATTTCAAACAGCGTTTTGTAAACCGCTACTCAGAACTCACAAACACTTACTTATCATGCGATTATGCCTTAGCGCATTTAGATAGCATTGTAAACCACATTACACCAGAAATGCCAGCGCAAATTGCTCGTTGGGGTGGTTCCGTAGCTGATTGGGAAGGAAATCTTGATTATATCAGAGGTCAAATCACAGGTCGATGCCAATTCCTTGAAGAGTCTGGTATTGAAGATTGTTATGAAGTGAATGGTCCTTGGGACTTAGCTTTTAATGTTTCGCCAGCAGGCGCAGGAACCATCCGATTCAATGAGCTAACAATTCCCACTTATCCATGGTCGGGCTCATATTTTGGCGGTGTAGAAGGAGATTTAAATGCAACTCCTGCAACTTCTGCTTATGAATTTTGGTATTGGGAAGTTTTTTATTCGGACCTCAACTCCGACAGTACAAATGCGCTCAACAGTTTCATGATTGAAGCAGCCGACAGTATTGTGGCGCATTTCAGATTGATTGAAACCCATGAAATTGTATTCTTGGTTGATCCTCCCAATTCAGGAAATATCTCCATCAATGGAGTTACACCCGGCAGTTACCCGTACGCTCAGATCTACAATGCAGATTTCAATATTTTCATGACTGCCACACCGGCAACAAATTTCGATTTCATCAATTTCACCACTGTAGGCCACACCCTTACACCAGATCCCAACCTACCTACCAATTCATTTTTGGTTGATGTTCCTGATACGATCATAGCTCACTTCAAGCCATTTCAAACTTGGTTCTTAACAGTAAAAACCGAGCCTCAATTAGCAGGTAAAGTGATGATTAATGGCGATTGGGTTGATATTTATCCAACAACAACTGAGTTTTTCGAAGGGGAGGCGATAACAACAGATGCCTTCCCATTTGAGAAATACCTATTCTCGCATTACACCTTGAATTACGGCACTTTGGACTTTGATTCAAGTCTTACCATAAACGGATTCTCGCTAGATACGACAGATACTTTGACTGCGCACTTCCTACTTAAAGAAGTGATTCCTCAAACAATGTATGTACCGTCAGGATTCACTCCAAATGGAGATGGTATCAACGATGTCTTCAAACCTTACCATACTGAAACGGTTGTTAATGGTAATGTGAGAATTTTCAATCGTTGGGGAGAAGAAGTTTTTGTTTCAGAGAAGCTCGATTTCGAATGGGATGGCACCAAAAATGGCAAAATCATGCCTGATGATGTGTACTATTTTGTACTCAACTATTACCTCGATTCCGATTACTTTGAAACCGTTCAAGGTAGAATTTCAATTTCACGATAATCAATTGTATGTCACGTTTTTTCAAGTTTTTCTCTGCGTTTATTGTGTGTTTGAATGTAAACTCATTAAATGCACAATTGCTCTTAAACGAACTTTATGTGAATTCGCCTGGGGCTGATGAACCATTTGAATTTATTGAGCTTAAAGGCACACCCGGAAGTACCTTAAATAACATTTATGTGGTAGTGTTTGAAAGCGACTCAGGATCAGCTGGAAATGCAGACGTTGTAATTCCTCTGAACGGCGTTACTTTAGGTTCGAATGGATTGTTGTTCATCGGAACATCTTTAGGTTACCAAAACATTCCATCAGAAACTGTTTACAAAGACACATTGCTATTTGGTCTTCCATTGTTGGAAAACGGAAGCATCAGCTTCACTGTTATGTTTAGCCCTATTCCAATGTTGAAAGACGTTGACTACGACACGAACAATGATGGCGTTCTTGATTTACCGAATGGAGCACAATTGCAAGATGCAGTTGGCTGGACCAATGGAGACCTTACAGCATTGATCTATGGAGGTGTGATTCTTACACAATCGGCTGGAACACCAGATGCTGCAGTTCGCTTTTTTGATAACAATACGCCATTTTCAGCTGCGGCATGGTACAACGGAGATTTAGTTGACGCCGATAGCTTCGATCCTTTGGAAGTGAGCTCAAACATGCCTCTAGGCTCAGGAGTTACTCCAGGGAACATCAATATTCCGAACAATGGAACTGGAATTAACGACTTGATCGTTTCTAACTTAACGATCTACCCAAACCCAAGCGAAGGTGTGATTAACATTGGAAGTTTGAACCTCGATGAATTAGCGTTATTGAGTGTTTATTCGGTTGATGGAAGATTGGTTCGTCAATTAGAATTAACCAATTCAACTGTTGACCTCACGAACCTTGATTCTGGTTTGTACTGGGTAGAACTTCGTACAAAACGTGAAGTGAAGCGCGCTCAGCTTGTACTTTCTTATTGATTGTAGCTCCTCGAGCCGAAAATAGAAGAACCAACTCTTACCATATTGCTTCCACAAGCAATTGCAAGTTGGTAATCACCACTCATGCCCATTGAAAGAACTGGGAGTAGAATTGAATGGTTTGTTTGAATCTTATCTCTAAATCTCGTAAGTGATTCAAATTCACGTTTCACTTGCAGTTGATCCTCTGTAAAGGAAGCCATTCCCATTAGCCCGCAAATGCGGATATGATCAAACTGCGTCGAGTAATCTGATTGGAATAGTGCTTCTGCTTCCTCGAAACTGAATCCATGTTTTGTTTCTTCGGTAGCAATAAAAACTTGAATCAAACAGTTGATGATTCTTTGATTCTTCTTGGCTTCCTTGTTGATTTCCTTCAACAATTCAAGGTTATCTGCAGAGTGAATCATCGAAACAAAAGGTGCTATGTATTTCACCTTATTCCGCTGCAGTGTGCCGATCAAATGCCATTGAATATCTTTAGGCATCCCTTCAAACTTAGGCACTAACTCTTGTACTCTGTTTTCGCCAAATATCCGCTGTTCAGCATCATAAGCTTCTTGAATTACTTCAATTGGATGCGTTTTTGAAACAGCCACCAAGGTTACATCCGAAGGAATGGATGCACGAATTTTATTTAGATTTTCTGAAACTATCGACATTATCCTTCCAATTCAAGGTCGTAAATAACCAATCCATTGAGGAGTTTAGGCTCAAACCATGTAGTCTTTGGAGGCATCATTTTCCCCCGGTCACTGAAATCAAAAAACTGCTCAAAACTCACAGGAAACAAACCAAATGCAACGGCAAACTTCCCTGAATCAACAAGCCTTTTCAGCTCATCAGTACCATTTAAGCCTGACAGAAAATCAATACGGCTGTCGTTACGCAAATCTGCAATCCCAAATATTGGTGCTAAGATCCGCTGACTCAAAATATTGGCATCTAGTTTATCGCCCAATTGATTGTTAATTTGGTCATGCCGGAGTTTAAGGCTGTACCATTCAGAATCGATATACATCGAAAACTCGTGCAATCGAGCAGGTTGAAAATGCGCACCAGCTTGCAATGAGACATCAAAATCCTCACCCAATTGAGAGATGATTTCCTCTTTTGACAATCCTCCGGTATTCTTCACCAAGCGATTAAATTCAAAGAGTTGCAAATTGTGGTCGGGAATAAATATCCCCATAAATCTTGAAGCACCGGGATGTTGATCTGACATTTCATCTGACAACAAAACAGATGATGCTGAACGATGATGACCATCAGCAACATACACCTTATCTATAGGCTCAAATGCAGCAATCACAGCATCTACATCACTTGGCGTTGAAACTTGCCATAGCAGGTGCTGTTTACCATCAAAATGAAAATCCGCATAAGGCTCATTGGCAGTGAGTCGATTCATCAACTCATCAATTTCATGTCGATGCGGATAGGTGAACATCACAGGCTCTGCATTGATCCCAACCACTTTCAAATAATCCTTCAGCTTGCCTTCTTTGGGTGCTAAAGTTTGTTCATGAATCTTGATTCTACCATCACGATATGCAGCTGCATCGATGGTAGCCAACAATCCAGTGTACACGAAATTAGGCTTCACCTGTCGGTAGATGAAATAGCTATCCGAATCAACTTTGTGCAGCACGTTCTGTTGGAGAAACTCCAAAAACTTTAAACGACTTTTCTTCAGCGCTTCTGGATTATCAGGCTTTGTGCGTTTCCCTGAAGCCAATTCTGGCTTGATGACATGGAGAAAAGAATCTGGATTGGATTGTACAATTTCCTTCACTTCCGACAATGGATATTTGTCGTAAGGTTTTGAAATCACTTGGGAAACCTTCTCCTTCAGGGGAAGCACTCCCCGAAAGGGATGAATCAGGCTCATTGAAATTAATTTCCGTAGTAACTGATGATGAACCCAGCCAATTCGGCCGCAATCCTCTCTTGCGCTTCAGCGGTTGAGGCGCCAATGTGTGGAGTCACACTAATTTTAGGGTGTTTCAACAAATCAGTTCTGGGAGTTGGTTCGTTTTCGAACACATCCAATCCGCAAAACGCAAGTTTGCCTTGGTCGAGAGCGTTCAAAAGAGCATCTTCATCGATGACTCCACCGCGGGCAGCGTTCACCAATCCTGCACCTGTTTTCATTTTGCTGATTTCGTTAGCACCAATTACCGATTTCCCATCAATCTTCCCTGGAACGTGTAAACTAATAAAGTCACTTTGTACCAGTAATTCATCCACGGAAGTGGTCTTGATCAGAACAGGAATTTCTTGATTTGTTTGAGCTAGTTGAAGTGTTAACGTAACCTCCGAAATAAATGGATCGCTGGCAACTACTTTCATTCCCATACCAATTGCCATTCGAGCTACGGCTTGCCCAATCCTGCCAAAACCAATAATCCCCAATGTTTTCCCTTGGAGTTCGATTCCGGCACTGTAGTTTTTCTTGAGCTCATTGAAACGCGTTTCTCCTGCAATTCGCATTTGATAATTTGAATCTTGTAAAAATCGAACACCCGAAAAAAGATGCGCAAACACAAGCTCAGCAACAGATTGAGAAGAAGCTGCAGGCGTGTTAAACACTTTCATGCCTTTAGATTCGGCATGACGAACGTCGATATTGTCAAGTCCAACACCTGCTCTGCCAATCAATTTAATTCCTGGACAAGCATCCATGATTGCAGCGGTAATTTTGGTTGCACTGCGAACAAGAATTACTTCATATCCTTCACGATTGATGGCCTCAGCCAATTGATCTTGTGCAACTTTATTGGTTTCAATTGAAAAACCTGCTGCTTTGAGCATTGATTTTCCAAGCGCATCAATTCCGTCGTTTGCTAAAATTTTAACCATAGTTTTTCTGGATTAGCCTTGAGTTTTTTCGAATGTCTGCATTACATTAACAAGCGCTTGAACACTTTCCAATCCCATTGCATTGTACATAGATGCGCGATAGCCACCAACTGAACGATGTCCTGCCAATCCACTGATATTTGCTTGCTTTAACAATTCGTTAAATGAAGCTTCTTTGGATGGATCTTCCATGATAAAATTTGCATTCATCCATGAACGATCTTCTACAGCTACAGTGCCTTTAAATTTTGAATTGCGATCGAGTTCGTCGTAAAACAGTTTCGCTTTAGCTGCATTGCGCTTTTCGATTTCACCTACACCACCAAAGTTGTCGAGCCACTCCAAAGTCAGCATCGTAACATACACTGCAAATACTGGTGGTGTGTTGTACATTGATTCACCATCCACATGAATTTTGTAGTTGAGCATGGTTGGCATCTGGCGCTGGATTCTCTCCAACATCGATTTCTTGATAATCACCATTGTTGCTCCAGCAGGCCCCATGTTTTTTTGAGCACCAGCATAGATCAGGTCGAATTTTGAAGCATCAAATTCGTAGGAAAAAATATCCGACGACATATCGCAAATCAAAGGAACTGGCGAATCAGGAACTGTTCTAATCTGCGTTCCGTAGATGGTATTGTTAGAAGTATAGTGGAAATAATCTGCATCCGTTGGAATCACAAACCCTTTCGGGATGTACGAAAAATTCTTGTCTTCGGAAGACGCAACAACAGCTGTATCGCCGTAATGCTGAGCTTCTTTAACTGCGCGGGATGCCCAAACTCCAGTATTTAAATAGGCAGCTTTTTTCCCAAGGAAATTGTGCGGCACCATGGCGAATTGTGTCGATGCACCGCCTTGAACAAAGATTACTGCATAATCGTCGTTGAGTTTGAGTAACTTCTTGGTAAGTTCAACTGCCCGATCGAATATAGCAATTACGTTTTTACCACGGTGAGAGACTTCGAGCAACGAAAGCCCAGAATTATTAAAGTCTATACAAGCTTGTGAAGCTTTTTGGAGCACTTCTTTAGGAAGAATTGCGGGCCCAGCACTGAAATTATGAATCATATCGGATAAGCATATTTTGCAGTCAAATTTAGGAATTCAGTGAAGTAGTGCGGGATTATTTAAAATAAAAAACCCCGGCCGAATTGACCAGGGTTTTCAATAAGGATTTAATTGCTTATCGCGGTGTTGTTTCTGCAAGATTTTGACCATTTGCATCTAAACTGATGGCATTTACTATACGGTCGTTTTGATACGTGATTTTGTACTTCAACATTCCCGTGAGATCGTAAACTTTCCAATCGCCAGTTTTCACACCATTAGAATAGAAAGCCTCGCCAGCACGCTGACCGTTTTCTGAGTAGTTAATCCAAACGCCGTCCATTTTAGCATTTACAAAACGCCCCGTTTCCATCAGATTTCCATTTTCAAAGAAATTCTGTACTGTATAGTTTGCCGCATCTTGATAGTTGTAAGTACTTTTAAGCTTCCCATTATCAAAATACGTCTTTAGTTCTTTGGTCTGAGCGTTCAACACAAGTCCAGCAATCAGACAAACAAGCGAAAGGATATATTTCATGGCTTTAATTTTAAGATGTAAACGAATTTCAATAACACAAAGTTACAAATAAAAACACATTGAAGTCACTTTTGCTTAACATTGGCTTAACATTTATTAATTAAAAACTAAAATATGATTTCATTTGCCTGTATTTCAAATGATTAAGAATTTAACATTGGCGCAAAACTTAACATAGCAGCAAAATGGACAAGGTGTTAAATAATGATTCACAAAAGGTCGTATGATGCTTCAATTTAATAATTTTGCAGACTTACTTCTAAACGCTGACCGCGGAGATTAACTATTTAAACCTTGTTAGTCAGCATTTTAACAAAGAACAATTTTCACCATGGGTGATCACTCACACCAATCGCACATTCCGAAATTCGGTATTGCAGGGCTATTAGTTACACTGGGAATCATTTACGGCGATATCGGAACTTCACCGCTCTATGTAATGAAAGCCATCGTTGGGGAGCGAGTAATCGATCGCGATTTGATTTTGGGTGGCATGTCTTGCATTCTCTGGACGCTAACACTGCAAACTACTATAAAATACATTCTGCTCATCCTTCGGGCTGATAACAAGGGTGAGGGTGGGATTTTCGCCCTATATGCTCTTGTGCGCAGAACCAAAGTGAAATGGCTTTTGTTTCCGGCTATTATTGGAGGAGCTGCTCTATTAGGCGAAGGAATCATCACCCCTGCAATCTCTGTTTCTTCGGCTATTGAAGGCTTACGTCAAAGTTATCCGAACATACAAACTATCCCAATTATTATAGGAATACTCTTCTCTCTTTTTGCCATTCAGCAATTTGGCACGAAATCGATTGGGAAATTTTTCGGACCTGTAATGCTTACTTGGTTCTTAATGCTCAGTAGTTTAGGAATCTATTTCCTTGCACAGGATTTCTCGGTGCTGGCAGCAATCAATCCATACTATGCGATCAATCTATTAACTGCATACCCTGAAGGATTCTGGATTCTTGGCGCTGTATTTCTTTGCACAACAGGAGCCGAAGCGCTTTACTCGGATCTTGGCCATTGTGGGAAGCGCAATATTCGAGCATCCTGGATCTTCGTAAAAACATCTTTGCTTTTAAATTATTTCGGCCAATCGGCTTGGTTGCTGCAACATGAAGGTAGCTTACTGAATGGTCAAAATCCCTTTTATGAATTGATGCCGGCTTGGTTCTTTATTCCAGGCTTTATTATTACTACAATCGCAACAATTGTTGCCAGTCAGGCCTTAATTTCAGGCTCATTCACCTTAATTAACGAGGCGATTCGATTAAATCTTTGGCCGAAAGTGCGCATTGCATATCCAACTTTGATGAAAGGCCAATTATATATTCCATCAATCAACTGGCTGTTATTCTTAGGTTGTGCAAGTGTGGTACTCTTTTTCAAGGAATCGAGTGCCATGGAGGCCGCTTACGGATTAACGATAATTATCGGAATGATGATGTCGTCGACTTTGCTAGTGTTCTACATGGGAATGAAACGCTTCAATAAATGGGTAATCAACTCTTTTATAATAGTTTACCTTACTGTTGAAAGTAGCTTCCTCGTCGCTAATATTGAAAAGATACCCGACGGTGGATACATTTCATTGATCATCGCATCAATCATCGCGTTGATTATGTGGATTTGGTACGATGCTCGCAAAATCAGGAATTCATACGTGGAATTTGTTGATTTGAACGAATACTTAGATCTGCTTTGCGAATTGAAGCGTGACCTAACTGTTCCTAAATATGCCACTCATTTGGTATTTCTCACGAGTGCTAACCAAGATGAACAAGTTGAGTCGAAAATCATCTATTCAATCCTCCAAAAGCAGCCCAAACGCGCTGATATTTATTGGTTCCTCCACGTTGATGTGGTAGATGAGCCGTACAGAATGGAGTACCGAGTGAATGAAATCGTGAACGATTCTGTTATTCGTGTAGACTTCATGCTTGGATTCCGAGTTGCACCTCGAATCAATTTAATGTTCCGCAAAGTGGTTCAGGATCTTGTAAAGTGCCAAGAAGTGGATATCGTTTCTAGGTATGAATCGCTTAACAAAAATCAAGTGATTGGTGATTTCAGATTTATTGTCTTGGAGAAATTCCTATCCAACGAAAACGACTTGCCTTTCTATGAGAAAATCGTTCTTGATGTGTATTTCATGTTGAAGAACATTAGCTTATCGGAAGAAAAAGCTTTCGGACTAGATACAAGCTCAGTTCATGTAGAAAAAGTACCATTGATTATCGCTCCAGCAAGAGAGATGCACCTCAAAAGAATTAAGTAATAGCTTATCAATAAACGAAAGGATCGGTCTACAGAACAATGTTTCTGCGGACCGATCCTTTTGCATTTAACTTATTTTAATCTTGATAGATCTTTTCGATTTCGGTGCTGTATTTTTCCAAAATCACTCTTCGTTTTAGCGATAATTTCGGAGTGAGTTCATTTCCAGCTACCGACCATTCAACTGGAAGCAACGCGAATTTCTTCACCTTCTCATAGTTGCTAAATCCAGCATTAAGTTGATCGATCTCAGCTTGAATAATTTCAATTGTTCTTGGAAGATTAACCAATCGTGAAGGATCCTTTTCGGAAACTCCTTCTTGTTCCAATTTAACGATCAATGCCGCAAAAGAAGGAACAATCAGTGCTGCTGGATGCTTCCTATTCTCACCAATAACCATGACTTGCTCAATAAATGAAGATTCTTTGAATTTGTTTTCCATCATTTGTGGGGCAATATATTTCCCACCTGATGTTTTAAAAATCTCCTTTTTCCTATCGGTGATGTAAAGCAATCCGTTTTCGAATTTTCCGATATCTCCAGTGTATAGCCAACCATCCTTCAGCACTTCAGCGGTTGCATCCGGGCGTTTGTAATAACCCTTCATCACGTTAGGCCCTTTACAAAGCACCTCGCCATCTTCTGCAATTTTCACTTCTACATCTTTTATCGCTGGACCCACAGATCCAAAACCACGCATCCCTTTATCCAATCGGTTAACGGTAATTACTGGAGAAGTTTCGGTAAGACCGTATCCTTCTAAGACATTAATTTGCGCAGCTGTAAACACTCGAGCAAGTCGCGGTTGTAAAGCTGCAGCACCCGAAACAATAACACCAACATTCCCACCAAGTGCTTCACGCCATTTACTGAAGATCAACTTATTGGCAATTTTTAATTGAAATTCATACCAAGCACCATTTTTTCCATCAAGCTCATATTTGTGACCAAGTGCGAGTGCCCAGAAAAACAGTTTTCTTTTTACACCCGTAAGCTCTTCACCTTTGGCAACGATTTTATCGTACACTTTTTCCAACAATCTTGGAACGGTTGAAAATGCGAATGGCTTTACTTCTTTGAGATTCTCACCAATGGTTTCCAAACTTTCAGCATAATAAACGCCTGCACCAACATACAAATACAAATAAGTGAGCATTCTTTCGAAAATGTGAGAAAGTGGAAGGAAGCTAAGCACTTTATGCTCAAATGTTACTGGACAAACAGGCTGAGCCGCAGTTACATTTGAAATAAGGTTGCTGTGCGTAAGCATTACTCCTTTCGGCGTGCCTGTAGTACCTGATGTATAAATAAGCGTGAGCAAATCATCGGGTTTTACTCGGGCTTTGTATTCCTTTAATTGCTCTACCTGCGGATTGTCTTTTCCTAATTTGATCAGCTTGCTGAGATGGTCAGCATTTTGAATCTCATTAAACGTAAAAACATGCGTTAAGCTAGGGACATTGGCGCGAATCGAGTCGATTTTGTCTTTCAATTCGGCATCCGCTAACAGAATAATTTTTACGCCAGCATCATTAAGGATAAATTCAGTATCAGCCGAACCCATTGTAGGATAAACAGGGACACTCACTGCTCCAATTTGGGCAATTCCAAAATCAGCAAGAATCCATTCGGGACGATTGGGAGATATAATTGCAACTTTATCGTCGGGAGAAATCCCGAGGTTCATCAAACCATAGCTGATATTGTCTGATAAATCGCAAATATCATCAATACTCCAACTTTGCCATTTCCCTTCTACTTTCGCATTAAGCACGTCATTCCGATGATATTTATTTCGGATGTACGGCAAAATATCAATGATTCTGGTGAGATCCATAGGCTGATTTTCTCAAGGTTAAAAATGCAATTTCAAATTTCAGCAATATATTGAGTTATTGAACATGTTCGTCTTGAATTGCCCAATATGGAAGCCGATGGGTTATTTTCCCATTATCAACCAAGTAAATTTTAGGCACGCTACCGCCTGTTATCTTATTAAACAATGGCGTATTGAGCAACATTCTTGGTACATTCTCGCAGGATGTTCGTTGTTCAAAAAGCTTGAGAATACTTGGATCTCCGGTCAATATCATGTAACATTGAGCTTCTGGATTCCTCTTCTTGAGCACATGTAATTTATATGCGGCGCGGATGCAAAAAGGACAGGTTAAACTTGCAAAACAGATTAATTTTTTGCCTGATTTCAAGTCTGCAGGATTCATTAAATGCAAGTAATCGCTCTTTACATTCACCAAACTATCAACCATCAGATCACTTTGAGATTCTGTAATTCCTTTTTCGCCGTAAACGGCCCACTGCGGGGGATAATTTAAAATGAACGGCATTGAGAGTCCTACAATTAACAGTACAATATGCACCCAATTTGGTGCATTCAAGTAATTTTCTTTGTCGGCTCTTTTAATCAACAAGGAAGTTATTATGGCACTAAACCACAGCAATGGACCTTGCCAAACATTCCATTTGAACAACTCCCACAAACCAAAATAAATTCGATTCAATGGAAGAACTGTTACTTGTAATAATGCAATGATCAGCATAACTGACGATAAACCTAAATACCATGTGAGCAATTTTTGGTTTCGTTTCCCAGAGAACAAAATCGCCACACCAATTCCAATTAAGCCACCAAGCAGAATTCTAGAAAAGTATGAAACCAGATTCCAAGATGGGAATCCAAGTTCTACTATGGCATAATCAAAATAATCGAAATTCTCTGCACCATAAATCAAGGCGATTGCTGGCACAACGGCTAAAAAAAGTCTAAAACAGACAGATAGAATTATTTTCATGGGCAAAAAAAAAGCTGGTTCATATGAACCAGCTCTTTCGATATTTTAAATTGGATTAGTTCAAAGTGCAAGAACCACCGCCTAATGCGTTAAGCACATTAAGGGCATCACAAGCTTCTTCAGCATCAGCTTTCTTTGCATCGTTAATTGGAGTAGAAGTTGTTACAGTTCCTACAGTACAATCACAAGTGTAATCTTTTTTGCAAGATGCGAAAAGCGCAACGATTGCAACAGCAGCGAAAATCTTTTTCATAGAAAAAAGTTTAGGGTTGTTTAAGTTTATTAGTTGTTTATTTTAATTCGCAAGAGCCTCCAAAAAGGGTCACTAAAGCATTTGCTGCATCGCAAGAATCTTTAGCTTCAGACTTTTTAACATCCTTAAATGTAGTTGATTCTTTTGCACCAAGCACTGTGCATTCACAAGTGTAGTCTTTCTTACATGCAGCAAAAAGAGCTACAACAGCCAATAAAGCAAATATTTTTTTCATCTTTTGGGTTTAATTGTTCACGCAAATATATTAGTATTATCAATTTAACAAACAATTCTCTTATTTTCTTTGGACAATTCAACAAAAACACCTCAAATACCTAAAAAACCAACAGTTATCGGCATCTTGCAGTACTGAAACGTTAAAAATCTATACAATGAAAAAGCTTGTGTTTTATTCAATCCTGTTATTCACAACGTTTGTAAGCGCTTGTGAAAAGTGCATGGTTTGTCAAACAACCTCAAATAATACCGGAGCTGTGATTGATTCATATCCCGAAATTTGTGGAAGAAAAGCAACCTTAGATGCCCAAGAACTAACTTACCGACTAAATTTGCCAGATTCTCTCGAACTAACGTGCCCTAGAGACTAGTTTATGAAAAACATGCTCAAAATTTTCAGCCTTCTCCTTTCGCTTGGATACTTTTCATCTTGTAAAAAATGTACAACCTGCGAAGTAAAAGACGGTTCTGGCAACGTGGTCTCCGCTGCAGAAGAAACCTGCGGAAACGCTAGTCAAATCGAGGATGCTAAAGACATCAGCAACACAAGAGCCATAATCATTGGTGGAACATCCACTTGTACAGATGATTAATTAACTAACGATCAACTTCGAA
>CANHIS010000023.1 GCA_947460255.1 Bacteroidota bacterium
AAAGTTCATTTCTCAATGGGTGAAGACAATTACACCGGCATTACTCTATCAGGTCCTGCTGCAGAGGTATTTACAGGAACAATCGAAATCTGATGCGCCCTTTGGTGCTGAAGAATTTACATCCAATTACATTGCCGCTTCAAGCAGGCAGATACCTTGTTATTGCTGGCCTTCACAAGATTCCTCCACATGTTGCTTTGATCGAATCGGGTAAGTATTTTGCGCTTACCGTGAAAGGTTCAGAATTCCATGAAGATGCAAATCGCTTGATAAGTAGTCTGCTAAACAAAGGCACTGCTGTGTTGCTATTAAAGATTAAATCGGTCGAAACAACCAGCAATCCCAATCTCTTTTTTAGTGAGCTTAAGAATCTCTCCGAAAACGAATCTTGCCTCGATCCCATCCTCGAATTCCTTAAAATTGAGATGAATATTCTCCCCGAAAAGCCATTTTTACATGGTCTCATCGAAGAGCTTCAACAATTAAATCTTATTGAAGGTCTTTACATGAATAAGGTTTCCCTTTCGGGGGAACTTGAACTGCAGCGATACGATCGTCAAGCGATTAACCAAAGAATCCGCGAGTTACGCAAAGATTAATCAGCGCATAAAGCGTTTTACAATCCAAGTCCACTTACCAAAAGGCGCATACCGAAATGGGATGTCGGGCCAAAAACTATTGAACATCATCGCTTTTTGATGGCTGAAAGTGTCGAATCCGAACTTTCCATGATAATTTCCAAATCCACTGTGACCCACGCCGCCAAAGGGAAGCTTCGGATTGGCCAAATGAATCAATCCTCCATTGATCACACCTCCACCAAAACTTAGGTCTTCTTCGATGTCTTGGATGTTTTTCTTCGATTTACTGTAAATGTAAAGCGACAGCGGATTCGGCATTTTTCGTACGATATCTTTTGCCTCAGCCAATGAATTGAACGTGATGATTGGAAGAATGGGACCGAAGATCTCCTCTTTCATTACCAATGATTCCAAACTTGGATTTAACAATAGTGTTGGCTCGATCCACAATGATGCTTCATCGCTTCGACCACCAAATTCAACATGCTCGTTGGAGATCAATTGCTTCAACCGCTCGAAATGGCGAAGCGATACAATCCTCGACAATGAATCACTTTGCTTCGATTCCTTCCCGAAAAACGCCTCAATCGCCAGTTTCAACTGTCGAATCAATTCATTCGATAGGCTTTCATGCACCAACAAATAATCTGGTGCAACACAGGTCTGTCCAGCATTCCAGAACTTCGACCACACAATCCGTTTGGCCGAAATCTCCACATCAGCGGTTTCATCAACAATGCATGGACTTTTTCCTCCCAATTCCAAAGTAACTGGCGTAAGTTTCTCAGCTGCAAGTTTGTAGATGATTTTTCCTGTGCTTTCAGAACCAGTAAAAAATACATATTCAAAGCGATGTTTTTGAAGCATTTCTGGCAATACCACATGACCATCTCCTTCAACAACAGTGAAAAACTGAGGGTCGAAAAAATCAGCCACCAATTTTTTCATCAATGCAGAACAATTGGGCGTTAGCTCAGAAGGCTTTAAAACTACACAGTTTCCAGCAGCAATAGCGTTCAAGGCTGGGGCAAATGCCAACATAATAGGGTAGTTCCACGGACTAATCACCAACACCTGACCAAGAGGTTGAGGAATGATATAGCTACTTGCAGGAAAATGAACCAAAGGAGTTGAAACCCTTTTCTTTGCTACCCACCGATGGATATTACTTAATGCTTCATTGATTTCAATTTTCAGAAATCCGATTTCACTGCTGAATGCTTCAAAAGGATGCTTTTTTAAGTCTTTTTGGAGTGCGTCAAGAATATCTTTTTCATGACGTTCCAATAGTTTGAGCAGCCTTCTTAGTTGTGTCTTTCGAAAATCTACTGATCTGGTTGCTCCCGACTCAAAAAAGGCGCGTTGAGCATGAACAACATCCCATGGGATTTCATTGTAGTGGCTCATCATCACGAGTTTAAATATCGAAATGCAGCATCAGCACATTTCTGTCCATCCATCGCTGCAGACACTATCCCACCAGCGAATCCAGCGCCTTCTCCACAAGGAAATAGACCCTCAATTTCGGGGTGCATTAATGTTTCTGCGTCACGTGGAATCCTTACAGGCGTTGAGGTTCTAGATTCAACAGCATGCAAAACGGCTTCGTTGGTATAATAACCTTTCATTTTATCGCCAAATGCTACAAATGCTTTGGCTAATCTACCAGCAACAGATTTCGGTAACACTTCATGCAGATTAACCGACTTGATGCCAGGTTGGTAAGAACTTTCAGGCAAGCTGGATGATATTTTTCGTTGCACAAAATCAGCCATGCGTTGTGCAGGTGCAGTTTGGGTTTTTCCACCAGCCAACCAAGCTGTTTGCTCTATCGAACGTTGGAAATCCATTCCCGCCAAAGCGCCTCTGTGCTCAAATGACTTCAGATCTTCAGGTTTGATTTCTACAACAATTCCCGAATTGGCAAAAGGATTATTTCGTTTCGACGGCGACCAACCATTGGTCACAATTTCGCCCGGCGATGTCGCACAAGGTGCTACAATTCCTCCAGGGCACATGCAAAACGAATACACTCCACGACTATCCACCTGATTCACGAGCGAGTAGGAGGCAGGTGGAAGATAAAGTCCTCTGCTGTCGCAGTGATATTGAATCTGATCAATCAATTGTTGAGGATGTTCTGCTCGAACACCGAGTGCATAAGGCTTAAACTCCAAGAGCACATTTTTCTGATGAAGCAACTCGTAAATGTCTCTAGCTGAATGTCCTGTAGCGAGAATTGCTGCTGAGCAAGTGATATTTATTCCACCAATCAATTTGATCCCCTTCAGTTTACCGTCTTGAAATTCAAAATCTTCTACACGCGAATTAAAATGAACTTCACCTCCACATTGTAAGATTGTTTCCCGCATGCTAACGATGATTCCAGGAAGCTTATTAGTGCCAATGTGGGGATGTGTATCAACAAGAATTTCCTCAACAGCTCCATGGGCAAAGAAGGTGTTTAACACCCCAGCAATGTCGCCACGCTTGTTAGAACGTGTGTAAAGTTTCCCATCAGAATAGGTGCCTGCACCGCCTTCACCAAAACAGTAATTGCTGTCTGGATTCACAACATGTTCACGGTTGATAGCCGCCAAATCTCTTCTCCGTGCGCGAACATCTTTTCCTCTTTCGAGGATGATGGGTTTTAAACCTTTTTCGATCAATTTCAAGGCAGCAAACAATCCTGCTGGCCCAGCGCCAATCACGATTACTTCAGGCTTTCCTTGAACATCTGGATATTGAGGATGTTCAGGTTTGCTTTCGGGTGGGATTTCATCAATCCAAACCGTTGCAGTGATATTCACTTTCACTTGTCGACCTCGAGCGTCGATGCTTCTTCGTCGAAGCAGAACATGTAATTTTTGCTCGTGACTTAGCGAAAGGTATTTGCTAAGATATCGGTGTAAATTCTCCGAATCAAATCCTGCATCAGGAGGAACTGCCAGTTGAAGTTCTCTCTGCATGAATTGTTATTCGAAAGTAAATGAAATATAAATAGCCCTCGAGGTAAGTCGATCCACACCAGCTGTGTATATATTTCCTTCGTCAATCATCAAGTCTCTCAATCCAAAAGCAAGCTTTATTTCAGGAGAAAACTTGAAGTATTGAGAATAGAAATCGAAGCCCATTCCTATTTCATAATTGTAGTCGTTTCGTTTTAGTTTCAAAAGTTTTTCCCCCATGGAGTCAACTTTGTCTTGAGAAGCGAGATCAATAGTAGGTTTGAACCCGCCTAATACGTAAGCCCTGTAATTTCCATGTCGTTGTGATTTAAATTTTAATACAATAGGAAACTCTAAAAGTGTTGATTCTACAGGCTTTGTTCTCTCGTATATTGAGTCAGCCGCAATGTTTTTGATTTGGTAAACCAACGACCGCTCACCAAATGATAGCGTTGGTAAAAAACGTAAATCAAGATTATCGCCCAAGTGAAGATTCGAAACAATACCAAGAGAAAAACCACTTGCTCGTTGAGGTGTGATCGACATTAAGCTGTCGAGCAAACGAATATCTTCAACAGGCTTTGCAGTAAAATTGAAAGTATTCACTCCTAAAATGAATCCAAAATGCACAATCTGCCTATCGTAATTAGGCAGGTTCAAAATCTGTCTTTTGTTCTGCGCCTCAAGCAATGAACTGGTCATCACGAGCAGAAACATTAGCACCGCAGAAATTTTTGGGATTCTATACACTTGCTTTGTAAATGACTGCTTCAACGTATTTTTGATCAATATTATTTCACTCCGGTGTACAGACTTACGATACCGAAGGTTACTCGTTCAGCTTTTAATTCCTTGAATCCCGCTTTCTGTGCGACTTCCAGAAAACTATCACCTTCTGGAAATGCATTCACTGATTCATAAAGATATCGATAGGCTGAATCGTCTTTCGAAATGAGTTTTCCCCACCACGGACAAAAATACCGGAAATAAAAATCATACAACTGCTTTACTGGAAATATCGTCGGTCGAGAAAATTCCAAAATCACCACTTTCCCTCCAGGCTTCATCACACGATTCATCTCCGACAAGCCTTTGAGCAAGTTTTCGAAATTCCGAACGCCAAAAGCAACCGTTACCGCCTCAAAGGTATTTTCTTGGTAAGGAAGGTTTTCTGAATCGCCTTTTACAAGCTGAATCAGATGGCCCAAGCCTTTCTTTTTCACTTTTTCACGACCAATTTCAAGCATGCCTTCAGACAAATCAAGTCCGATAATCTGCTCTGGTGAAATTTTTCGCATCGCTATAGCTACATCAGCTGTTCCAGTAGCGATATCTAAAATATTTTTCGGCTGCTTCCGACGTAATCGATTCACCATCAATTTTCGCCAATAAATGTCGGTTCCTAACGACAAAAAACGATTCAGGAAATCGTAGCGCCCCGAAATCGAGTCGAACATCTTCTCGATTTGCTCTTTCTTTCCGGTTTCTTCCTGATAAGGTTTAACTTCCATGCGTTCTGAAACA
The DNA here is from genome assembly GCA_947460255.1 of Bacteroidota bacterium. Taxonomy (GTDB): domain Bacteria; phylum Bacteroidota; class Bacteroidia; order M30B66; family M30B66; genus CAMCXT01. The sequence goes on from CANHIS010000023.1 coordinate 5,054, forward strand.
GCGTTCATGCGAATTTGTTGTGCTTTGCAAGATTATGATAAGCGAAGAATTTCATCCAAAAGTTGCTGTTTATCTATCGGAACAACACCAACTTTCTCGCATGCCAATCCTCCTGCTAGATTCGAGAATGCCGCCAAAGCATCTTTAGGGATTCCCGCAGCCATGCACAATGTTGCCACACTAATCACTGTATCACCAGCTCCACTCACATCCGTAATATTTCGAACATGAGCTGCGATTTTATTGTCACTGATCGAATCTGAAACATACACACCTTCTTCCGAAAGGGTAATTAAGGAAACATGGTGTTTTAAAGTTGTTCGCAACAACCGGTCTGCTTCACGCAACGATTCTCTGTCTTTCGGATTCACCTGAATTTTCAAGCCTTCCTTTATTTCTTTTAGATTCGGCTTGAACAGGTCAACTCCAATGTAATTTGTGAAATTTCTTTTTTTCGGATCCACTGCTACTGGAATCTTCTTCCCAATACACTGCTCGGTGATTTCAGCAATCAATTCCTCGGTCAACAAGCCTTTGTCGTAATCTTCGAAGATCACTGCATCGAATTTTTCTTGGTTGATCAATCTGATAAACTGCATCAACACCTGTTTACTATCCGAAGTATTGAGTTCCGCATCGTCTTCTTCATCCACACGCAACAAATGATGCGCATTTCCCAAGATTCTTGTTTTAACCGTAGTGCTTCGATTTAGAGACACAATACCATCAGCTCGAAGCTGTTGCTCTTTCAACAAATCAAAAAAATCAATTGCCGATCGATCGCTTCCAACACAAGCCAAAAGCACAGGTTCTGCACCCATTGCTTTTAAATTCAGCGCCACATTTGCAGCGCCGCCCAAGCGTTTCTCCAACTTTTTCACACTCACCACAGGAACTGGCGCTTCAGGCGAAATGCGATCCACTTTGCCCCAAACGTAACTATCCACCATTACGTCGCCAATTACAAGGATTTTCATCCCGTTGAAGCGCTCAAAAAGCTGGATAATTTCTTCCCGTTTCATGCACCAATAGCTTCCAATCCGGCTTTAAGCCGCTTAGCAGATTCAATGATAAGATCTTCCGAGGTGGCATACGACAAACGAATCGAATTGCTGCATCCAAATGCTTCTCCACTTACAGTGGCCAACAAATGCGTGTTAAGCAGATACATCGTAAGGTCTTGTGTATTTCCAATAAGATGACCATCAACGGTTTTTCCAAGAAAAGCACTCACGTCAGGGAAAAAGTAAAATGCCCCTTGCGGAAGATTTACTTTTAATCCTTTGATGTCTTGCAATAAGCTGTACATCAAGTCTCTACGTTTATGGAAGCCTTCAACCATCGTTTGCACAACTTCTGGATCAGCCATCAAAGCATCTATTGCTACACGCTGAGAAATTGAACATGTTCCAGAGGTAATCTGCCCTTGGAATTTATCGCAAGCATCAGCAATCCATTTAGGAGCACCAATGTAGCCCAAACGCCAACCCGTCATGGCGAAGCACTTCGAAAGACCATTTACTGTAATGGTTCGGTCGTAAACTTCTGGAAATGAAGCTATAGATGTATGTTTTTCGCCAAAGCGGATGTGTTCGTAAATCTCATCCGAAATGATCAACAATTCAGGATATTGAGCGAAAAAAGCCGCCAAATTTTTCAATTCATCATAACTGTAAACCGAACCTGTCGGATTACATGGCGAACTGAAAACGATCATTCGAGTTTTCTCTGTAATGTGTTCCTTCAGCATTTCAGGATTGATCTTAAAATCGTGATCTAACCCAGCGTAAACTACTTTCGGAATTCCACCAGCCAAGCGAATCATTTCAATGTAACTCACCCAATATGGTGCAGGCAGAAGCACTTCATCACCCACATCAACCAAACTTAAAATCGCATTGGCGATCGATTGCTTAGCACCAGTAGATACTACAATCTGTTCTGGTTTATAGTCGATCCCATTGTCGCGCTTAAATTTTACCGCAGCAGCTTCACGCAATTCTGCAAAGCCTGCAACGGGCGTATAATGGGTGTAATTTTCTTTAATGGCGCGGTATGCCGACTCCTTCAAGAAATCTGGAGTGTCATAATCCGGCTCACCGATACTTAAACTGATTACATCCTTACCTTGAGCCTTCAATTCCCTGCTGCGACGAGCCATAGCAAGGGTTTCCGACTCACTGAGGACCATCAGCCTTTTCGCAACACGGTTCATTCAGTTTAATTTGAATTTGGGTTGCAAACCTAGCTGAATTTTTTCAATCAGCCTAAATGGTCTAATTTTGCCGCCCAGCGCAACTCAGCGATGCCCAATTTTTCTTCATGCGCATTACCGCTTCCGTAGCTTCAGTTCAATCAGATTCCCTGCCGGGGATAGTAAAGCAGCTCGATCATGCTGGTGTAAACGCATACCACCTCGACAGCATCGAAAGCGAAGAGATCTTCCATTTTGCATCCCATCTTCGTCAGTTTACTGATAAACCTTTTGATCTTCATCTAATCACCGAAACACCAGAAAAATACTGGGATTTAATTCGACAATCTGGGATTCCAGAAATCCATCTACAACTCGAAAACCTCAAAAAACCACTCTTTATTCCTGACGATTTGAAAGGAAAAGTGGGATTGGCTGTTTTGGCTTCCACAAATCCTAAGTTGGTTTCAGTTTACCGAAAAGAAGCTGCATCCATCCTATTGATGCTCACAACACCAGGAAAAAGCGGTGGAAAATTCAAGCCTGAACATTTTGCGAACATCATCCGCTACCGTGAGATGTATCCAGAAATCCCAATGACAGTGGATGGCGGCGTTAACCATGAAGTGGCTTCCGTCTTAAGGCTCATGGGAATTCGTACCATCGTTTCTGGCTCCTACCTTTTCAGCAACGAAACGATTCAACAATCGGTCGATTTACTTCATCATCACGAAGAAACAAATTGGACGATCCAAGACGTGATGGCACGTGGAACCGAAATCTTCACCGTTTCCGAAAAGTCGTTTGGCGTGAATGCGCTTTCTTGGTGGATTAATTCTGCTGGACAAGTCAACGATATTAGCCGTTTGCCTGATTGGCAATTTAACCTCGATCAGATCAGTACATTTGCTGAACTCAGTGGCGATGCTCTTTTTGTAGATGAATTGCTCAAAATCAGCACCTTGAAAAAAACAATTGCTTCCATGACTCAAGTTCCTCGCTATGTTTTCGCAGTGAATGAACAATTGAAAATCACTGGAAGTTTCTTCATTCAAATTCCAGAACATGATCTTACATCTTCAAAATAACCTTTCCGACGACCAAATTCAACAGCTTGCAGCAGTCCACAAAGCAGCATGGTTCAAGCAATTCGATGAATTGGTTTTCGTTTTACCAGCATCGGTGAAACAAGTGCCAGATTCAATCAGTCAATACGTTACAGGTTCTTGGGCTACTGATACCGATATCCAACTTGCTTCTCGAACGTACAGAAATGAAGTACGTAAAGTGTCTTGGGGTTCAACTGTGATCGGTGGAAAATCCGGAAATACCGTTCTTATTGCAGGTCCATGTTCTGCCGAATCTACCGAACAACTCGAACAATCTGCACAGCTCCTCACTGAACTCGGAATTAAAAATATCCGCGCAGGCGCTTTTAAACCACGTACTTCTCCTTATACATTTCAAGGTCTAGGCCTAGAAGGTTTGAAAATGCTTGCAGATGTTCGTGCAAAATACGGTCTCACTGTAGTTACTGAAGTGCGCGACGCCACGCATGTTGAAGATGTGATCGAGTATGCCGATGTGATCCAAATTGGTGCAAAATCGATGTACGACCATGGTTTGCTAAAACGCTGCGGAAAAACGCAGAAACCTGTGCTTCTTAAACGTGGATTTGGTTCAACTTTACAAGAATTCGTTCAGTGCGCAGAATTCATCCTATCTGGTGGAAACCCAAATGTGATCCTTTGTGAACGCGGAATCCGCACGTTCGAGACCAAAACACGCTTCACACTTGATCTTTGTGGCGCAGCTTACCTGAAAGAATACACCAACTTGCCTGTAATTCTCGATCCTAGTCATGCCATGGGCTACGCTTACGGTGTGCCTGACCTAGCGCGTGCTTGCACTGCCATGGGCGTTGATGGCTTACTCGTTGAGGTGCATCCAACTCCAGTGAAAGCATTGTCCGATGCATCACAACAGCTTGATCACGACCAATTCCGCGCTTTAGTGAAAACTTTGCATCCAATTGCTGCTGCAGTAGGGCGCCAAATCATATAACCCCATGCATTTCTACGAGAATCTTAGGTTTTTAATGAACGATCTGGCAAGTTTTCCAGATCAGGATCACTTGAATTCCATTGCGAAAGGTGGTCCATTTACAGCCGAAGATCTCGCTGCAATATCCAGAATCTCCGGCATCCCAATCGGGAAACTTTTTGATTCCAATTTGGATGATCTGCACAAACGACCACAAAATCTGAAGTTGATCATTTTCGACGTCGATGGCGTGATGACTGATGCCGGTATGTATTACACCGAAAGTGGCGATGAAATGAAAAAGTTCAATGCCCGCGACGGACTAGCCATTCGTGCTCTTCGAAATGCAGGATACGAAACTGGCATCATCAGCCACGGAATCAATATCAACCTTATCCAAAAACGCGCTACTTTACTCAATATAGCACGTGTTTACGCAGGAAATCGTCCTAAGAATGAAGTCCTTGCAGAATGGTGCACCGAACTAGGTATTTCATTCGATCAAACAGCCTTCATTGGCGATGATGTAAACGATTTGCCCATCATTCGCATTGTTGGTTTTAGCGCCTGTCCGGCGGATGCGCTGGATGCCGTTAAAGCTGAAGCGGATGTAATTCTGTCTAAATCCGGAGGCCAAGGTTGCATTCGCGAATGGGCCGACAGATTCTTACTTGATCGTCCACTGGGCGAAGATTAACCAACCATGATGAAACTACAAAACGATATCGTATTGCGCGCCGCGAAAGGCGAACTTACCGAAAGAAGTCCAATTTGGCTGATGCGTCAAGCAGGCCGAATCTTGCCTGAATACCGAGAAGTACGTTCAAAGTTATCAGGCTTTATTGAACTGGTCGAAACACCAGAATTTGCAGCGGAAGTAACCATTCAGCCTGTTGATTTATTGGACGTAGATGCTGCCATTATCTTTTCCGACATTTTGGTTATTCCACAAGCCATGGGATGCGCCTACCAAATGATCGAAAGCAAAGGTCCATTTTTCCCTCAAACAGTGCGCAATGAAGCAGAATTGAAAGGGATTCACGTAGCCGATCCTTATACCGATCTGAAGTTTGTAACCGATGCCATTCGCCTCACCAAAAAGAATCTTAATGGTCGTGTTCCATTGATTGGTTTTGCAGGTGCTCCATGGACCATCTTCGCTTACATGACCGAAGGTTCAGGTTCGAAAACATTCTCCGTTGCTAGAAAAATTCTTTACACCGATCCAGCTTTTTCTCACAAGCTGCTCGACATGATTGCAGACTCGACAATTGCTTATCTCAAAGCACAAATCGAAGCTGGTGCAGACATGGTACAATTGTTCGATTCATGGGCTGGAATCTTAGGACCAGACCAATACCGTGAGTTCTCTTTACGTTACATTAGAAAGATTTGCGAAGCGATTACAGAAGTTCCAGTTACTGTTTTTGCAAAAGGTGCTTTCTATGCAATTCCTGAAATGGCCGATCTTCCTTGCAGAACGATTGGTTTAGATTGGCATACCGATATCCGCCAAGCACGCGAACAAATTGGTGCATCAAAAACGCTCCAAGGAAATGCTGATCCATGTTTGTTATATGCAGATGAGGAAACAATTTCTGCAGGTGTAAAATCGATGTTGTCAGCGTTTTCAGGTACTCCGCATATCGCGAACCTCGGCCATGGCTTGTATCCAGATACAAATCCAGACCACGTGCGCCATTTCATTAGAGAAGTAAAAGCATTCAAACATGCTAAATAAGGTGTTGGAACGTTTCTGAAAGGATGCCTTTCGGCTGATTTTTCCATTATTTTTGTGACCTCAAACGCTACAGTTTTGTCCGACAGTTTAGTAATTATCCCAACATACAACGAAAAGGAGAACATCGAGAAGATGATTCGAAAGGTGTTCTCCTTGCCCAAGCTTTTTCATGTTTTAATCATTGATGATGGCTCTCCTGATGGCACAGCGGCAATTGTGAAATCTTTGATGCCTGAATTCCTTGGAAAGCTTCACATGGAGGAACGAAAGGGAAAGTTGGGATTGGGAACTGCTTACATCCATGGATTCAAGTGGGCTTTGGCAAGAGATTACCAGTTCATTTTCGAAATGGATTGCGACTTTTCACACAATCCCGACGACCTTGAAAGGCTTTACAATGCATGTTCCTCCGAAGGTGCAGATTTAGCAGTTGGTTCAAGGTACATTACAGGCGTGAATGTCGTGAATTGGCCTATGAAGCGCGTCTTGATGTCATATTATGCATCTGCTTACGTGAGAAGAATAACTGGAATGAGTATTCGCGACACCACCGCAGGGTTTAAATGTTACCGCAGACTTGTGTTAGAAACACTCGAACTCGACAAGATTAAGTTCATGGGATATGCGTTTCAAATTGAAATGAAGTTTACTGCTTGGAAATGTGGATTTAATATAGTGGAAGTGCCAATTATCTTTTATGATAGAACCGACGGGCATTCTAAGATGTCGGGCAAGATTTTTCGTGAAGCTGTCATTGGAGTAATTGAGATGAAAATTAAAAGTTGGTTTAGAAAGTATCCACAGGTTAAAGACAAGCGTGCAGCCTGATTAAGCACTTCTCAACAATCTAAGTTTGCCTCAAAATTGAATTTATTTAAGAACAGATGGATTTAGGTTAACAAAAGCCTTGATTTTTCTTAATTTTGGCAAACTTTTCAGGACAATCATGCCATCTCCCGCCAAATACATTTTCGTAACCGGTGGGGTAGCCTCCTCACTCGGTAAGGGTATAATCTCTGCATCACTGGCTAAACTTTTACAAGCCAGAGGCTACTCTGTTACAATCCAGAAATTCGATCCGTATATCAACGTCGATCCAGGCACGCTCAACCCTTATGAGCACGGTGAATGTTACGTCACAGAAGACGGCGCAGAAACCGACCTCGACCTTGGTCACTACGAACGATTTCTAAATATTCCCACCTCACAAGCGAACAATGTGACCACTGGTCGTATCTATAAGCAAGTGATCGAAAAAGAACGTCGAGGCGATTATCTCGGGAAAACCGTTCAGATCATTCCGCATATTACCGACGAGATCAAGCGCCGCATGAAGCTCCTCGGAGAATCTGGTCGCTACGAATTCGTACTTACCGAAATTGGTGGTACGGTGGGTGATATCGAGTCGCTACCATATATTGAAGCCATTCGCCAATTGAAGCTCGAACTAGGTTCTCAGGATTGCTTAGTGATCCACCTTACGCTGATACCATTCTTATCAGCGGCAGGAGAACTTAAAACCAAGCCAACACAGCACAGTGTGAAAATGTTCCTCGAACAAGGCGTTCAACCCGATATTTTAGTTTGTAGAACAGAACATGAATTAGGGAAAGATCTGAAGAAAAAAATTGGTCTATTCTGTAATGTGAGTGAAGATTCAGTAATTGAATCAATGGATGCAGCCTCAATTTACGATGTTCCACTTTTGATGGAAAAGGAAGCATTAGACATTGTAGTTCTGAAGAAATTGATGATGCCAAATCAAACAGCTCCAGACTTATCCACTTGGAAAGATTTTCTTTACAGACTTCGTCATCCTAAAAATCAAATTGAAATTGGGATCATTGGAAAGTATATTGAATTAAAAGATGCATATAAATCGATAGCAGAAGCTTTCATTCACGCGGGTGCGGCAAATGAATGCCAAGTTCAAGTTCGTTGGATTCATTCCGAAGAAATTGATAACGATAATGTAGCCGCTCATTTTAATGGTTTAGCAGGTGTGCTTGTTGCGCCAGGTTTTGGAGAACGAGGAATTGAAGGAAAAATCACTGCAATACGTTTCGCCAGAGAAAACAAAGTGCCGTTCTTCGGAATTTGTCTTGGGATGCAATGTGCTGTGATTGAATTCGCTAGGAATGTATTAGGTTACTCAGATGCACACTCTACAGAGATGTCTCCAGAAACCAAATACCCAGTAATCCATCTTCAAGAAGAACAAAAAAGTGTAACTCACAAAGGAGGTACAATGCGCCTAGGTGCATATCCTTGTGAAGTAGTTCCAAACAGTTTGGCCAGAAATATTTACGGTAAGTCACAGATTTCTGAAAGACATCGACACAGGTATGAATTCAATAATACGTACCTAAGAGACTTCGAAGCTGCAGGAATGGTTGCTTCTGGAATCAATCCAGACAACAAACTTGTTGAAATAGTGGAACTACCTAATCATCCTTGGTTTTTAGGTGTACAATTTCATCCTGAATACAAGAGTACCGTTGATAATCCACATCCGCTATTTCTTGCCTTTATTAAGGCAGGCTTGAAGCACATTGAATCAGTAAAATCAGGATTTCAAGTAGCTTGATTTTATTAGTTATCGCATAAATAAAAAAGCCCTGGAAGACCTAAGTTTTCCGGGGCTTTTTTATTTGTTTATTTACAATTGTGCAGCTCCAATTTTAGGAGAGGCAGCCTTGATTTCATCATTTGCGAAATCAGCATACTGTTCAAAATTCTTAACGAATTTTTCAGCAAGCTCAGAAGCCTTTTGGTCAAACATTTCTTTGTCTGGCCAAGCATTGCGAGGAAATAAAAGTTCCGCCGGTACGTCTGGGCAACTTACTGGGGTATTCAAACCGAAAAATGGAGTTTGGATGTAATCGACGTGATCCAAATCACCATTTAAAGCTGCAGTGATCAAAGATCGCGTGTATTTAAGCTTAATTCTATTTCCAATTCCGTATGGACCACCACACCAGCCAGTATTTACCAACCAAACATTAACCTTGGTTTCTTTCAATTTTTTACCAAGAAGTTCAGCGTAACGAGTAGGGTGGAGTGGGAGAAACGCTTTTCCAAAACATGCTGAGAATGTAACTTGTGGTTCGGTAACACCTACTTCAGTTCCCGCAACTTTAGCGGTATATCCCGAAATGAAGTGATACATTGCTTGTTCGGTGGTTAATCGAGAAATTGGCGGAAGAACACCGAATGCATCAGCAGTTAAAAAGAATATGTTCTTAGGTACATCTCCTACAGACGGTTCCATGATATTATCGATCAAATAGATCGGATATGCAACGCGGGTATTTTCTGTTTTTGCAACATTGGTATAATCTATCGTGCGAGTTCCTTCTAGATAGTTTGTATTTTCAACAAGAGCTCCAAAACGAATCGCATCGAAAATTTGAGGTTCTTTTTCTTTCGACAGATCGATACATTTTGCATAGCAACCACCTTCGAAATTAAACACCGAATTAGCCGACCAACCGTGTTCGTCATCGCCAATCAGTTTGCGGTCTGGATCAGCAGAAAGGGTAGTTTTTCCTGTTCCGCTTAGTCCGAAGAAAACGGCTGTATCATTGTCCATTCCAACATTTGCTGAACAGTGCATTGAAAGCACTCCTTTTTCGTGTGGAAGAACGTAGTTTAATACGGAGAAAATACCTTTTTTAATTTCGCCAGTGTAACCACTGCCTCCAATGAGGATGATTTTTTTAGTAAAATTTATAATAGAGAAATTGTGCTGTCTAGTTCCATCAATAGCAGGATTTGCTTTAAATCCTGGAGCATTCACGATATGCCATTCAGGAACAAATTCTTGAAGCTCTTCTGCAGTTGGGCGTAGAAAAAGGTTGTGTGCGAAAAGATTAGACCAAGAATACTCGTTGATAACACGAATATTCAGTCGATACATTGGGTCTGCACATGCGTAGCTGTCTCTAACAAAAACTTCGCTTCCACTCAGGTAAGCACAAACACGATTATAAAGTTTATCGAAGGATTCAGATTCGAAACGATTGTTTACATCTCCCCACCAAACAGAATCTTTGGTATTTTCATCGTAAACTACAAATTTGTCTTTGGGCGAACGACCTGTAAATTCTCCAGTGTCTATAGCTAAAGCTCCTGTGTCTGTTAGCGTGCCTTCTCCATTTTGGAGAGTTTCTTCGACAAGCTCTGATGGGCTAAGATTCCAGTGAGCAATGCCGATTTCAGCAAGTCCGATTTCAGCTAGTGTATCGTGATTGCCTTTTATGCCTGTAAATTGCATAGAGAAGATTAATTAGGAAATGTTGATTTTGGAACAACAAAATTAACATAACCCAACAAATTGACACTCATTTAATATTCGAATATTACTAAGAATGCATCATTATTTTATCAACCATTCTTTATGATTCGTCTATCGCTTTCGCTTACATTCTCCGTTTAGCTTGAAATGCACCATTTTACAATCCTTTATTCTAGCTTTAGCGTCATCAATAAATTGATAAACCTCGCTTTTTCCTAGCTCAACAAAGGAAATGCAATAGTCTAATTCTCCCTCGCGTCCCCAGGGAATTCTTTCGTAAGTAATCAATTTGCTACTACTTGTTTTATAGGCTGAAATGAAATTATCGAAAGCTTGAGCTGTTTTTGTGTCGATCCCTGCACCTATACTGTAAAATGAAACCAACAATTTAGTTATTGATTCATTGTTTGAAGAGGCTTCAATTTCTGACTTTGGCTTTTCGATAATTTCTCTTGATTCGATTGCTTGATTAGATGCGTTTTCTTGAAGTGGTTCAACTGTTTTAGTTGGCACTTCAAGAACTTTAACATCTGTTGAGTTTTGAGTCAAAGGAGCTTGTTTGTTTTTACAACTGAACAAAAGGATCAGTCCAATTAAAATACTTGAAAATGAAACAAGTGAAATTTTAAATTGAGAATTCTTCATCATGAAAATTGATAAACCGTTTGGTACTTTTTGGTAAGATAGTTTATGAAGATATCTGAATTTAAGCCAGAGCCAGTGGCCATTTTACAGATTTCCTCAGAGTCAAATAAACGCCCCTTTGCAAAGATGTTTTCTGACAACCATTGCAGCAATTGTGCCGTATTTCCTTCAGTAAGCTCCTGCTCTAATAAAGGATTCGATTGTTTAGCAGCAGCATAAAACTGGGCCGCATATAAACTTCCTAAACTATAGGTTGGGAAATATCCAAAACTTCCATGCGCCCAATGAACATCCTGCAAAATACCTTCAACAGGGGATAATGGCTTTACACCTAGTAAATTGAAGTACAAATCATTCCAAGCATCAGGCAAATCATTCACATTCAACTTGTTTTCAATTAACAAGCATTCTAGTTTATACCTAATGTAAACGTGATAATGATAAGTTAATTCATCTGCGTTGGTTCTAATCAACCCGGGTTCTACAATGTTAATTCCATTATAGAATTCGCTCAGATCGATTTTTTCAAATTGCAAAGGGAAGGAATCCTTCAAAATGCTATAATTGCCCATCCAAAATGGAAGTTCTCTTCCGATCTGATTTTCCCAAAGCCGCGATTGAGACTCATGGATGCCCAAAGAAGCGGCTTCAGAAGAAGGGAAACCATACATCCCTTTTGATAACCCTTGCTCATAAATTGCATGTCCGGCTTCATGCAAACACGACCAAAGCATTTCAGTGAAATTTTCTTCTGAAATTCTAGTTGTGATGCGAACGTCATCTGGGCTCGTTGTAATTGTAAATGGATGAATTGACAAATCTTGTCTTCCTCTTTTAAAGTCAAAGCCAATTTGCTTCAATAACTTTAAACCCATTTCCCATTGTATTTTTGAGTCGAAATGACCTAAAAGGAATTTGTTATCTGGGACAGAATTTGTACCCTTGATCCTATTGAATAAATCATTTAAATGAGGAAGGAGTTTGTTGAAAATCGAATCCAGCAATGTTTTTGTCATTCCTGGTTCAAACTCTTCTACTAACGCATCGTAAGGATGTGATTTATAACCAATAAGCTCACATTCATTTTTCTTTAAAGCAACAAGGTTATTTAAAGATGGCGAAAATACTTTGAATTCATTCAGCTTTCTAGCTTTTTCCCAACTTGATAAACCTTCTGATGTCGCATGGGAAAGTTGTTCTACAAATGCTCTGTTTAATTTTTCTTTCCTAGAAAGATCCTTTTTGATTCTTAGTAAGGATCGATGATAAAGTTGATCTGCTTGGTTTTCTTGAAGCAATGAATTTACTAGAACCGAAATCTCACCTGAAGTGAACTTTTCATGCGATAGTCCTGCTAAGGTTGCTATTTGTCTGCTTCTATAACTAGATGCGCCACTTGGAATGTACGTTTCTTGATCCCATTGCAAAACAGATGATGCAGACTGTAAATCAGCGATTTCCTGCATTAAAAAACGCAGTCTCTCTGCCTTAGAATTAGGATTTTTCAATGCTTCTGCTTTCAACAATAATACTGATCCATGAAAGGATCAAAACAAGGCCACCTATTGGAGTAATTGGCCAAAGGAACTTCAAAAATTCTAGTCCTGATGTGTCTTTGAATACTATGAGGTATATCGAAAATGAAAACATGATAGTTCCATAAATCATCAGTTTCATGGCCTTTTCGAACTGCATTGGAAATTTCTCAGACAACATACTCATCGACAAAAGTGCAATAGCATGAAATAGTTGGATTTGCCCTGCAGTTTTTACGGCATTCAACTGTTCAATTTCGAGTTTTTTTTCGAGTGCATGCGCTGCAAGTGCCAAAACAACAACCGATGAAGCGCCAAGGAATCCTGACCAGCTTAAACTATTTTTTATTTTCATTTTAAGCTAACGAAGCAATAACTGAAATTTCAACATTTACTCCTTTAGGCAAACCCGCTACTTGCACCGTTTCACGTGCAGGCGGATTTTCGTGGAAGTAGTTGGCATAGATTGAATTCACTTCGAAAAAAAAAGCCATATCAGATAAAAAGATGGTGGTTTTTAGCACTTGCGAGAAATCGCTACCTGCAGCATGGAGCACGGCCTTTAAATTTTGCATTACTTGCTCAGTTTCAATTTGCAAGGTTTCCATTTGCAATTCACCAGTTTGTGGATGCAATGCAATTTGTCCGCTAACATAAAGCGTATCGCCAAATGCTACCGCTTGGCTGTAAGGGCCAATTGGCGCTGGCGCCTGATTAGTGTGAATAATTCTTTTCATTTTTAAAGTTCTACATGCAAAAATACGTGCATACCTGGATATTCAATCAATGGTTTAATTTTTACATGATGATTTCGTTTCATTAATATTGTCGCATGTTAGCAGTTGGTGCAGTTCCTGAAGTTATTTATGACGTCAGCATAATATTCGGCTTGGCCGTAATCGTTTTACTTGTTTGTAGTAAATTTAAAATTCCTTCAGTTTTAGGTTTTCTTATAACAGGTGTCATAGCCGGACCAGATGTTTTGCATCTCACTCAAAGTAAAGATGATCTTTCTGTTTTTGCAGAAATCGGCATCATTTTTCTACTGTTTAGTATAGGGATCGAGTTCTCTTTGAAGGATTTGATTAGAATCCGAAGGCAAGTATTTTTAGGTGGTTTAATGCAAGTGGTAGGAACAACAATTTTTGCAGGGCTCCTTACTTGGTTAAGTGGAATTGGAGGAAGGGAAGCCATGATGCTCGGTTTGTTATTTTCATTTAGCTCAACAGCAATTGTATTGAAAGTATTACAAGATATGGGCAGAGTGCATAGTCCTCAAGGAAGATCAACGATGGCAATCCTGATTTTTCAGGATATGGCCGTAATCCCAGTGATGTTATTAATCCCATATTTTGCGCCTGACTCTGGAGGATTGGACATTAATTTCTTCGTCACGATCTTGAAAGCGTTGCTTACTGTTGTTGTTGTTCTGTATTTAGCCCGGGTGTTAATGCCGAAGTTATTGTTTGCCGTAGCGAAGAGCAAGTCAACTGAATTATTTTTAATGACAGTTTTAGTGGTTTGTTTATCCGTTGCATGGTTAACTGCAGAAATGGGCTTGTCTTTATCTTTGGGAGCTTTCCTTGCTGGTTTAGTGATTTCAGAATCTGAATACAGTCATGAGGCTTTCTCTACCATATTGCCATTTAGAGAAGTTTTTACCAGCTTTTTCTTCATCTCAATAGGTTTACTAGTAGATGTCGATTTTATTATTGCCAACCCTATCAATATAGTAATTGGAACGTTCCTCATCTTGGGTTTGAAAATGTTGGTTGGAGGAGTTGCAGTGTTTTTAACAGGAAACAATGCACGAGTTGCATTTCTCTCCGGATTGTTTATCTGCCAGGTTGGAGAATTTTCTTTCATTCTTGCTGGTAGTGTAATTGAGTTAAATCTGTTAAGCAATAAGAACTATCAATTGTTTCTGTCGATTTCTGTTCTTTCCATGGGATTAACTCCTTACTTTATAGAGAAGTCTGATCGTTTTTCATATTGGCTTAACAAAGTTTTCATGAGTGAAAATTTGAAGAGTCGTTTTCCTGGTTTGATACGCTCTAGTATAAAGCCAAACAGCCACGAAAATAAATTAACTGATCATTTAGTAATCGTAGGTTATAGTGAAATTGGTAAAAATATAAGCAAGGTTATAAAAATGGCAAAAATTCCATTTATAGCATTAGATTCTGATCCTGAAATAGTTTTATCAGCAAAAAATAAACGTGGAACACAAGTTCTCTTTGGTAACGCCTCAAATGTTCAGATTTTAAAACATGCTGGCATTGCACAAGCTAGAATGGTTGTTATAACGATAAGCAATCCAGCTGAGGTTCATTCAATTGTCGTTGCTATAAGAAAATTAGCACCTAAATGTCATGTGATCGCAACTTCAAGAAAAACACAAGACTTTGTAAAACTTTTTGATGCGGGTGCAAATGAAATAATCAGTGAGCAATTCGAGATTTCAGTTGAAGTAGTAACTCGTGTATTAAGTCGATACCTTGTTGCAAGAAACGAAATCGATGATTTTGTAGTACGATTAAGGCAGTTAAACTACGATATGGAACGCAGCATTCGCTATGAACAGCAAGGCTTGCAAGATTATCGTTTGGAAATATCAGACACCGAGATTATCACAATTCGAATTCGCTCAACATCTCCATTTGTTAACCAAAAATTGGCTAACTTAAAAATGCGAACAAATTATAATATTTCAGTATTAGCAGTTAAGAGAGGTCCGGATATCACAGCAAATCCTTCGGGAGATCTTGAAGTGTTAGAGAATGACCTACTTGTTATTTTTGGAAGCCATGAATCTATTGATGCGGTATCGAGATTGTAACCAAACTATTTTCCTGGTTGTTGGTAGCCTCTTTTGCGAGCCATTTCTTCAAGTTTTTGCTGGAATGAGGATTGCTTCTTTGCATTAGGCTTGTTTTTATTCGCCTGAATTTTCGCATGAATCTTTTTCTCATCCACAAATCGTGTAAATGCGAATTGTTGTCCAAAGGTTATAACGTTTGCAAGGAAGTAATAGTAGTTAAGGCCTGAAGCATAGCTATTTAGAACGAACAAGAAGATGACAGGCATTAAATACATCATCCATTTCAATTGTGGCATTTGGGCATTTGCTCCAGATAATTGGTTGTTCATCATTGTGTAAATGATGGTAGAAATAGTCATCAGCAACGCAAATAAACTCACATGATCTCCATAGGCAGGAATGCTGAATGGCAAAGTGTAAATGGAATCATATGTAGATAGATCTTCAGCCCAAAGAAATGACTGTTGACGAAGTTCAATTGCATTAGGAAAGAAATTAAATAATGCAAGTAGAATCGGAAGTTGCAAAAGCAGCGGTAAGCATCCTCCCAAAGGATTTACACCCGCTTCTTTATAAAGACCCATCAAAGCTTGCTGCTTCTTCATTGGATCGTCATTTTCGTATTTTTTATTTAAATCATCGATTTCGGGCTTTAGTACTCTCATCTTCGCTTGAGATAGATAAGATTTGTACTGAAATGGAAACAAAATCGATTTAATAATCAAGGTTAGCAACAATATAATAATACCATAATTTAAAGCATATCCATCTAACCAATTAAATACAGGTATAACTAAAAATTTATTGACCCATCCGAAAATGCCCCATCCAAGAGGTATTTGTTTTTGAAGATCGTGTCCTGCTGCTTTTAAAGTCTGAAAATGATTAGGACCGAAGTAGAACTGAAAGTCTGCTGTTTGATTACTGTTGGGATCATAAGCTAAATTTAGGTTCGCATTAAATGTTTTGTAATCTTCCTTTTCAATTGGAGTTCGAGTTGAAATTAGAGATCCAGGCTTTATTTCATTTTTGGGTATCATCACGCTCGTGAAGAATTGTTGTTTAAAACCTATCCACTTAGCTGCGCCTTGAAATGCAATGCTATCAAATCCTATTGGATTGAGTTTATCTACTTCATTTTCGGCAGATAACATGAAGTAAACCGTCGAGTTATCGCTTTCATTGCTTCTGTTTTTTTCTTTACCAGGAGCTGCTTGTGACCATTCAACATGAAGATTTTTATCACTAATGTTCTTAATTTGAGGCTGCAGGTTAAATTTCGTCTGAAGATCGATTGTATATGATTCCGGTTTTAGTGTCCAGTTTAGCTCAACAATACTTCCATCAGATCCCTTTGCTTGAAGTGCAAGAGTTGAATTATTGGGTGCGGTTGCTCTTTCGAAAACAAGATCTTGATTTGTAATATTCAAACCTTTAACAGGAATCGTGATCTCAAACTTATTTTTGTTAAATAATATCAGTTCTTTTTTCTCCCAAGTAGTAAATTTCTTTAATGATACAGATTCAGGACAGCCTCCTTTCGAATTAAATGTTGCCTTCAATAAATCATTCTCAAGCGTGAAGGTCTGAGCTGAAATATTTTCCGAGGGAGCAAAAACTCCAAGTTTAGAATTTTCTGTTAAGTTGGACGAAGCTGTGGAAGTTTCGGAAGAAATTGGAGTAACTTTCTTTTCTGTAGTCTTGGAGGCTGTATTGGTATCTACAATCTTTTTCTTTTCTGGTTCATCAGATTTGAATAAGTATGTAGATCCGACCATAATTAAGCCGATTAAGAGTAAGCCAATGACTGAATTCCTATCCATGTTGTTTGGGGCTGATTTTTTAAAGGCCGCAAAGATAATGTTAATCATTTGAATTGGATGTTTTGCAGCCTACATATTAATATCGTTTGCTTTCTGCAGGATTTGCTTAAATCTCTATCTATATATCTTGCTCAATGGAATAATTTCCCTCTTATGTAAAGATTCAAAGTGGTTTGTTCATATTTTGTATCCATCAATTTAGCTAAGTGTTTGATAGTTATTGAGTTAATAGAATTATCTTTTTTCATTAAAGATTTTTTTATGCGAAAGAAATCAATATTTTTGCTCGGATGCATAAGTCTTATGCTCATCAATTGTCATTTCTAACATCCTAACAACTCTATGAAACAGCGTTTACGCATTCAGTTTGTACTGGTTTTCAGCTTGTTGCTGATGATACCCGTAGTGAGTTTTGCTCAAAGCAAGTCCTCTGCAGTATCTCAACCCGCTCCTTATCCAAATTTGAAATCTACAGGAAATCCTGAAGCTGATATTAAACAGCATCAGAAAGAAGTTCAGAAATGGCAACAAAAGGAGCAACAAAGAAATTCTTCATTGCAGAAGAATTCTAATACTACTTCAAAACCATCTTCTGTTTCGAATAAGAGAATTGAAGAAAAAAAGAAAGGACTAGCTCCGGTAGGAAAAAAGCAAAAGATTTCTGTTGGTCAACGTGAAATCACGATTTTAAACTTACCTGGTTATCCAAAGTTTATTGCGACTGGTAATCCAGAGTTAGATGAAAAAAATTACCAGTTGGCAAAAGCTAAGTGGATAGACGAGAATCCAGAATTGTATCAAAAACATCTCAAAGAAGGCCAAATGAAAAAAGGCATTTTGAAGAGACCTAACACAACTAACCGGTAAGTTTAGATACATATATATATGTACACAACACAAGACGACACGATGAAAAAGATTTTACAACTGTTCACATTGACGCTGCTTGCCGTTTTTGCGTTTGGGAATCGAGCTCAGGCTCAATGCGCAAATAATAACGTGCTGTTTTTCGGCTATAGTGCTCCAACTACAATTGGTGCTTCTGTAGGTTCTGAAGTTTGTATCTATGCTGGTGAATATTACCTCATTAGTAACATGCAAGCAGGAAGTACTTACCGCATTTCCTCATGCGGAAGTGCCGATATTACTGATACAAGACTAACTGTATTTTCAAATACAGGGGGATCTGCTTTGGCGTTTAACGATGATTTTTGCGGAACTAGAGCACAACTCGACTTTACTCCATCAGCAAACGGAAACTATCGAATTCTTTTAGATAAGACTGGTCCAGGTAATACCTGCGAATCTACAATCAGCACCAATGAGTGTGGTGAGATTGTTGTAACTCTTATATCTGCAGGATCTGGTAGCGAGTATTGTATCCCTAACTATACTGCTGGAACCGTAAACGGAGACTTTATTAACGGAGTTACTTTAGGTTCTATTTCAAATTTGAATTCTGGATTGTCTTCTGGGCCATCATACAATGACTTTACAGCTCAATCAACTCAACTTTCTCCTGGTACAGGTTACACTTTATCTATTCAGAATAACCCTGATTTTCTAGAGAACATTGCTGCTTGGATTGATTACAACCAAGATTTGGAGTTTTCACAAGACGAACTTCTGGGCCAAATCCAAGTTACTGCTGGTGCAACTGGAACTATCACATTCACGACTCCTTCATCTGTTGTTGCTGGTGAAACAAGACTCAGAATCAGATCTGCATTTACAATTCCCGTTTCTGGTGCTGATATGGACCCATGTGCAACATACCAATTTGGAGAAGCTGAGGATTATGCAGTAGTATTTCCTTCAGATCCTCCAGGGCCGACTTCAGATCTAAGCTTCTCAACTGCTTGCGGAATTTCAACCGCAATTCAAGACAACGCTTGTCCTAACAATACATTATCTACTGTTACGGTTGCTGGTTTGGGTCTTTTAGGGACGAATCATTTGATTCAATCTGTAGATATCATTATTGAACATACGATGGCTGCTGATTTGGATTTATTCCTTCAGGGGCCAGATGGGCAAGTTGTAGAACTTTCTACTGATAACGGAGGTAGCGGTGCTAATTATGGATTTTATCAGACAGATAATTGTACTCAGTTTGCACGCTTTACTATGTCTGCTGCTTCACCAATCAATGGCGGAACAGCTCCTTTTATAGGATCATTCCTACCTGAAGGCGATTTATCGGATTTCAATGATGGTGGTTCCGCAAATGGTATTTGGAGACTGCGTGCGTGTGATGATTTTGCAGGAGATGTTGGAACCATTCGTTATTTCAGAATTAATTTTGAGAATGTTCAAACAGAAGTACCTGCTTGTGCTGAGTCTTACGGCCTTGCAGATGCTGCGCAGAATGTTTCACTCGATCAACAACTTACATGGGTTGCTGGTTTAGGTCAGCCTTCTTCCTATGATGTGTTTTTTGGAACAACTGCTACACCAGCATTGTCATCCGATAACCAACAAGCAACATCTTACGATCCAGGTGCACTTTTACCAAACACCCAATATTTTTACCAAGTGATTCCGGCAAATTCAGCTGGAAGTGCAAGTGGATGTCCTGTTCGTTCATTTACAACCACTGATAACAGCGATGTTATCCTCATGTCGAATGGAGTAATCAATACTTGTTCAGGAACATTTACTGATGCAGGCGGTGTGAATGGAAATTACTTCAATAACGACACTTTGTTATTGACCATTTTCCCAGACCAGCCAAACTCATCAGTTCAAGTTGATTTCAATTCATTTGAAATTGAAACAGGATTTGATGCTCTCGTTATCCTTGATGGAATCGACGAGAACAGCACTCTCATAGGTGTATATTTGGGAACTGATTCACCTGGAACTGTAACTGCAACAAATCCTCAAGGAGCGTTAACTTTCGCATTTCTTTCTGATGACATTCTTAACGCACCAGGTTGGACTGCCTCAATATCTTGCGTGCCTTCTGGTTCAACTCCAGGTTGTGCAACTGCATTGTCGCCTGCAAATGACGCAATCAATGTGTCTACACAAGCCAATTTATCTTGGTCAGCTGGAACAGGAACTGCAACAACTTATGATGTTTACTTTGGTACATCTGCCACTCCAGTTTTACTTCAAGCTGATGTAGTAGGAACTTCTTTTGATCTTCCAACTTTACTGAATGAAACTATTTACTATTATCAGGTTGTTCCTAAGAACTCTAATGGTTCAGCAACTGATTGTGCAGTTTTAAGTTTCACTACTGAAGCAGTTGCTGAGAATATTGTTCTTATGCAAAATGGAACTGTCACTACTTGTGATGCTTTGTTCTTTGATTCAGGAGCTGCAGGCAATGACTACAGCAATGGAGAATCATTAACATTAACCATTCTACCTGAAACACCAGGAAGTTTAGTTAGTGTAACATTTAATCAATTCAATACAGAGTCAGGAGCAGATTTTTTAGCTGTTTATAACGGCTCTAGCAGTCAAGTGCCTTTTCCACCTCTTTCTTCTCTTAGCGGAAGTATTTCATTGCCTTTAACCATTACTTCTAGTTCTGTCGATGGATCATTAACATTTGTTTTTTCTTCTGACTTTCAAGTTAGTAATTCAGGTTGGTCCGCTCAAATTACCTGCGTAGAAGATAATTTGGTGCCGGATTGTGCTCTTCAACTCATCCCTTCTAATAACGCGACAAATGTTTCATTAAGTCCAGTTTTAAGTTGGCAGAGTGCCGGTGGGTCCCCAACAGGTTTTGATGTTCTTTTGGGAACAAGTTCTACCGAATTATTGCTTGTAGGCGATAGCTTGTCAAATAACTCTTTACAACTTGAGTCTCTTGAAGTCAATACTAATTATTTTTGGTCTGTGGTACCTTTGAATTTAAATGGTTCTGCGGTAGGGTGTCCTGTTTTTCAGTTTACAACGACACCGAATCAAGAAGTACTAATGTCAAATGATACTCTGTCGGCTTGCGGTTTTTCCTTTTTTGATAATGGAGGACTTGATCAGAGTTATTCATCAAACGCTTTTGAATCATTAACTTTTATTCCTGAAAACGATGGAGATCTTGTAAAAGTTGAATTCGTTAGTTTTGATTTAGAAACAGATGTAGATCAGTTGTTGGTTTTCAATGGTTCTAGTTCTGAAAACCTAGATAATTTGTTAGGCGCTTTCACCGGGACTGATAACCCAGGAACATTTACATCATCAGCTTTGGATGGTTCTTTGACATTTGTGTTTGTTTCGGATGAAGTTAATAGCTTGAATTCAGGTTGGGAAGCCGATATAACATGCGTTGCAGCTCCATCTGTTCCTAATTGTGCTTTAAATCTTTCACCTGCTAATGGTTTTGTGTCATCCGAGCCAAATGTTTCCTTATCATGGTCCGCTCCATCAGTTGATATAACTGAATATCAGGTATTCATTTCGACAAGTCCTTTGAACTTGGAACTCATTTCAACTCAAGATTCTACAAGTTATAATTTGAGTAACCTAATTGATGGATTTACCTACTACTGGCAAGTTGTTCCAGTTAATCTAGTTGGTCCATCAGTTGGATGTCCTGTGAATAGCTTTAGCTATACTTCTTCTGTTGTAAATGAAATACTCATGCAAAGCAGCAGTCTTTCTGTTTGCGAAGGCAATTTCTTCGACGCAGGTGGAGCTAATGCTGATTACAATTCTGACGAACTTTTCACACTTACATTAACACCTTCAACACCAAATTCTTTACTTCAAATAGATTTCTCAGTATTCGATACCGAAGAAGAGTATGATTCTTTATTGATTTACAATGGTAATAGCGTCTCTGCGCCTTTACTTGGTAATTTCCAAGGAACATTAGCTCCATTTACAGTAGTTTCTTCTGCTATTGATGGTTCTTTAACGCTTGTTTTTGCATCTGATGTTTCATTTGAATTTGAAGGATGGGAAGCAGCAATTTCATGCGTTGATGCTGATGCTGCTCCTGAATGTGCTTCAAATCTTCTTCCTGCAAACAATGCTGTAGAGGTTTCACTTTCTACTAGTCTTACATGGACAACTGGTGGCGGAGCTTCAACAGGTTATGATGTTTATTTTGGAACAGATCCTTTGGATTTGGTACTTGTTGCTTCTAATATTCAGACAACTTCATATGTTCCTGAATCGCTTGTTCTAAATACTGCTTACTTCTGGCAAGTGGTACCAAGAAATAATGATCAATTGGCAGAGAACTGTGCAGTGAATGCATTCACCACCGAAGCTTCTCAGAACATTTTGATGCAAAACGGAACGTTTACTTTATGTTCTGCTGATTTCTTTGACTCAGGTGATGCTACAGCTAATTACGCAAACAACCAAGATTTAACATTGACTTTCATTCCTGAAATTGCAGGTAATGTTATCCAAGTTTCTTTCACTGAGTTTGAAACTGAACTTGAATATGATACATTAAGAATTTTCAATGGTAACTCTACTGCAGCTCCATTATTGGCTGAGCTTGATGGCACTGCTGGCGCTGGTCAGTCTTATGTTTCAACTGCTCTTGATGGTTCATTGACATTCAGATTTACTTCAGATGTTTCGTTTACTGAATTGGGTTGGGTAGCTTCTATTGTTTGTGTTAATCCTAATGCAGCTCCTGAATGTGCTTCGAATCCAATTCCTGCTAATCTTTCAACTGGAGTTGATAATTCTGGAACAACAATTTCTTGGACTGCTTCAGTTGGTGTAGTAACTGGATATGATGTGTTTTTCGGCACTGATCCTTTAGCCCTTACTCAAGTGGCTACCAATCAGGTTGGCACTTCATACAATGCTGGCGATCTTGCGCTTAATACAACCTATTTCTGGCAGGTTATTGCTCAAAGCGCAAATGGTCCGGCTGAAGATTGTGCGGTAAATTCATTTACAACAACTGCTGTTCAGAACATTGTAATGAGTAATGCAACTGTTACAACTTGTGGAGCGAACTTCTTTGACTCTGAAGGTGCTGATGCAGATTACTTGAACAATGAGGATTACACACTCACATTCTTGCCTGCTACTTCTGGAAACGTAATCGAAGTAACTTTCAATGAATTTGCTTTAGAGGTTAGTCCTTTTGATGGTACCATTTATGATACCTTGTTTGTTTATAATGGTTCTTCTGTAAATGCTCCACTTATTGGTTTCTATTCTGGAACTACTATTCCAGGACCATTCACATCTTCTGATGCTTCAGGTGGATTAACATTCCGTTTCTCTTCTGATTTTACCGTTGGCGAAGCGGGCTGGGCTGCTTCTTTAGCTTGTATTGAAACTTCAGGAGCCCCTGATTGCGCTGCTAACCTAACTCCAGCTAATGCTGCTACTGATGTAACTTTTGTTCCGGTTCTTAACTGGCAATCTGGTGGAGGAATTGTTACAGGATACGATGTGTATTTTGGAACAGATCCTTTGGCACTAGAACTTGTATCTGACAATCAAATAGGTACAACATATGAGACTGGCGCATTGGAACTTAACACAACTTATTATTGGCAAGTTATTCCTTCGAATGATGAAGGTTCTGCTACTGACTGTCCTGTAAATAGCTTCACAACTGCTCCTACGAATGATTTAGTTATTTTCAATGGAGAATTGACTTTGTGCGATGCAACCTTGTTTGATAGTGGTGGATCTGATGGTGATTATGATAACGATGAAGATTTCGTTTTAACAATTTTCCCATCAACTCCAGGATCATTTGTTCAACTAGATTTTACTTCGTTTATCACTGAAGAAGGTTTTGACTTCCTTAACGTGTACGATGGAAATTCGATTAACGGTGCTGAACTTCTTGATGCTAGTGGAGCTACCCTTCCAGCATCTTTGGTTTCAAGTGCTGCTGATGGAAGTTTAACTATTGTATTTAGTTCTGATGGATCAGCGGTTGAACCAGGATTTGAAATTGCTATTAGCTGCTTTACTCCAGCTGAAGCTCCAGGTTGCGCTACAAATTATCTTCCAGCTGACCTAACAGTTGACGCATCCCTTAATGCTGTTCTTTCTTGGTCTAATGGTACTGGATCTGCAACTGGTTATGATGTGTATTTCGGTACCGATCCTGATGCCCTAGTTTTAGCATCTAACGATCAATCAGAGGCAGTTTATACGCCTGATGGATTATTGCCGAATACTACATATTATTGGCAGGTTGTTCCTTTCAATTTAGTTGGTGAAGCTACTGGTTGTCCTGTGCAATCATTCACAACAGGCGGAGCTGTTGATATCATTATGACAAATGGTTCAATAACTACTTGTAATGCGAACTTCTACGATTCGGGCGGACTTGATGGGCAATACCAAAACAATGAGAACTTCACTTACACAATTTTCCCAGGTGCTCCAAATAGTGTTGTTCAAGTAACCTTCACTGCTTTTGGAGGTGAGGCTTGTTGTGATGATATGTTCATCTTTAACGGTAACTCAATAACAGCTCCTCAAATTGGTAATCTTTTTGGAGCTCCAACATTGCCTCAAACATTTATTTCAACAGCTGCTGATGGGTCTTTAACTTTCAGATTCGCTTCAGATATTTCAATTGTAGGTTTAGGGTTTGTTGCATCAGTAACTTGTCTTGACACTACGGTTGTACCAGGATGTGCTACTATCACTAGTCCTGCAAATGGAGCCACTGAAGTAAGCTCTACAACAACTGTTTTATCTTGGACTGCAGGTTCTGGTTACATTACTGGGTATGATGTTTACTTTGGTGATGATTGTGATAACATGGTTTTGATTTCTGATAACCAAACAGGTACTACCTTCAATCCAGGACAATTAGCTACAAATGCTTCTTATGCTTGGATGGTAGTTCCGGTGAATGGAGTTGGTGAAGCAACTGGCTGTGCTTGTAATACATTCACAACTAGTGGAAACATCGACATCTTAATGCAGAATGGTTCATTTACTACTTGTGCTGCTAACTTCTATGATTCGGGTGGGTTAACTGGAAACTATCAAAACAACGAAAGTTCTGAATTGACTATCTGCCCTGATCAACCAAACAGCGCGATTCAAGTGATCTTTACAGCATTTGATGTTGAAGAACGTTTCAATACTCCAAACAATCCTTGGGATTGGATGAGTGTTTACAATGGTACTGGAACTGTTGGAACAGCTTACGTTAGTCCTACATCGGGGAATGAAAAATTTTCTAATAACGTTATCCCTGGACCATTCACTTCCTCTGCTACTGATGGTTGCTTAACATTTACTTTCTCCTCTGATACTTCAGTACCGCTTCCAGGTTGGGCTGCAACCGTATCTTGTGTAACAACATCAGATGCTCCTTCTTGTGTAAATATTACTAGTGGACCAGCTGATGGAGCTACTGATGTTTGTTTGAACGATGCTGTTTTCTCCTGGACTCCAGGAGCTGGATCTCCTGCAACAGGTTATGATGTATATTTTGATTTTGATGGTAGCGGATTTATTCTGCTTGCTGATGATCAAACAACCACAACATTCGATCCTGGCACTTTGGCGCCAAACACATCTTATGGTGTTATTATTGTTCCAAGCAATGCAAATGGAGAAGCTGTAGGCTGCGATACAATTAACTTTACGACTGGTACTTGTTTGATTTATTGCGATGCAGGTTCAAATATTTGTGATGAGTTTATTGCTAATGTTGAAATGGGAGGTATTAATAATGCTTCTGATTGCACAGATGGCGGATACGCTGATTTTACAAATCTTTCAACTGATGTTTACATTGGAACTGCTACTAACTTGACTGTAACAAATGGTATCTTAGATTATCCTCAGGATCAAGCTGGTGTTTGGATTGACTGGAATCAAGATGGTGATTTTGATGATGCTGATGAGACAATAACTGTAAACGGAACTCCTGGAGTTGGACCTTATACTGCTGCAATCACACCTCCTGTTGGTGCTGTTGAAGGACCAACAACTATGCGTATTCGTATTACCTTCACTGGTATTGTTGATCCTTGTGGTTCAACAACATTTGGTGAGGTTGAAGATTATACAATTATTGTTAATGCGCCACTCGCTTGTCCTTTCCCTAACAACATTACTACAAGCGAAACAACAACAACTGCAACAATCGTTACTTGGGACACTGCGCTTGATGCTGGTGAGTACTTGATTCGTTACCGTGCAGCTGATGCTCCTTTAACTGAGTCTACTTGGACAAATCCTCAGGTTGTATTAGCTCCAGACAATTTTACATTCTTTACAGATTTGTTGCCTTGTACTGATTATGTATTACAAATTGCTTCTATCTGTCCTGATGAAGCTGATACTACATTCTCTCCAAACGTTTCTTTCTTGACTCGTTGTATAGAGTGTACAGTGGATATGACAATTGAATCTGAAATTTGTGGTGATGATTCTAATGGTGGTTGTAATTCTACTCCAGCAGCTTATCAACCAATTGCTTGTGGTGAAACTATTTGTGCAACAAGCTTCATGAGCACAACGACTCGTGATACAGATTGGTATTCACTTACTGTGGATAACGAAGGAGTTTATACTGTTAACATCCTTGCTGAATTCGAAGGAACAGTGTTGTTTGTTGATGTGGCTGATTGTGATAACCTAGTTATTCCTTCTCAAGGTAACTTCACAGCCAATACACCTTATACAATTGCAACATCTCTCACGCCAGGTTCTTATGCTATAGTTTTGGTTCCAGTATTTGAGCAATCACCTTTTGATTGTTCTGGATATAATGCCTATACTATTGAATTGTCGGGTGGTGTAACTCAAATTGCTCCAATAGCTGATGTTTGTGAGACAACTGCACCGTTTACTTTGTTCGCAATTCCTTCAGGTGGAACATGGTCAGGTACAGGTGTTTCAGATGCAAATGCTGGTACGTTTGATCCTTCAACTGCAGGTATTGGAAGTTTTGTAATCACTTACAATGCAACATCTAATGGTTGTGCTTCTCAAGACACAGTTACAATCAATGTAGTAGCTGCTCCACTTGCTGATTTTGTTGGCTTGGCTGCTTCTTACTGTCCTTCTGATGCAAGTGCAGAGTTAACAGGGATTCCTGCTGGCGGTTTATTCAGTATCAACAACACTGACAATGTTGGAATTGATGGTAATACATTTAGTCCAAGTCTCGTAGCACCAGGTTTATACGCAATTACCTACACTGTAAATACTGACGGTTCATGTGCAGCATCTATTACTCAGGATGTATTAGTTAATGGTGCTCCAGCAGCTAGTTTCGTACTTGCTGATTCAACATGTAGCCAAGATTCACCAATCGTGCTTTCTGGAACACCTTCTGGTGGTATTTTTAGCGGAGCTGGTGTATTTGCAGGAAGTTTTGATCCATCATTGGCTGGAACTGGTTTGATTTCGATTACCTACTCTGTTTCAGTTCCTGATTCAGTTTGCCCAGGTGTTGCAATAGAAACTATTCAAGTTAATCCTGCTCCTGTAGTTGTTCTGAATGGTCTGTCTTCTACTTACTGCTTGAATTCTGAAGTTGTTTCATTGGCTGGTACTCCTGCACTTGGAACATATTCTGGTCCAGGTGTTACTGGTGGAACATTCGATCCTGCTGCGGCTGGAGTTGGTACTCACACTATTCGTTATGAATTTGACAACGGTACTTGTTTAGGATTTGACGAAGTTGTGGTTACTGTTACTGATAACCTAACACTTACGTTCTCTATTCCAACTTCAGTTTGTACTGATGCCGATCCATTCTTGTTGACTTCATCACCTTCTGGTGCAGTGTTTAGCGGAGCAGGTGTAAATGGTCAAACATTTAGTCCTCAAGTTGCTGGTGTTGGAACACATGTTTTAACAGCTACCTACTCAAATGGTACTTGTTCTGCAACTACAACTCAAACTATCACTGTGAATCCTGCTCCTGTAGCATCATTTAATTACAGTGCAAATGGTTCGACTGTTGTGTTTAGCAATGCTTCTGTGAACGCTTCTTCATACAGTTGGGATTTCGGTGATGGTCAAACATCAACAGCGGTTAATCCAAGTCATACTTATGGGGCTAACGGTTCTTACGACATCACTTTGATTGCTTCAAGCGCTGGTTGTGGTTCTGATACTTTCACCGTAGAACTTGAACTTTCAGTTGGAATTGGAAGTATCGATGGTGTTGACATGATTCAGCTTTACCCTAATCCAACTCAGGGTGATGTGATGTTGACTTTCAACTCTCTTGCTTCACAGTCATTTGAAGTACGTATTACTGACGCAATTGGTCGTTTGATTCAAGTTGAAAACGTGAACAATTACATGGGCAAATTCAGCAAGGTTTATGACCTTAGCGATCTAGCTCGTGGAGTTTACACTTTCAGCGTATCTTCTGAGAAAGGTGCAATCAACTTCAGAGTTGTAAAGCACTAATCCTATAATCTGAATTCAAAAGCCCGGTAGAACTTCTACCGGGCTTTTTGTTTTTGTGCTCAATTTGATTAATCAGCTTATTTTCTTTCTTGATATCTGATGCTAGAAATATTTCAAATAAAAAAGGCTATCCACCTTGATGTGAATAGCCTTGACTATATTGTTTTCTATTATCTACATAGCTGTTATGGCGTCGTTTAAGGATGCAGAAATCTCCTCAATTTTACCAACTCCTTTGATGGCTGTATACTTTCCTTGATGGTTATAGAACTCGGCCAGAGGAGCTGTTTTTGCGTTATATTCTTTGATTCGATTTTTGATTATGTCTTCATTTTGGTCATCGCTACGACCGGAATCTTTACCCCGATTTAGTAGTCTTGAAACAAGTTCTTCTTCTTCTACTACCAATGCCAACATACCAGAAATAGAAGTGCCTGATTCATTCAGCAAATAGTCTAAAGCTTCAGCTTGCGCTACAGTTCTTGGAAATCCATCAAAAATAAAACCACCTGCATTAGGATTCTGTTGCAATTTTGAACGAATCATGCCAATAACAACAGCATCAGGTACAAGGATACCTTGATCCATAAGTTTCTTAGCCTCTAGACCAAGTTCTGTTCCAGCTGCAATTTCACCTCGCAATAAGTCGCCAGTTGACAAATGAATCAGATTGTACTTTTCAACAAGCATTGCAGATTGTGTTCCTTTTCCTGCTCCCGGAGGTCCGAACAGTACTAGATTAAGCATAGTTTCAGTTGTTTTTAAGTTGATAAATGTGTGGCAAATTCCTTCCAAGACCGTCGAGATCTAATCCGTACCCAACTACAAATCTATCAGGAATTACAAATCCTTTATAGGTTACATCCACCTCGGTTTCATGACGATCTGGTTTCACCAAAAGTGAGCAAATTGAAAGGCTAGCCGGATTTTTAGTCATTATTTGATTAACCAACATGGTAATGGTGTGTCCAGTATCCACAATATCTTCCACTAGAATTACATGTCTGCCTTCTGGATTTTCCGTAAGTCCAATAAGTTCCTTCATTTGTTTGGTACTTTCTGTTCCGTTATATGAAGATACTCTGATAAAACTTAACTCACAGGAAAATTCTAGCTTTTTCAATAAATCGGATGTGAACATAAATGAACCATTCAATACACTGATTATTAATGGAGTTTCTCCATGGTATCTGCTGTTCATTTCTTTTGCCAATTCTTGAACTCTCTCTAGAATTGCCTCTTCCTGTATGTAAATACTAAAGATTTTATCGTGAATGCTGATTTCCTTTTCCATCTTGGGCGGTAAAAATAGGAATTTCTGCAGGGAGGATGGTATATTTGGCAAATGAATCAATCGAATCCTATTCCAATAATTGGAATTCTTGGTGGAGGTCAACTCGGGCGCATGTTTATACAGAATGCAATTCGTTATGACGCCACTGTTTTTATTCTAGATCCTGAAGCGAATGCTCCCTGTGCACAACTGGCCAGTCGATTTGTGCAAGGTGATTTCAATGATTTTCAAACTGTGTTGGATTTTGGTAGATCGGTTGGTATTCTCACAGTAGAAATTGAACACGTCAATGCAAGCGCTGTTTTACAATTAGAAAGTGAAGGTATTCGGGTTTATCCTCAGTCGCATGTTTTGTCGCTTATTCAGCATAAAGGGAAGCAAAAAGATTTTTATGCAATGCATAATATTCCAACTTCACCGTATGTATTTGTAGAGAATCGAGCAGAAATCTCTGATTTAGATGAATCGTGGTTTCCTTGTTTTCAAAAGCTATTTACTTCTGGTTATGATGGCAAAGGTGTAAAGCGTTTAAACTCAAAGGCTGATATTGAAGAGGCATTTGATTCGCCATCTTTACTTGAAAAACTAGTCGACATTAAGATGGAAATTGCAGTAATGGTTTCTGGACATGCAGATAAATCATTTAAAGCATTTCCGGCTGTTGACATGGTGTTTCATCCGGAAGCTAACCTTGTTGAATTTTTATCTGCTCCTTCAGAATTACCGGTTCATGTAACATCTCAGGCTGAAGAAATGGCAATTGACATCGCCCAAAAGCTTGGGATTCAAGGATTGCTTGCCATTGAGTTTTTTCTTGATATAAACAATCAGTTAATTGTAAACGAAATGGCACCACGTCCGCATAATTCCGGACATCATACCATCGAAGGAAATGTGGTTAGTCAGTTCGATCAACATTTCCGAAGTATTGTAGGATGGGCTCCAGGCGAAACATCTACTGTTAAGCCTGCTGTGATGTTGAATGTGCTTGGTGAACCTGGTTATTCTGGGGATGTAAAGTATGTTGGATTGGAAGAAATTTCAGCAATGCCTGGAGTGAGTGTCCATTTATACGGCAAGAAAACTACCAAACCATATCGAAAGATGGGCCATATCACTGTCACCGCAGAATCAACAGCAGAAGCTATGAAAATCGCCCATAAAGTGAGAGATGTCATCAAAGTAATTGCCTAGTAACTATGGAAAAAGCACGTATTGCCATCATCATGGGAAGCAGCAGTGATCTGTCTGTGATGAAGCCAGCCGCAGAAGTTTGCGAAAAATTTGGGATACCGTTCGAAGTCACCATTGTGTCAGCACATCGAACGCCTGATAGGATGTTTGATTATGCAAAATCAGCCCGACATCGAGGCATCGAAGTGATTATTGCAGGTGCTGGAGGAGCAGCTCACCTTCCGGGGATGGTTGCCTCATTAACAACTTTGCCTGTGATAGGTGTGCCTGTGAAGTCGTCAAACTCTATTGATGGCTGGGATTCTGTTTTGTCGATCCTTCAGATGCCGTCTGGTATACCAGTAGCAACAGTGGCACTCAATGGAGCTGCCAATGCTGGTTTGCTGGCTGTTAGAATTTTAGGAGCTTCCAACCTTTCAATCGCACAAGATTTGGAACGCTACCAACAAGAGTTGGCCGATAAAGTAATGGGAACTTTAGAAGAGCCAGAGCGCCTTGGATTGAGTTTTCAGAGGAAATTCACAATTTAAGTTAATATTTTTACAGCATTCAGTTTGCATCAGGTAATAACAAACGCTGTAAATTGAGGCGTTTATGAGAAAGCTTTTATCTGTTGCTTTTTGTGCAATATTCATTGCAGTATTTCAACTCCCTACTATTGCAGGCAACGAGAATCAGCCAGTTGGAGCTCGTTCTGCTGGCTTGGCGAATGCAAGTTTAACATTAAGTGATGTGTGGAGTGTTCACCACAATCAAGCAGGTTTAGGATCGATTCGGAAAATCTCGGCAGGCGTTTATTACGA
The DNA here is from genome assembly GCA_947460255.1 of Bacteroidota bacterium. Taxonomy (GTDB): domain Bacteria; phylum Bacteroidota; class Bacteroidia; order M30B66; family M30B66; genus CAMCXT01. Next base: position 36,790 of record CANHIS010000023.1, read on the forward strand.
AAGTCGATTCTTGATGCCTGAACTTGGAATAAGTGCAGGAGCATTGGCCATACCGATTGGTAAAGGAACATTCGGTTTAAGTTTTCGTTCGTTCGGCTATCAAGCTTACAAGGAGAATAAGATTGGACTCGCATACGGAAGAGCATTTGGCGATTTCCTTAGTATCGGCATGCAACTTAATTTTCAGTCAGCCGTTTTCTCCGAATTTTATGGCAGCTCATCCACATTTACTGCAGAAATTGGAGCCATCTACAAAGCAGGCAAAAAGGTAACCTTAGCAGCTCATCTATTCAATCCTAATCAATCTCGAATTGCGGAGTTTGATGATGAAAGAATTCCATCGGTGATCAGGTTTGGTGCACGATATCTTTTCTCAAGCCAAGTTTTTGTGGTGGCAGAGGTTGAAAATGCACTTTATCAAAAACCGGTTCTCCGCGGAGGTCTCGAGTATCGTCCCATTGACATTTTGTACGTTAGAGCAGGAATTTCAGGAAACCCAATGAATAGCAATTTTGGCTTCGGACTGCAGATGAAGAAGTTTCAATTAGATTTTGCAGGGGCGTTTCATCAAGTCTTAGGTTTTACACCAAAGATTTCTCTCACTTTCAATCCAACTGCAGGGAATGAAAAGTAGGATTCTAATTTTCTTATTGGTTATTTGTTTGCATGGATTTGGTCAACAGTTGCCTGATCCTAGAACAGATGGTTTCATCGAGCAGAAAATCGAAACGATTGCAGAAAATGCTTCTGAGGATATCGACTTTACAACAGTTTTTGAGGCGCTTAACTATTACAAGGGGAACCCTTTGGAACTAAATACAGCGACTACCGAAGATTTGCAACAACTGTTTATTGTTTCAGATTTTCAGATTGCCTCATTAATTACTTATCGACAAAAGTACGGCAAGCTTCTGTCGATTTATGAACTTCAAGCGGTACCTGGATTTGATCTTCCAACCATTTACCAATTGCTGCCATTTGTTAAAGTCTCTAGAGACCTGAATCGATTGAATATCTCCTTGCGTGACATTTTTAAATATGCCACACAAGAAGCAGTTTTTAGAACGGCACAAGTGATTCAAGAGCAAAAGGGGTTCAGCGAAGCCGATTCTGCAACTTTAGCCGATAATCCAAACGTGCGCTTTATGGGAAGTCCGCAAAGACTTTTTGCTCGTTATAGATTCAAATATGGAACTTTTGTGAGTGCTGGATTTACAGCAGAAAAAGATGCCGGAGAAGAGTTTTTCAAAGGAAGTCAACGCCAAGGTTTCGACTTTTATTCAGCGCATTTCGCACTCAGAAATATTGGAAGATTGAAAGCCTTAACTATAGGCGATTTTCAAGCGCAATTTGGACAAGGCTTGGCACTTTGGACAGGTTTTGGTTTTGGGAAAACAGCTGATGCCATGAATGTTAAGCGGTCAGGATTAGGATTAAAACCCTATACTTCGATCAATGAAAACTTATTTCTACGTGGAGTGGGAGCCACCTGGGCGCTTGGGGCGTTTGAAATAACTGCCTTTGGATCGATGAAAAAAGTAAATACAAATGCTTCATCGATCGATTCTGTGAGTCAGGATATTCAAGCATTCTCGAATTTCAATCTAAGCGGTTTTCATCGCACGCCTAATGAATTGCTCGACAAAGGAAACATCAACGAACAAGTGGTTGGTGGCCATCTTGCTTGGAAAAAGAGAAATTTAAATCTGGGTATCACATTCGCCGATTTCAAATACAGTGCTGCGCTCACCCGTTCTGATGCACCATACAACGCCTTTGAGTTTAATGGGATAAACAACCAAAACATAGGCTTTGATTTTAATTGGGTGTACAGAAATCTCAACCTTTTTGGAGAGGTGGCTAGAAGTAAAAACGGAGGAGTTTCGGCAACAGCAGGTTTAATTGCAAGTCTAGATCCCAAATTATCTTTTTCTTTATTGCATCGTAGGTTTGGCAGAGATTATCAAGCTGTTTATACCGCTGCGATTGCTGAAGGATCCCGCGCCATAAATGAGTATGGAACCTACATGGGAGTGAATATTCGTCCATCCAAAAGCGTAAGTATTTCAGGGTATTATGATTATTGGACATACCCATGGCTGCGTTTTTTGGTTGATGCGCCCTCTAATGGCTATGACGCGCTTGCACAAATCAATTATACGCCTTCACGTTCAATGGATATGTATTTCCGGTACCGTGAACGCATTCGAGCCAGGAATACCACTTCTGACTTTGACGAATTGATAGACTTTCCGCTGGAACAGCTGCAGCAAAACTTTCGATATGATATCATCTACAAGATTTCTCCGTCATTTAAGCTTAGAAATCGAGTTGAATATGTGCGTTTTAATACCATCGAAAACAATGTAGAACAAGGCTATGCCGTGATGCAGGACATCATCTACAAGCCAATGATGAAGCCTATTTCATTTTCATTTCGTTACGCGCTATTTCGCACAGATGGCTTTAATCCGAGAATTTATGCCTACGAAAACGATATGTTGTATTCGTTCTCCATTCCAGCATATTTCAACAAGGGTTCTAGAACCTATCTAAATGTTGAATACAGTCTCAATAGAAGTATTGATCTCTGGTTTAGATACGCACAGTTCTTCTACACTGATTTGGATCAAACTGGATCAGGGCTCACTGAAGTTCAAGGGCCATTAAGATCGGATTTCAGAATCCAACTCCGCGTTAAATTTTAACTATTTAAGCTGATTGAGTTCGTCCTGCACGAAAGCAGCAAGTTCACGAATATACTCGCTCGAAAAATCAAATTTTATCCCGGCCATTTCATACAATTCGGGCAAAGTATGGGTGTAACCGGCTGTTAACGCTGTAGTATATTGCTCGAGCGTTTTCTGAGGATTCGTTTTGTAATTTTTCCAGATTCCAATAGAGGCAAGTTGCGCAATTCCGTATTCGATGTAATAAAATGGCACTTCAAAGATGTGAAGTTGACGGTGCCATCCAAAAGGTTCATAAGCTGAGGTTTCGCTGCGGTCGATAACATTTCCCGCATATTTTCTAAAAACACGAATCCATTCAACTTGTCGGTCTTGCTCTGAATGCTTTGGATTTAGATAGAGCCAATGTTGAAACGCATCAACTGTGGCTATCCATGGCAGAATGGAAAGGATTTTCTCAAGTTGATATTTTCGAGCCCGCTTTAGTGTTTCCGCATCTTGAAAAAATACGTCCCAATGTTCCATCGAGATTAATTCCATAGCCATAGAGGCCACTTCAGCAATTTCTGAAGGCGTGCTTTTGAATGCTGTAAGATCAAGGTCTTTGCTAAGCCAAGAGTGCACCGCATGGCCACCTTCGTGCATCATGGTAACCATATCACGCATGGTTCCAGCAGAATTCATGAAAATGAAGGGCAGCGAAGATCGGTGCAGCGGATAATTATAACCACCTGGCGCTTTGCCAATTCTAGAATCTAAATCTAGATGACCCTTTTCTTGCATCAACCGAATTACTTGGCCAAAATCAGGACGAATTCTGCTAAATACTTCGATTGTTTTTTCGATCAGATCATCTGAGTTTTTGTAGGGTTCTAAAGGAGCTTGAAGCTCTGGGTCAACCTCTAAATCCCAAGGCATTAATTTCTCGTAGTCGAGTAATCTTTTTCTTTCAGATTCGAAAGAAGAGATAATTGGCACAATGTGTTCAGCCACGCTATTATGAAAATCGAAGCAATGTTGCGCTGTGTAATCGAAGCGCCCGAGGGCATCGAACATGTAATCGCGGAAGTTTTCGTAATCAGCTCCAACAGCAACTTGGTGTCGAAGATTTAGTAGTTTGTTGAACAGGGAATTTAGCTCGGTTGCAGAGGATAAGCGACGTTCGTTGATTTTGGTGTAAACCTCTTTTCTAAGC